>NZ_JAVAJF010000001.1:0-328955 GCF_030718085.1 Marinobacter sp. MDS2
ACCATAGCGGCTTGGAACCACCTGATCCCATCCCGAACTCAGAAGTGAAACAAGCCTGCGCCGATGGTAGTGTGGCACTTGCCCATGTGAGAGTAGGTCATCGTCAGACTCTTAATACCAAAACCCCAGCTTCGAAAGAGGCTGGGGTTTTTTCATTTCTGTTTGCTTGAATTATGAACAGCCGCACATCTATCGACTGAACGTTAAGTTAATATTTCTTTCAGTTCGCCACAATAAAAGACAAGAGCGAGCATGCAGAGACACTCATCAGCTTATTTTCGCCGTTAAACGTTTTTATGGTGGATGGGCTATGAGCATACCAATAAAGGCTACGCTGGCGATTACGTTGGTATGGCCTGCCGCTGTGGTTGCAGGGCTTGAGCCCATCAGCGACCGCCAATTGTCCGAGGTAACCGGTCAGGCATTCGTGTCTGTCGATCGCCAGTTTCATCCTGATCCTGCAGATAATACCGCCTACACTCGTGTGAACCTTGGTATGGATATAGAGGTTCAGACGAATGAGGCTGATTTCCAGCGCCGAGTTTTCCGGCTAAGCTATTACCTGACGCTACCGATATGTCAAACATCGCCAATCGGCAATGTGAGCGAAGCGCATTGTGGCTCTCACGCCAGCCGGATCGAGAATCTGTTCGGCTCCTTTCATACCGGTCAGCAGCATCGGCTCTGAAAACCAGTCGTGGTTAGGGTAATCAATGGTATGCTTCAATCCGCGCGCTTTTAGGTAATCCTGTTTACCAGGGCTTGCGGTGCCTATGGTTTCAGCACCAATGTGTTGTGCAATATCCAAGTGCTGCGAGGCCCACTCCGCTGCCAGCGTTATTAATCAGAACAGTATTTTAGGACTGCTGAGCGGCGCAGATAACGATGGCCTGCCATGCTATCAGGTAATTAAGGGAAATAACGGCCGTCTTTTGAAAAGAGAGGCTATCGGGAATTCAAATATCTGAGACTGCGGCACCTCCACCTGTGAGGCGTGCCCGCGGAATCTTGATAAAGCGAACACAAATGTGGCTTAAGTCGTGGCTCGACTCCGAAGCCAATTTAATCGATCACTCCAGAGACCTCGTCACTCTGCAATAAACGGAAAGGCAGGAATTTCCTGATAGAGGCGCTTGAAGCGCCATGATGCCAGCTAAATTAATTCTTGCTGCATGTACGGCGATGCGACTTTCTTTGACCGGGTTGCAAGTCAGGACACTCTTCAAAATTAAGAACGCCGCTTTCGCCGGCTTTAGGAATGGTTACGCGTTTCATGGAGGCTCTAACGGCTGAAAGAGGATAGAGTTCGAGCACCCCGAAACGCAACAGTTAGTCAATAATTCAGGGACAGGTAATCAATGCCATTTTACGTATGTGCCTGACGGGCGTTAATCTTGGCGCTGTTTCCTTTGGTCATCATGTCATCGAGAACAGGCAAGGGTTTCCCGATGTAATAACCCTGAGCGTATGCCACGCCGAGTTCGTGGAGTTTCTTCAACGTGGCGGCGTCTTCTACAAATTCTGCAATTGTTTTCATACCGAACGCATTGACCATATTGGTTAAGCTTTCAACGAACACCTGATTGTCCGGGTTTTTCTCAAGATCGAGAATGTAAGACCCGTCCAGCTTTACGTAACTCAATGGCAACTTCTTGAGATAGCTGAAAGAGGAGAATCCAACTCCAAAGTCATCCAATGCGACCAAAACGCCTGCTTCGCTGATCTTTTGCAGGTTACTGAGCACCATTTGGAAATTTTCGATGTATGCCGTTTCCGTCAGTTCCACAACGATATATCTCGGCGCTACCTGGTGTTTTTTGAGTAGACTGGAGAGAACTTTCGGGAAATCTGCCGACTGGAGGGTAGGGGCCGAGATGTTGATCGAGAAGGTATAGCTGGCTCCGTTTTGATGGTCTTTCGCTAATTTTTCAACCGCACTGTCTAGCACCCATTCGTCCACCAGGCGAATGAGCCCCATACGTTCAGCCGCAGGAATGAAATCGCTGGGATATACCGCGTTTCCATCTGTGTCCTTTAATCGGAGTAATACTTCGTAGTGGCTGACGGAGGCCTCTTCGATGGCGTAGATCGGCTGGAAATTCAACTGAAACAGATCGTTGCGTTTCAGAGCTAGTTTCAGTAGCGACGTTAAATCATGGTCGCGCCTCAAATTGGCGAGATCGTTGTTGTCCGGGTCGAAGATCTGCCAATGGCCGTTTCCCTTTTTCTTCGCCTGATACATAGCCATGTCAGCGTGGACAATGAGGTCTTGCTCGGTGGTTCCATGCTCATTGACCAGCGCTGCACCAATGCTCACGTTATATTCAACGCTGCGGTTTTCATTTTCCAACACGACCTGACCGGCTAGATTGTGGGACAGTTTTTCAAGGAATTGACTGAGCCGAGAGGCATCGATGTTTGGCAAAATCACGGTGAATTCATCACCGGCTAAACGGCTAATCGAATCACTGGACCTTACACTGTCACCGAGAGTGTTTGCGATTTGGATTAATACCGTATCACCGACAGAGTGACCATAAAGGTCGTTAATCTGCTTGAATCGATTAACATCGATAAAAATGACGGCGCCGGTTTTTTGCGTGTCGAGTAGGTTATGCAAATCATGTTGGAAACACCTGCGGTTACCGATGCCGGTGAGCGGGTCGTTATTGGCCAGCCATTCTAAAGCCTCTTCGTCTCGTTTCCTCTGGGTCAAATCAATGCCAATGGCCAGAATGGTATCCCGACCTTTCTCATCTTCTACGATCGAACATGTCCAATCGAAGTATATGGTTACGCCCTGATCGTTGACGAACTCGGCATCGAACTGAATAACTTCGCAGTCCCCCTCACGGAGGTGGGCCAATTTTCGGTGATACTCTTCCGTAGCCGTATCGTTTGTAAACAATCGGGAAAAATGGCGTAGCGGGCGTTTGAATTCTTTGTCGAATCGCTCATTGCTGGTAAGGATTTCGCTTTCGGGTGTCATGGTGACGATGAACAAATGAGAACTGTCGATGAGTCGCTCAAGAAACGCCCTGGAACGTGACAACATCGCGATCTGACCTTCAAGTGAGAGGCTTTTTTCCTCAACCTCAAGATGCAGAGTTTCAAGCTCACGGATGACGTAACGGGTGCTGCTTTCAAGTTGGGTCACTTCGTCTCGAAAACGAACACGACGTTTCGCGACCTTCTGCAATGCCTGACGGTACTGGTGTTTCGGTAAAAGGGTAAGCGCCTGAACAACCGCGGTAAGGCGGCGCAGCGGGGTCAGCATGATGAATAGCAACACCATTTCGGAAATGATCAGTATGAACAGACCAATGGCGACGCTGGACGTTAAAGCATTGACGAGCAGCTGATGTTGCTCTGTTTCGTCGCTGACCGTAAGCAACACAGGCCTTTCCCCGTAGGCCCAATATTCGGCTAGGTTAAGCTTATCGAACAATAGGCGTGAGCCGTTATGCTCTAACTCGTTGTTAACGATCTGTGAGAAAGGTGCGCGCTCCTGAATCTCACGGAGCTGGGTCAGGGATTCTTCGAAATTGCTTGCAGCCCAAAGTCGGAGCCACCAGCTATCCAGTATGCGTGATGCGGATTCGGAAGATTCGGTGATCGGTGGCAGCAGAACGGCTAAATCCTGGCCTGATATTTGGTGAAAGCGCAGTATGATATCGGCCATATTTTGAGCGGTAACGATGAGAGCCTCGTCACCACTGTCTAGCACAAAGGGTTCGACCACGAACTGAGAGCAACCGGTATAACAGAACAAGAAGGAATCCGGCGAACTGTCCCTGTTGGTTCTCATCGCGGTTGAGATGGCTTCCTCGAGGGCTTTGGTGTTCTGGAATAACGCTTGGTTGTAGCCACTGGCAACATGGGTGCCATCGATGCCGTATATTCCAATGAAGTCGAGCCCGGTGTGTATGTTTAGTTGACTCCATTGCTGTTGTAGCACGTCGGCAAGGGCTGACGGGGTTTCGTTAAAGTCGGCTTGCTGTATGGCTGGCATTTCAGCGATGAGCTGGGACAATTGAGATAATCTCATAAAATTGTCATCCAGCAATTGCATCAATAACTGTTGTTGCTTTACGCGGTTTTCATCAACGCGAGAGTCATACGTGTTCAGGGTGTTATATATATGGTGTGAAACCCAAGCCCCGGTTATCACCAAAAATACGAGGCTGAGGAAGATCACCGCTTTCCATTTGACGCTCAAAAACATGATCGTGCTTCCTGCTGATCAGAATTGATAGTTCAGTGACAGAACATAATAGTTCCAATACTTTTGAAGCTGTTCGTCTTCAATGCCTTTAAAGTCAGGCAGCCAGGCCGTGCCTTCGTTAAAGCTCGCTTGCCCAATGAGTAACCAGTCTTCAGCAAACTTCCATCGGCTGCTAATGGTCCAGCCTTTGCCGTAGCTTCTATGGGGATTGTATTCGAGGCCGCTCTTGCCATCGCCGAACTTCAGCTCTTCGTATCGTAGCAGCCAGGTTGTCCGGGCTGTGGGCAGCCATTCCGCCTGAACGTAGAACCCGTTACTTGTTTCTCCGCTTTGAACGGGGGAGCCGATAATTTCACCTTCGAACTCGGCATCTAGGTAGAGATACTCCGACGTTAATACCCAATCATTGAGGCTGTACTGGACAGAGAAGGTGGTAAGTAGAGCTTCGAATTCCGCAGCCGTAACGTAACGATAGCGGTTGGTTTGTACGTCGCCGGGCGGTGACATCATCATTCTCTGCTGAGCTTCGGCAACGGAGAGTGTGTTATCAAGCTCGATGGTTGTCGATACGACACTGGCACCAAGACGCAGGTCCCGCAAAGCGGCGGGCACAACGTTAATATTCAGCAGATAAATGGGTACATCATCGGCATCGGCCTCTTCGATAGGATAACCAAACGTAAAGTACTCAAAATCTTCACTGTCGATTTCCCTGCGGCCTAGGGTGGCTTCCCACGTTATCTGGTTGTCATATAACAGAGCTGATCCATACAGGTTCAGCCCGTCTGTGGACAGGAGAGGGTCGCGAAACGCGTCAAAATAGATGGAATCCGGAACATTGTAGCCCGGCCGTGCTGAAGGAATGTCCCGCGTTGAGTTGTAAAAGCCGATGTTGTTTTTAACCCTCCCGGCTCGCACCCCAAAGGCTGCATACTGATTACTCCAAATCAGGTAGTCGGCTAACAGGAAGTCTACGCGAACATCGCCGTCATCCAATTCGTCGCGTTGACGACTGAGTATTTGGCCGGCGAGTCGAAAGCCGGTATCGAACTCGATATAACCATTAAGGCCAATTTCACGGAATTTCACCGATCCGTTGTTGGCATCGGTGCCTGCATAGGGGTTGTCAGGACTATACACTGCTGCCTGATTCACAAACCCGTGTATGTGTATATCCTCGTGAAATTCATGTGCACAGGCTTGAGTGCCAATCATTAAAGAGAGCAGAGTGAGGCTTAATTCATGTTTTCTCATTTTTCTTTTTCTCCCAGCACGTGCACGTCTTCGACCGGGTAATCCGCCGATACGTAACCTATTGCTCCTGGCGTGTTCAGAATCTTCACATACATGTCACGTTCGGAGCTCACGACTGTTGGTGGCTTGCCTGTGCCGGTAAACAGCATGCGATTCCATATACGATCCATTTGATGGGCCTGGCTTTTCAGGTGATTGACCACAAATTCCCTGTGTCGAGGATCGGTGCTCGGTAAAACAAAAACATGAATGGGGGCACCGTTCGGCCAGCGTCTGGTTTGCATCGCAAATATTTGATTGAGATACGATGTATCAAGATCTCGGGTGGGAATGTCTTTGTTAATCAGCACTTTCGTTTCTGCAAAAGCACCCCCGCCTGAGAACAAGCCGATACACAGGGCCAGTGCAAAAGCAGGGGGTACCCGGAGCCGTTTAAAAGGTCGTCGCATTATTGTCTTTCACGTTAGTCAACGATTGTTATGCGTTTAGAGCGTTACGTACCGCCGCAGGCGTAATCGGGATTTCCCGAATTCGGACGCCGATAGCCGAGTGTATTGCGTTGGCAATTGCAGGTCCGGTGACCGTGGTAGCCGGCTCGCCCAATCCGACGGGCACTTCGGTACTTTCGACAAATTCGAGCTCCATCTCGGGAACATCTCGTATTCGCATCGGGGTATAGGCGTCGAGGTTCTTGGCCGTAGGTTCGCCGTTTTTATAGTGAGTGCCTTCGTGCAACGCCATGCTGACGCCCCATAATGCCGCTCCTTCCACTTGTGCTCGGGCACCATCCGGGTGGACGACGGTACCTGCGTCGGTCACCAGCGTGAGTTTCTCGAGCTTCACATGGCCGGTTTGCCGGTTTACGCTCACTCTGGCCACGCAGGCCGTCCAGGTGGGCATGTTACGCTCCTGGCCATAGGACGTCGCAACGCCCAGTCCCGTATCTTTTGGCAATTTCTGCCCCCAGCCAGACAGCTCTTTTACGCGCTTCAGTACGTTGGCCTGGCGTGAGGCGCCCCCCACGGAGTTTGGGGCCTCACCGGCATTCTTGCCTTCCGCTTTCAACAGGTTCAGGCGGAAATCGATAGGATCTTTACCGGCGTGCCGCGCTGCTTCGTCCATAAAGGATTCGAGCGCAAAGTTGATCCATCCGGAACCGACGGACCTGAGCCAGCCGGGGCGAAAGGTCGCATTGGCCAAATCATTGGAAATGGCGCGAACACGATGTGGCCCAACGGAATACCAGTGCGCCGCACCCTGAATCGAAAACGGGTCGTAGGGTTCGTCGTTGGCTCCTTTCGGCATAAAGAACGGTGCCATCACCTCGGTGGGCCAACCCGCCGTTGCATGGTGCTCCATGCCTGCCGGTTTGCCATTGGCATCAAACGCCATACGCATGCGCTGATATGAGGCGGAGCGCGGTGAATCAAAGCGAACATCGTCTTCGCGGGTAAAAACCAGCTTCACAGGCTTGCCCAGCTTTTGTGAGGCGAGGGCGGCTGGTACCGCGTAATCGCCGTTCAGTCGGCGTCCGAAACCACCGCCCAACATATAGGTGCGCATCACCACTTTATCTTCTTTTACTCCCAATGCTTTTGCCAGTACCGGAATGATCAAGGATTGCCACTGGTTGCCGGTATGAATTTCCCAAACGCCATCTTTTTCATAGGCCAGGGCATTCACCGGCTCCATTTGTACGTGCAGAACGGTATGAGTAATGTAGTCCTGCTCAAAGATATCCGCAGCATCGTTGAAGGCTTCGTCTACGCCATCGTCGGGGAGCATGATGGAGCCCTTGCCCGGAGACTCGATCAGTTTCACACCGTGATCGAGAATGTCCTGTTCGCTGACATCGGCGGTATCCCCAGCGGCCCAATCTACCTTCATTTTCTCCGCGGCTTTATTAGCGGCATGAAACGAATCGGCAATAACCACGGCCCAGCCCGGGACTGTATCTGTTGGATCATCCAGCACGATGGTTTGTTGATAGCCTTTTACGGATTTGGCTGCATTGTCATCAATGTTGTTGATGGTCGCGCCATACCGGGTGGGCGGAATAAGCGGTCGGCCATAAACCATACCGTCTACTTTTGCGTCCAGTCCGTAGCGACTGGCTCCGTCGGTTTTATCGGGTATATCCAAGGCCCGGGATTCGCGGCCAATCAGACGACGCTGGGTTGCCGGTTTGATGGGCATCTGCTTGAGGTCGTCTGCGGTGTAGGTTCGGCTAAGGTCACCGCGGCTTACGATGTCGCCGTAACTGATGGATTGATCGCCGGCTACAACTTGGCTATTGCGTGCTTCGCACTGATCCGGGCTCACGCCAAGCAAGCGTGCGCCTTCTTCGATGAGGGCCTTGCGTCCGGCAGCGCCGGCCTGACTCAGCGGCGTGAAGTTTTCCCAGACCGACCAGCTGCCACCGGTCACCATCAATCCCCATTTCGGATCACTGTCCACATGATTGAGCTCTACCATGGACCAGTCAGCTTCAAGTTCATCGGCGACGATGCGGGCAAGAGCGGTACCCACATGTTGACCCATTTCGGCCTCGGCAATGTTCACTACAATGCGACCGTCTGGCTCAATGTGATACCAGATGGTGGGCTCGAAGGTTCCTTCTTTAACTACGTCTTCGGGTTGCGCAAAACTCAGGCCTGCGCGGAAAAATGCCAGCGTAAAGCCCGCACCCGCAGCACCGATGAGAAAACCGCGACGACTAACCCGCATGCCTTCATCGGAATCTTGGTTAGCTTCCGTTTTAACGCCTTCGGGCTGGTTGAGATAACGGTAGAACTTACTCATGGGCGGCCGCTCCTGTTTCCTGTGCGGTGTTGCTGCGGGTGTTCATCTCTTCGGCGGCCATTTTGATCGCTTTGCGAATACGCACGTAGGCCATGCATCGACACAGGTTTCCGCCCATGGCGTGGTTAATCTGTTCGTCGGTTGGCTCAGGAAAGTCCTTCAACATTGCCGCCGCCTGCATGATTTGGCCGCTTTGGCAGTAACCACATTGGGGTGTCTGTGTTTCAACCCACGCCTTTTGCAGCGGGTGGTTCCCCTCTGGGTGAAGGCCTTCAATGGTGGTGATCGACGCGCCGGATACCGCTTCGACGGGCGTTATGCAGGAACGAATCGCGCGGCCATTCACCAGCACGGTACATGCCCCGCACATACCAATACCGCAGCCGTATTTGGTTCCGGTCAAATCCAGGTCGTCCCGCAGGGCCCAGAGCAGGGGAGTGTCGTTTTCAATATCAACTGTCACTGCCTGACCGTTGAGTTCGAATTCTGTTGCCATCGTGCTTGCTCCGTTTCGCTAAAACTAAGTCAGAGTTTATGGACGTTGGTCGCGAACCTGTTGCTCCAAATTTGCCCAGGCAGGCTGGTCAGTGTGAGTAGACCGCAGGTACGCCAACAGGCTCGCGATTTGACGGTCGTTCAGAGCCTGACTGAAACCTGGCATCATCGCCTCTGGCATGCCTTCTTTCAGCGACACCCCATTTAGCGTTACACGGATGAGATTGACCGGTGTGGGTGCGCTGATCGCGCTATTCAACGCCATGTCGGGGCGGAGCGCGTTAGGGCTATCCGGTTCGTTGTAGTGACAGGCAGCGCAGGCGTAGGTGAACAAGCGCTCGCCTTCGTCCATCATCGCGGAGGGGTTTTGAGTGTTTTGTGCGTCGCGGATAGCGCTGGCCGAGCTATCGCCGGCTTGTTGCTCACCGGAGGCTTGAGCCAGATCGCTCAGCCAAACGGATAGTGCCCGGAGATCGCTATCTGGCGCTTGCTTTAATCCGTCATGAACGACATCGGCCATTGAGCCGACCGCCACGCCGTGGAAAGGGGAGCCGCCGTTGCGAAGGTATTCATAGGCTTCAGTTTCCGTCCAGCCTGCTGGCGTGCGGTTGCTTGCATTTAAAGCAGGTGCGTACCAGTTATTGATGATAGCGCCGTCCCAAGCTTTGCCAGCGTCTTCAGCGCCTAAAGCGTTACGAGGTGTGTGGCAGGCACTGCAATGGCCGGCGCCTTCCGCAATATAAGCGCCGCGGTTCCACGCCACGCTTTTGCTGGTGTCGGTTTCGTAACGGCCTTCGTCGAAAAACAACAATTTCCAGCCTGCCAACAACAAGCGAATGTTAAAAGGGAATTCCAGCGTGTTCTCAGGCGGTTCCGCCTGAATCGCTGGCTGGGACATCATATAGGCGTATAAGTCGGAGATGTCGTCATCCGACAGTTTGGTGAAATGGGTATAAGGAAAAGCAGGAAACAGATGTGAGCCTGATCGCGTTACGCCTTCGCGCATGGCTCTGGTAAATGCCGCTTCTGACCATTGGCCGATGCCTGTATTCGGGTCAGGCGTAATATTGGTGGAGTAAAGGGTACCGAAAGGCGTTGGCATTGCGCGCCCACCCGCCAGAGGTTTGGTTGGATCGGTTGTGTGGCAGGTTTCGCAATTGCCCAATCCTGCCAGCACTTCACCTCGTTTGATTTGCTCTTCGCTGAACGCGTCAGGATTGGGAGGAGTAATCGGATCTATGGAAGATTCCCAAGCAATTATTAAAAAAATAGCCAGAACCAAAATGCCAAGCGCGACCAAACCTCCAACGATCTTTTTAAACACTGCAGTTCTCCTGTCTGAGCCTGATGACGGTACGGGGTACCTATCAAACCGGTGAGTGACGACGGGATCTGAACAACAAGTGTAGTTTAAAATTAAGAGCTTGCAGGCCTTGTACGTTATTAATCTGTTTCTCGATTGACGATAACGCCTCGCGTTGAATCGAACTGCATCTGTTTAAGGCGATCAACAAACCATTTCAAGCCTTTTCCGGTGTTTCCTCGCGACCAGGCAACAGAAATCTCCGACGGGGGGCGGGGGGTATCCAGTGCAAGTATCTCGAGCCTGCCATCGGCCAGTTCTTGTGTGATTCGATGATGGGGCAAATAGCCTACGCCAAGCCCCTTACACTGAGCTTCAATTTTATGATCGATGGACGGAACGATAATTCGGCTACGCCCATCCAGTAATCCCGAGGAGCGAACAGGTAAGTGTTGCGAGCTGTCAGCAACGATGACGGTAGGATAGTCCAGGATTGCGCTGGTGGGGATTGGTTGGGGAATCTCTGATAGCGGGTGCCCCGCGGCAACGGCAAAATCAAAAGCCACCTGACCCAGCGAGTGGATGCCGAAACCGGTCGTTGGCGGCGCACCCGGCGCACCTATAACCAGGTCACACCGATCGTCGCTCAACGCATCCCAGCTACCACCAAGCACTTCTTCGGTGAGTCGTAACTCGGTTTTGGGTTGTATCCGTTGGAATGCTTCAATCAGTTCATAGATGGCGTCGCAGTTTAATACACTGTCTATCGCAATCCTCAGCTCCACTTCCCAACCATCGGCTGCTCGCCGGGCCATTGCCGTCAGCTCTTCGGTGGCCTTGAGAATCTGCCTGCCTTGCTCCAGAACCAGTCGTCCAACCGGTGTCAGTTCGGCTTTGCGTCGACTACGGTCAAAGAGTGGGACTCCGAGATCTTCTTCGAGCTTATTCACCGTGTAGGAGATGGCTGACGGCACTCGGAATAGCTCTTCGGCGGCTGCCGCAAAGCTTTGTCGGCGGTCAATGGCGTCCAAGGTGAGCAGTGCATCCAGTGTAATCGGGGAAATCATAATCCAGTTTTCCTGATTATATGTTTCAAGTCGTCCCGCTGTTATATTCCGGTGTCATGGACTAACGAATTTGCTGGGCCAAGGTGGCTTTCCTGGCTCAGTGACTAAAGCAATTATGCGATAGCAATCAGATATTCAGAGCCGGACGTTAACGCCGAGTGTGACCGTGTCCCGGTCGTATTGGTAGCGATCGATATTGCTGTCGTTACTCATGTGGCTAAGCTTGGTGGTTACCGCGAAGGTTTGATCGAATTGATATTCCGCATTAATGCCATACGAAAGACGTTGGTCTGATCTTTTCGTTGTTTCGCCGTTCTTGAATGTGTGGGACTGGGCGTAATCACTGTGCCGGAAACTCGCATCCCCTCCTATCTTTAGCGTGCGGGTAATTGCGTAGGAGAGTTTAAGTGCCAGCATATGGCCCATGGGCGACACGCTGTAAAACTCATCTCCGAAATCTCGGTCCTTACGGTCGTTAAAATCAAACCGATACTGCATTTCACCTGACCAGGCGCCTTGTTGAGCCCGGTAACGAGTATCCAAGCGATAATGCTGGCCTTCGTATGCCTCGTATCGGGCTTTATCCGCAAAGATCTGTTCGGCCTCAAGTTTAATTTGGCATCTTGCTTTCAGCGTTTGAGCAGAGCAAGCAGGGGTGGTCCATCCCGCGCTCATGCGAGCCCGCTGTTCCCGGGATGTATCGGCCAGCCAAAGCTGATCGCCCTCAAGGCCGAGGCTGATTCTGTTTAGCCCAAGATTGTAGTGCCAAGCGGTGCCAAGGCGAAGAAGATGTGTGTTGAAATCGTCTTCTTCGAAGTAGTCGCGAATGTAGAACTGTGCCTTCCATTTAAAAGCACTGTTGGCGAGCCGATACGCGTAACCGGAAGCGGCACCGACCGACTCAAGAAAGCCGTCATCGAGGGCGCTTGCGGCAGTATCGGGAAACAAGCCGATGTTTTCTTCATAACCGACGCCTAACGACAGAAATGCTTGCCATTGTTTGGAGGATAGGCGGGCGCCGCCCAGACGTTGAAGTTGCGCCTGGGCGAGTTTTGTCAATTTGGCGTGCTCGTTATCACTTGCAACCAGGTTAAAGTGGTGTCTGGCCACACCTCCGTTGCCTTCCGCCAGCGCAATTAGCCCCAGATTGTAATGGGCCAATGACGATTGTTTTGTGCCGACAAGCTTTGAGAATGCTTGTCTGGACTGCTCATATTCCGCCAGCTTGTAGTACACAACCCCAAGGTTGTAGTTCAAAGCGAGGGATTGAACTCCTTTGCGTTGGGCGGATACGAGCAGCTGTTTTGCTTCAGTGAGATTCCCTTGCTGAAACGCCATTACACCAGATCGGAACTCACGTTTGCCTTCAACCTGTTCGGTCGCCATAGCGACCGAACACAGGCTGAAGCTGAGAGCGAAAATCAGAGATTTAGTCAGACGACACGACAAAAGCAGATCCCTTAATACTGGCACGGTGCTGGCACATTAAGGGATAGCTTATCTTATTAGCGAGGAAAAAGAGAAGATGCTTGTAAATCGCAGATAAATTGGGGAATTAGCGCGGATCTATATTAAGGGGTTGTACTTTGCGGCAAATCTACCGGCGCGTCGATCGGCAATTCCAAACCAGGATCCGGAAGGTTGTCCGTAGGCAACTCTGTGCTGGGCAACTCCGGCTCCGTTAGTTCAAGTTCCGGCAAATCAGCGGGCTGTTCCTCGGGAAGCTCCAATTCGAGAGCGTCTCGGGTTTCTCTTGCTTCGGAGGCCAGTGATTCCTGCATTTCACGAGCTTCGTTTGTAAGCTCATCGATATCGGGCCCTTCAAACGAATCGCCCAGCGTCAGCTCGTTAACGGAATCGGGGAGTTCCATCTCCTGGACAAATGAATCGTCCAGCGATTCGTCGTCCATCACCATTCGCATGGTCACATCGAGGTCTGGCTCAGCGAAAGCTGCTCCAGAGCCCAATGCGAGGGCCAGTGCAAAGGCTGCATAAATCAGTGGGTTTAGCTTGGTCATCATGTTGACGGCTCCTTTGTCTTACCGATGTCCGCACGGAAGGTTTTCCTTTTGTTGCCGTCATCAAGATGGGCAACCAGCGTGCCTGCGCCGGGAAAGAGTACATTCAGCGGCAGCGCTAACAAGTTGTCTCCCGGTTTAAGGTCAACCTTCCAGCTGACACGATGCCGGCCAGGGAAGGGGGTCAGCTCCATGTTGGGAGGTAACTCCAGCGTAAGGGTAACGTTTTCCACGGCTTCGTGTGAATTGAACGCCAATTTCACGGTTTGTTGCTTAGGCGATGTGCTGGCCATTTCGACCGCGGGAACGGCTTCTTGGGCAACAACCGGATCGCTCTCCGGGGTGGGAGCAGACAGCTCACCACCGATAAACACACCAACCACCAACGCAGCAGCAATTGCACCACTCCAGGCAGGAATATGCCAGTTCCGGTGGCCGGTTTTGGAATCGCCACCGGTAGCCGCCGTAAGTACCCGGCTTTCAAAATCACGGGTAGGCTCCGGTATCGCTATGCTTTGCATGCCTGCCTGCAGCTCCTGAGCTGCTCGCAACGCCCGCGCGCAATCAGGGCACAGATCTGCATGCTGCTTCATGTCGGCCGTAAGGGTGCAGTCGGCTTCAATGTCGATGTTGGTAATAAAAGTTTCGCAGTTCATTTTGTCCACCTTACTGAAGCTCACGTTGCCCACCTTCAAAAGGTTCCAGTTCTGCTTGTAAAAATTTTCGAAGGGCGGCGCGGGTACGATGCAACCGCGATTTGATCGTGCCCACAGCGACCTCCAGGACCTCGGCAATATCGTCTTGCCGCCAGTCATCAACATCGTGAAGAAGTATAAGTGTGCGTTGATCCGGGGTCAGTTGATTCAGTGCTTTGGTCAGCGCGACATTGTTGGACGCATGAGTCAGGCCGTTGATCGGGTCAGCGGAATCACTTGGCAGTGTGTCCAAATACGAAGTTGCCGATTCGGTGTCGTCCATCACGCTGGCATTAACCTCTCTGCCTGCCGGGCGTTTGCGAATCGAATCAACAAACTGGCGGTATAGCACCCGGTTTAGCCAAGGCCGTAACTGATCGATGGTCTCGAGTTCGTCCAATTTCGAATAAAGCTTTACCACCACATCCTGAACCAGGTCTTCCGCATCATGCTGCCTTCCGGTCAAACGATACGCGAAGGCGTACATGGCTTTGAGATGCGGCTGGACAAGACGTTCGAAACGCTTTGATTTGGACTGGCGAAATGGAAGCAGGGCCAATCGGGTACCTCGGTGATGCGCCGTTGGAAATGACAACAGGGCGGTGGTTATTTTAGTTCTGAACCTATGTTACCAGTCTGGGCGGTTTGTTGGTATCCGGATAGTTAAATTTTTTTTGGTAAGTTTTGTGCAGGTATTCAATGGGTTAACCATAGTTTCGGCTATTCCTGATTAGAAAAACTTGAAAAATTGGGAACCTTTGGCATTAGACCAACGTGGGGGCTACTAAAGGCGCATAAGACGCCGAATTACAAGAAACCCCGAGGTATAAAAACTATGTTCATCCGCAATGCCTTAATTGCCGCTATATCTACGGCTTCTCTGGGACTCACTGGCTGCTTGGACAGCGGTGGTCAAACCAATAAAAACGCCAACCCGGTTTACAAAGTTAACGGCGGACCCAGCATAGAGCGTGGTACCCACCCTTTATTTGCCCCTCTGAACACAGAATTCGTTATTCCTAGCGACGCACTTTTTTATCTGAGCGACGTTGATGACGGCACGATGCTTAACGGTACCGATCCGGCGAACCCGGTTACCCAAGGTATAGGTTACCTTGATGGTGCGTCCGTTCTCGCCCCCATTGACGTGAAAATCAGTGCCAGCCTGGATGCCGGGCAAACTCTGGATGCGAACGAATTTATTTTGACCGAAGATGGTAAAACCATCCCCAACCCGAACCAGAATGTTTTCCTGATTCCGGTTGATTATGCCGGTGGCGATCCACTGAAGACAGTTGACGGCGAAGCCCCGGGGCTGACAACGGCCGCACAGTACCGCCAAGCGCTGAGGCTGCAAGAGGCGGGCGATACTGCGGGCGCGGAAGCCATTTTTGCTGAACTTCGCGCTGAAAAGCTCCGCGTTGAAATGCTCGACATTGACGGTGGCGCGAATAACCTGATCCGGATTCTGCCGCTGACCCCACTCGACGAAAAAACGCAGTATGTGTTGGCGCTGAGTGATTCTATTGTAGACGCTGAGGGTAAGCCTCTGGTCGGGTCTGTGACTTATCAGAGCGTTGCGAACCCTGATCGCGTGCTGTCCAACGCCCTGTATCAGCCGTTCCGGGATGCGATGTTACCTGCTCGCAAGCTGGCGGCCGATTACTTTGATTTTAAACGCGAGCACGAAGCGTCGGCACAATTTGCAGCGACCTTTGCCGACATTCCTTACGCCACCATGATCACCACCACGGCCGTGGATGATGTGCTGTTGGCCAATGCGGCACCGGTTACTTACTACCAGGAAATGCTGACCATCGAGCAACGTAAGACCGAGCTGCAAAAGCTGTTTGACGGGTTTTATAACCTCAGTGGCCAGACTCTTGCCGAAGGCAGTGAAGCAGAGCAAAGCTTAAACGCCGCGATTTACACCAAACTGACCACCTCCAGTGGCGAATTCTACGACGCAGAGCTGGCTGCGATTCTTGAAGCCGCAAATGCCAATAGCGTTGCGGTTCGCTATAGCGATGTCATCGTAAACGCAGAGCGCAACCGTCGCTTGGCTCACGCAATTCAGGCTGCGACAGCAGAAGCCAGCGATGAGAATATCGATATCTCTGCCGATGCCCAGAGCATGGCCAGCGCGGCGGAAGCAATTCTCGACACGCCTAAGCCGAGAACGGTGAGTGTTTTCAGTCAGCGCACAGGTGGCGATGTTAATCCAGCGCTGGAACAAGACCCTTCGACCATTGGTGCTACGCCAATCAATATTCGTGTTTACGAAGGCGAGATAACTCTGCCATATTTCCAATCTTTGCCGGCTGATGGCGACGGTTCAGTGCTGAAGACCAATAGTTGGGCGCCAGCGGACTTTAGCGCTGACACCTCTCTTGAGCAGGCTCCGTCTGATCGCATCAGTTACCGGTTCCCGTTTGCCGCTAAAACGGCTGATACCACTGTGCCGATTGTGGTTGCCGCTCCGTCACCCACATCGTCGGCTCCTGCAAACGGTTTCCCCGTGATCATATACCAGCACGCTGCTACCCAGGACCGGTCGGCTATTCTACCGATGGCAACAGCCGCAGGACTTACGTGTATCACTTCAGATGATCAATGCTTTGTGACCGTTGGTATTGACCAGCCATTGCACGGTATTTTTACCGAGAACGGTGGCGCTGTAGGTTTGAGCCCCATTTCGACTCAGGCAGGTGCATCGATAGACGCCACCGAACGTCACTTCGGGTTTGCAGCTGACGCGGAATTGAATGCCGTACCAGCTGCGAGTCTTAAAGAGCCCGGTTCCGGTGATTTGTTCCTCAACTTCGCCAACTACGCCAATACCCGCGACAATATGCGTCAGAGCGCGCTTGATCTCCTCAACGTGAACGCATCGTTGCAGAACATTGAAGACGCAATCAATGCTTGCTCAAGCACATCTGACTGCTCTAACGGTTTGAATATCGACACCAGCCGTGTCTATTTCATGACCCACTCACTCAGTGGTATGGGCGGCGCGGCAGTGCCTCACCTTACTAACATGGCAATCGACGAAGGCAACAATACTGAGTTGAACCGCATCCAGGCTTCTGTGTTCTTTAACACCGGCGGTAATTTCACACGCCTGGTCGAGAACTCGCAGTCGGTCGCACCCCGAGTGTTGCCTGGTTTGGATGACGCATCCGATGGCCTGCTGGCACAAGGCCGTACCGAGCTGAACATTTACTTCAACGTGTTCCAGTCGTTGTTGGATTCGGTTGACCCAACTGCGTTCGCACCATTCTACGCAAACCAGCCGGTGCTCCTGACCGAGATAGCGGGTGTCGCAGACGATCCTGAGCGCCCAACCGACAACACGATTCCGAACGCTGCCGATGAGCAGGCTGCTCTACCACCGCTTGAAACCACAATTGCGGAAACCGGCTTCGTTATCAAAGGCGAAAACATGCCTTTGGCAGGTACGGATCCACTCGCAAAAGCGATGGGTGCGGATGCTATCAAGGTGAACAACAATACCTTCCCGGTCATTACACGCTACACCGAAGGTGCCCACGGTAATCCGATATCTGCAGGAACGAAGAGTGCAGAAGCGTATTCCTCAAGCGCCGTCTTTACCGAAATGACCGCACAGATGTTGGAGCTGTTCACCTCAGCAACAGCGACGACAACGGCAACGGTATCCGTAACAAACGGCTGCGTCGTACAGAGTGTGGAAGAAACCGACTGCGAGGGACAAACCGATTCGGGTGAAGGTTCTGACGAGCCATCGAACCCAGATGATGGAGACAATGGATCCGGTGGAATTGGCGACATCATAGATGTCCCCCTGGGCGGATAAAACGGGGCATAGAACTAGTAGCGCCGCCACACCCGGCGGCGCTCAAAAACCTCTCACAATGACAACGATAACCACGGCGTGTTTCCCGCTTGGCGGGACCGCTTGCGCCAAAAAATGTGCGGAGTAATTGCAATGACAACAAAAAAATCCATTTTAGCGAGGTCTATCCAGCTCGCGCTAACGACCCAGATCGCGTGCCTTGCACCAACCGCAGCCGCTTTTGATTTCAGCTTCTACGAGATCGACGCGTCGTTCAGCACCACGCTGACCGCAGGTACAGCTTACCGTTTGGAAGATCAGGATCCTGATCTGATCTCGCAGGGTAACCTGGGGCCCGAGTTTGCTTACAGCGACACCGGTGCGTCTTCCAACAACTTCGATGACGGTAACCTCAACTTCAAAAAAGGCGATCCGTACTCGACCATTCTTCGTGGCCGCAGTGAGCTGTTTCTGGACTACGTGCCCGACAGCGATGTACTGACTCGTGTCGGCTTCCTCGGACGGGCCAGCTACTACTACGATTTCGAGCTTAAAGATAACGAGCGCGCTGTGGATCCGGTCGGTCAGCAGCGTGAGCTGAACTCCGAAGCGAAAGACAACGCCTCCGGTATTGACCTGCTCGACGCCTATATCTTTACGGACTGGCAAGTCGGAGATGTTCCGGTTGCGGTTCGCTACGGTCGTCAAGTGGTCAACTGGGGTGAAAGTACCTTTATCCTGGGCGGTATAAACGCGATCAACCCAATCGATGTGCCCGCGTTTCGTGCGCCGGGTGCTGAATTGAAAGACGTGCTTCTGCCGGTAGAAATGCTGTACACCTCGGTTGGTTTGACGCCTGAGGTCACACTCGAGGCGTTTGTTCAGACCGACTGGGAACCGTTCCGGATTGATGACTGCGGCACGTTCTTTTCGACTGCCGACGTAGCGGCCGATGGATGTGGCCCGGTACTGCTGGCAGGCCAGGTTCCAGACAGACAGGCGTTTGAAGAGGGCTTCATTGCGCCCCGAATTGGTGACAAAGAGCCCGGTGATAAGGATCAGTTCGGCGCAGCGGTGCGTTGGTATGTTACCGAGCTAGAGGCCGACGTGGGCTTCTACTACACCCGTTATCACAGCCGCCTGCCATACATCAGTGGTGTGGTGAATAACCCGGCTGCGCCAGAAGGCAGCCAGATGCGTGACGACAGCAAGCCGGATTCTCGCTTTCCAAGCTACTTTATCGACTACCCCAAGGGCATCGACCTGTTCGGCGTGAGCTTCAACACCACACTGCCGACCGGTACATCCCTGGGTGCGGAGTACAGCTACCGGCCCAACATGCCGATTCAGTGGAACACCTTTGAGCTGATCTACGGTGGCCTGCAGCAGCGCGGCCCGGATGGTCAGGTGATCAGTAAGCTTGAAAAGCGTGAGCAGGCCAAGGGTGGCAATTACGCAGGTAAAGCGGTGGATGGATACGATCGTTATGGCGTATCCCAGTTCCAGACAACTCTGATTCATTTTATCGATCAGATTATGGGCGCAGACCGTTTCATCATCGTGGCTGAACTGGGTGCGACTTATGTGCACGATCTGCCTGACTTGTCGGAAGCCCGCTACGGTCGATCCGGTATGTTCGGTGTCGGCCCGGTGCCCCTCGACGGCCCCAATTTCTCTGGCGATTTCTGTAGTCAGGGCACGGACAGTGAAAAACGGCTGAACATTAACGCCACTAACTGTACGAACGATGGCTTTACTACCGACTTCTCATGGGGCTACCGAGCGTTGTTCGTTTGGGATTATCCAAGTGCAGTAGCCGGTGTGAACCTGCGTCCTAAGCTCTTCCTCTCGCACGATGTTGAAGGGTACGCGCCGGATCCGGGCGGAAACTTTAAAGAAGGTAATAAGTCGGTAGGACTTGGCCTGGATGCAACTTACCAAAATGCCTATAAGGCCTCGATCAGTTACACCAACTATTTTGGTGGCGATTTCAACGAAACCAACGACCGCGATTTCGTGGCCGCTTCAATCTCATACGCTTTTTAATACCCGGGAACTCAAGGAGACCTGATTTATGAAAATGATACGTACGTTCCTATACAGCGCAGTCGCCAGCGCCATGCTGGCTGGAGGCTCGGCATCTGCCGGAGTGTCTCAAGATGAAGCTGCCAAGCTTGGCGATACGTTGACCCCAATGGGCGCGATCAAAGCCGGCAATGGCGATGCCATCCCAGCCTGGGACGGTGGCTTGGTCACTCCGCCCGCTAACTATAAAGGCGACGGGCGATACGTTGACCCGTTTCCGAACGACAAAGAGTTGTTCCGGATTGATCAGACCAACGTTGATGAATACGCCGACAAACTGACGCCTGGTCAGGTTGCGATGATCAAAACGTACGACAGCTATTTCATTCCGGTGTACGAAACCCGCCGTACTGGCGCTTATCCGGAAGTCGTACAGAACAAAACGAAAGAAAACGCCACGAACGTGTCGCTCATCGAGAGCGGTAATGGTCTCAGCAATTATCAAACGGCCATTCCTTTCCCGATCCCCAAGAACGGTCTTGAGGCGATCTTCAACCACATCACTCGCTACCGCGGCGGCTCAGTGACCCGTAACGTTGCGCAGGTGACTCCGCAGCCCAACGGTGATTTCAGTGCGGTTAAGTTCACCGAATCGTTCACCGAGCGAGTCCAGTTGAAGGACTACGATCCGTCGGAAGACGAGAACGTAATGTTCTACTTCAAACAAACCATCACTGCTCCATCTCGCTTGGCGGGTAACGTGTTGCTGGTTCACGAAACCATCAACCAGGTTAAAGAACCTCGTCGTGCATGGCTGTACAACTCAGGCCAGCGTCGTGTGCGTCGTGCTCCGAGTGTTGCCTATGACGGCCCGGGTACAGCGGCTGATGGACAGCGTACGTCCGATAACCTTGACCTGTATAACGGTGCGCCGGACAAGTACAACTGGGAACTTAAGGGTCGTAAAGAGCTTTACATTCCTTACAACTCCTACCGTATGGCGAGTGAAGACCTGAGCTACAAAGACATCATCAAACCAGGCCATGTCAATCAGGAACTGGCTCGCTACGAGCTGCACCGCGTATGGCATGTGACCGCCACTTTGAAAGACGGCGAGCGTCATGTGTACAAGAAGCGTGACTTCTACATTGACGAAGATACCTGGCAGATCGCTGTGGTTGATCACTATGACGGCCGCGACAATCTGTGGCGCGTAGCGGAAGCTCATGCCATGCAGGTATATGATGCCCGCATCCCGGCTTACGCCTTTGAAACTCTGTATGACCTTTTGTCTGGTCGTTACCTGGTGATGGGTATGACCAACGAAGAGAGCGATCCGTACTCCTACGGTGTCGAGCGCAGCTCACGGGAATACACCCCGGCGGCTCTGCGTCGTGCAGGTGTTCGCTAATAGCGTGACAGTGTGAAGCAGGCCCCGGCTGACGTAAGTATGGCCGGGGCCTTTTTCCAGGGTAGGAGTTCACAAATGTACATACTCGATATAGAAGCAAGTGGCATCGGTAACGGCAGTTACCCGGTTGAGATCGCCTGGAGCCGTGTGGACGGGTCTCAGTCTTTTTCAGCTCTTATCAACCCGGACAGTGTCGATGGCTGGGAAGGCTGGAGTGATGAAGCAATCCGCCGAGGACTAACCCGGAAAGATTGTTGTGAACGGGGTGAGCCGGCCGCTTATGTTGCCCGGCAAGTATCACGACTGTTGACCGACTATCCGGTATTTTCCGAATCGCCGGATCAAGATCAAAAGTGGTTAGATGCACTCTTCACCGCTATCGGTAAACCATGGCCTGTGCAGTTGATTCCGATTGAGCATGCTGTAAAGGCATCGCAAAGATGCGCCTTGAGTAGCCGCCTGAAAACTCGCCGGGACGCCCATAATGCAGCGGCTAACTGCCTTCTTCTGATCCGTGAGATTAAACAAATCAACGCCGAACCAAAGCCAGGCAAACACCACCAAACCGTTTTAAACTCGCCCCTTAAGTGGTTGAAAGATTTCTCATTTGTAACCTGAAACCCTAGCATTTGATCTCATCATAACGCCTGTTCTGCTATCCTTCCTTGCATTGCACAAATTTCTCTGGCCGTGGCGCGCGCCTCTGGGTACTGAAGGTCGCCTCCTGATTTTTCTGGCTACGAAGACAAGGAATTTTACATGAACAAGCCTGGCTTGCTGGCATTAGCGATCTCGATTTCCACACTACCGACGACGGCGCTGGCGAACGTTACCGAGGCAACGCTGTATCCCTCCCATGCCGAGCTAACGTGGACAGAATCCGAGCAGATTAGCGCAGGAGCCGGCACCATCGACATCCAAGGCCTCCCGGTGAGCCTGCAAGATCAGTCGTTGCAGGTCATGCTCGAAGGGTTGCCCAATGTGACGCTGCAACAGGTTCAGATAAGCCGGGCAGAGCGCGAGGAGTTCGTTGCCGAAGAAACCCGACAACTCCGTAACGCGTTGTCAGAAGTAACCTTGCGCATTCAGGAAAAAGAAGACCTCATCAGCGCCTGGAAACAACAAATCACGCTGATGAACCATGCTGCAGAATCCCCACACGAATTAACAGCGTCAGAATTAAGCGATCTGGCCGCTGCCTTGAAAGAGACAACGCAGACTGCACTGACTGAGATACGCCAGGCGCGCGTCAGCATGAAGGACGATGAGGCTTTGAAAGATCGCCTCACGCGGGAGCTCGCCCAGGCCACTCAAAGAGCCAAGGCTAGCAAGAACGTAAGAATTCATTATCGGGCACCGGAAAATGCCTCTGTGCATGTCAAACTCCGGTTTCAGACGTCCGAAGCGCGTTGGCGGAGCGAATACAATGCGCGCTTGAACACCGAGGCGGATTCGGGCGGGCAGCTCACATTGGAACACGTGGCGGTCGTACAGCAGACAACCGGCTCCGACTGGGATAATGTGCAACTGGAGCTGGCGACCGCAAACGCCCGCAAGGGGACCTCCATGCCGAAAGTCCACCCATGGGTTGTGAGCCCGGGCCAACCAGAGCGTTACCAAGCCAAGGCGCTCGCGCCGATGGCAGAGATGCGAGCAGGGTCTTCAATGGCCGACGCTGCGGTTGCTCAACAAGCCAGCACTTTCACGCAAAGTTATCGACTGCCGGAAAACGTTAACGTACCCAGCGGGTCATCAGGCCAACGCTTTAAAGTGGCCGATCACGTATTGCCGGTAGAGGTGGCCGTGTGGTCGGCACCGGTGCTTGACCCTACCGGATATATCCATGCAAAAGGGCAGTTCAGCGGGGAAGTTCCGATACCGGCCGGGCCTGCGACACTGTATCGGGATGGACAGAGCGTCGGCCAAACCCACCTTGGTGAGCTCGCTGAAGGTGAAGTGGTTGATTTAGGGTTTGGTGCCGATCAAGCGGTTCGAATCAAGGTGGTGAACGAGCTCGAACGAACCGGTGAAGAGGGTATATGGAAAAGCGAGAACGTGCAGCGTCGGCAGAATCGGTTCGAGATTACCAACCATCATGATAAACCGGTTCAGGTTCGGATATTCGACCGGCTTCCTGTTTCAGAGCAAGACACGTTGACCGTCAAGCCGCTGGAAATCAGTGAGCCGGTCCAGCGTGATTTCGAAGATAACAAGGGCGTTTTGGTCTGGGACCGCGAAGTAGCTGCAGGCGAGACCAAAAGTGTGAAATCCGGTTTCGAGGTGAGGGTGCCGGAAGGGACTGCATTGCCACCCTTGTAACCCTGAAGCTTTCTCGCAATTATCGAAAAGCGCCGGTTTTCCGGCGTTTTCGTCGTTAAATCATGCGCATTCAAGCGCTATGCCTCATAATTACTGAATGACTCCGCACGTTTAGGTTGTACGAATGCGCATACCAATTATTTCTTGGAAAGAAAAAGGATTTGTAAAATCGGCCCTTATAACCGGTTTGGTTTGCGTATTGGTGTTTACTTTGGCTGTGTACGGCGCCTTGCAGTATCAAGCAGTGCTCCAGAGCGACGACTTGAAGGTGGCAGAGCAGGCAAAAGCCAGGATGACTTCGGGGTTGCTTGAGCAGGTGTTTGAGTATACCGCCAACGACTTGTTGGCAATTGCGAGCTTGCCTGCGGCCGTTCGTTTTAATCGCTACAGGAATGCCGAATGGGAAGAGGCGCTACAGTTGGTGTTCAAGGCTCAGCTAGGACAAAAGCCGACCTACAGTCAGCTGCGCTTCCTTGATCATGACGGCATGGAATTGGTGCGATTAGATAAAAACGGTCGGCGGGTTTTCAAGAAGTATGAAGATACATTGCAGCACAAAGGTGGGCGCTACTATGTTATTGAAACAGCGGCGCTGGCAGAGGGCGAGGTCTACGTTTCGCCGCTGGATCTAAATATCGAGAAGGGGCAGGTTGAAGCTCCGTATAAGCCGATGATCCGCTTTGGTGTGCGGGTTGTGGATGAAGACACCGGTAATCAGGGTTTGATCATTCTGAACATGAAAGGGCAGACGCTTCTGGACACCTTTGATACCGGCATGGCCGGATCACATCCCGCTTTTCTTCTGAACTCGGAGGGCCACATTCTTGCCGGGCCTGACCACAATGACGAGTGGGCCTTTATGTTCGGTCTTCCTTCGTCTTTTGCTCAATATTACCCGGAAGCCCTTGAACGCATCTTAGAGGATGATCATGGCTGGATAGAAACAAGCGACGGGCTTTTTGTATATGAGACCGTTCATCCGCTGAAGCTGCCCAACGGAGACACCGAAGGGAAACATTACACATGGAAAACGGTTTCGTTTATCCCGAGCGCTGCGCTGCCGTCTTCGGCTTTGATGAATCATTCCTGGGTTGTCGGTTTCTACGTGATTGGCGTTTTTCTAACACTTGTGATTTCTTTTTATACTCACTTCCTGATTCATAAAAGACGTGAGCTTCGCCGTGAAAATGAGCGGCAATCCAAGCGTTTCTGGAAAATATCCAGTGTCTTGGGTGATGGCTTGATCGTTATGGATAAACACGGTGTGCTGACGTATATGAACCCGGAAGCGGAGCGGATATTAGGCTGGGACGCGCAGGATCTTGTGCACAAACAAGGGCATGAGGTTTTTCACGTTCATGAGCAAGGCAACCCCGATTGTTCAGTCATGGACGTGATGAAAACACGCCAGCTTTATCGCAGTAAAGACGAAGAGTTTCGCCGTAAAGATGACTCAACCATTCCGGTGATCCTCAATGCCGCACCCCTTACCAGCGATACCGGTGATGAAGGGGTTGTGATTTCCTTTCAGGACTTTTCAGAGATCAAGGAATACCAGGAAACCATTCACAGCTTAGCTTTCCAGGACAGCTTGACCGGGCTTCCGAACCGTCGCGTTCTGGAGGACCGTATGCAATTGGCCATTGCGCTTTCGGGGCGACATGCTCGTCACTTGGGGCTCATGTTCCTTGACCTCGATCACTTTAAAGAAGTAAACGACACCTACGGCCATGATGCCGGAGACATCTTGCTGAGAGAAATCGCAGAGCGTCTTGAACGCAATGTGCGTGAGACGGATACCGTAGTGCGAATGGGTGGGGATGAGTTCATCGTGTTGCTACCCGAAGTATCGTCTACCGAAAACGCAATCGTGGTCGCTGAAAAGGTTCTTCATGCGGTGTCGCAGCCGGTGGTGTTGCCTTTAGGGGTGGCCCGGGTGGGCGTAAGTATCGGTATTGCAATCGCAAGGGGCGCTGGCTTAACGGTAGAAGGTGTCATGCAAAGCGCTGACAAGGCCATGTATGAAGCCAAACGCAGGGGCAAGAACCAGATCTTTGTGAACGAATATCTCTTGCCCGACAATGAAAGTCACAGCCACAGTTAATTGTTCTTCTTAGATTCAGGAATCATTCATGAGTGTTCTACCGTTCGAAAGCCTTGCGTGCCCGCTGGATGGCATGGCTCTTTGCCGTGTAGAAAAGAGCTGGCAGTGTGAGAACGGCCACAGTTTCGACGTTGCGCGACAAGGGTACGTGCATTTACTGCCCGTACAGAAAAAACGCACCAAGGACCCGGGAGATAGCAAGGCGATGGTCGCCGCCCGTCAGCGATTTCTTGATGCCGGATTTTACCAGCCCATTGCGGATGCGGTGACGCGCGCAACCTTAGCCGATTCCCCTGCCGCTTCTACATTACGCTGTCTCGATGCGGGATGTGGTGAGGGTTACTACCTGAGGCAGCTTGGATCGTCTTCCGGCAGTATTGGCTTGTCTTTGCTGGGGCTCGATATCTCTAAGTGGGCAGTGTTGTCAGGCGCTCGGCAAGATCGGCGTGCTAGCTGGGTGGTGGGCAGCAATGCGAACCTCCCGGTTCTTTCCGGATCCCTCGATCGGGTGCTTTGTCTGTTCGGCTTTCCGGTGTATCCGGAATTTGCGAGGGTGCTACGCCCCGGTGGCCGGTTGATTCAGGTCGACAGCGGGCAGGATCATTTACGTGAATTAAGAGAGATTATCTATCCTGAAGTCCGAATGGAATCGAAACAGGTTGCGGAAGCTCCTGACGGTTTTCGTCGGATAGCGAGTGAAGATATTCGCTTTTCCCTGCACCTTGCCGGAGCCGAACCGATCGCGGACTTGCTTGCAATGACGCCTCATCTATACAGAGCCAGCCAGGAGGGCAGGGAGAGGGCTGCCTCCCTTGATTCATTGTCCCTGACGGTTGATGTTTGTCTGCATACCTTTGAGCGCAAGTAGTGAGTAGGCCGGGCAGCCTTCAGACCGAGGCAATTTCTTCGGCGGTGAGTGAGCGGTACTGACCAGGAGGTAGCTCGTCGTTAAGCTGAATTTTGCCCATGCGTTCTCGATGGAGCGAGGTGACTCTATTGCCCACCGCATGAAACATGCGCTTCACTTGATGATAACGGCCTTCGTAGATCGTTATCCTGGCCTCACGCTCGTGAATTTCTTCAATCTGCGCCGGCGACGTGGTGAGTTGTTCGTACTCGAACCAGATACCTTCTGCAAACCGTTGGTGAGTCTCTAAGGTGATCGGCTGTTCCGTGGTCACTCGGTACACTTTCGGAATCTTGATTTTGGGTTCCGTTAGCCGGCGCGACCAATTGCCATCGTTGGTCAGTATCAGAAGGCCAGTGCTGGCCCGATCCAGGCGGCCGCCGATATGCAAGCCATCATGAAGAGAAGAATCAATCAACCGGAACACGGTGGGATGAGTGTCGTCGACGGTTGCGCTCAGGTAGCCCGCGGGTTTGTTGAGCATGAGGTATCGGGAAGGCCGTGCCTGTTGGATGGCCTTCCCGTCTACGCCGACCGCGCAAAACTCGCTGACTTCGTTCTGTGAGTCCCGGCACACCTGACCATTTACGGCTACACGTCCGGTGGCAATCAGAGCGTTGGCACGTTTACGGCTCACGCCGTTTTGATTGCTGAGAATGCGCGATAGCTTCATAAGAAAGCGCCGGTTAAGCGCCCGTACCCTTCGATTTCAGGCGATAAAACTCTTCAATAACCTGTTCCATAGCCTGCGGGCAATATTCCCGGAGGCCGCCCAGCATGATGTGCTTGGACACTTCGCCCACCGGTTCGCCGTGTGACAGCAGATCGTAATCCAGCGTAACGTTGCCGCGTTTTCCGGCCGCTTCCAGTTTTGAATCGCGCAACTGCAAATCCGGATTAGAGGTGTCCAGCTGTCTGAGCGTAAAGCTCATGCTCTGATACATCACCATCGGGCGTTCCGGGTTGAACATCACACCATGGGATTCCATAAGCGGTTTAAGTGTGTGTGGAAAGTTCTTACCGGATGTGGAAACGTAACAGCGGATAAATTCTTCGATGGCTTTTTCATCGTGGGTTCGCTCGCCGCTGCGGCTCACCTCTATGTAGATTTTTCCGGCTTCATCGCAAACCTCTATCGTGCCGTCTCCGCTTTCACGAAATTCCAGCGGCACCTCGGCACCCAGCAAGTTCTGGAACTTGAAGGTCATGGTGCTGGACAAGCCAAATCGCGACAGCACGATGGCGAATAGCAGGTCGCCCGGTACGCAGAAACGGCGCGCATCCACATCGTGGATCGGGTTAAAGTCGCCTGCTACTTCCTTGGCAAAGAGGCTGGCCTGCCCCGCCGTGATTACAACGCGGTCATTTTCCATAGAGTAAAAGCGGTCTAAAAACATAGTGTTCCTTTAATCATTACCGGCTTCCGCCGCTTGCAGGCGTTCCTGGCGATCTCGTTCTTCTTCCTTCGCGGATTCGATGATTTCAATCAGCTCATCCACATCCGCACTTTTGATGTTGTGCTCAAAGCACCCGGTAAGTTTGGTATCCGGGTAGAGATCACCTGCCTCATAAAGCGCCCAGATTTCTTTACCATAGTCTGTGTTCAGCAATTCGGGGGCAAAGTGCCCGAAGTAGCGCCGCATGTTGTCGATATCGCGCTCCAGCATTCGCTCGGCGTTATTGTTTCCCGAGGCGTTAACGGCCTGTGGCAGGTCGATAATGACCGGGCCCTTTGGGTCGACAAGAACGTTAAACTCAGACAGGTCTCCATGGATCAAACCTGCGCACAACATACGAACGACATCGGATAAAACCTGGCTATGGTAAACCTTAGCTTGCTCTGGTGTTAGTATCACATCGTCTAATCTCGGCGCGGCTTTTCCGTCTTCATCCGAGATCATTTCCATCAGAAGTACACCGTCAACGAACCCGAAGGGCTCCGGTACTCGCACTCCGGCTTGAGCCAGGCGATAGAGGGCATCAACTTCCGCGTTCAGCCAGGCATCTTCCTGTTCTTTCTGACCGTATCGCGTTTTCTTGCTCATGGCCCGGGCACGGCGGCTGTTTCGTACTTTTCGACCTTCCTGATATTGAACGGCTTGCTTGAAACTGCGTTTCTTGGCCTCTTTGTACACTTTCGCGCAGCGCACGCTATCACCGCAACGTACCACGAAAACTTGAGCTTCTTTCCCGCTCATTAACTGATACAGCACTTCGTCCACCATGCCGTCATCGACAAGGGGCTGTAATCGCTTGGGTATTTTCATGCGTTTATGCTATCCGATGGTTTCTGTTGTGAGTACGCTTGTCGGATTGTGTCCGTTATAAAGCAGTTTAACAATTGAGGAGAGATGTGCAGCGGTAGGGGAGAAGAATTAGCAGCCAAATACGCAAAAAGGCAGCCGAAGCTGCCTTTTTTAAAACGCTGGAGGGCTGTAAATTACAGACCTACTACGTTTTCCGCCTGAGGACCTTTCTGGCCCTGAGTTACGGTGAACTCAACCTGCTGGCCTTCTGCCAGAGTCTTGAATCCGCCGCCTTGGATGGCGCTGTAGTGAACGAAAACGTCAGGGCCGCCTTCGCGAGTAATAAAGCCAAAACCTTTGGATTCGTTGAAAAACTTAACAGTACCGGTAACAGTAGACATATATATAATCCTGAACTCAATCATTTTATGTGCTGTCTAATCGTCTATCTGACGTTAGATCAGCGGGTTGTGCGGAAACAAAAAACTTGCGTGATCAAAAACAGGACGATGCGCTACTGATGACAACAGGTATACGTCTTATTGATGAATGCTTTGCTAAATCTTTCCAACGACCGACACTGTACCCTTACTGAATGAGTTTGCAAAGTTTTTTTTGATAGGCAATAACCCATAGCCGCGAAGCGGTTTGCTGGCCTGTTATTTGGGGTATCCGGTGATCTTTCGAATCTTCCGGTACAGGGGTTGTAAGCGGTCATACATTTCCAGATACACGTCCGAATACAGCTGTTCGTAAAGGGCGGAGGCTTCGTCTGATGGTTCGAAAACCTCGCCCACACGCGTCATGGCGCGCACTGCAGATTTGAAATCAGGGTGTAGCCCCAAGCCTACCGAGGCGTCGATCGCGGCGCCCAGCCCCGACGTTTCATAGGTATGCGGGCGCTCGGCGGGCAGCCCGAAAATATCGGCCGTTAGCTGCATGGCGGCATCACTTTGGGATCCGCCGCCGGCCACGCGCAATCGTTTGATGGCTTTCCCGTTACGCTTTGCAAGCCTTTCCTTTCCTTCGCGCAAGGCATAGGCCAAGCCTTCCAGAATCGCTCTGTAGATGTGGGCACGTGTGTGAACATCGCCAAAGCCGATAATGGATCCTTTGGCCTCGGGGCCTGGCTGACGCACACCGGGGCTCCAATAGGGTTGCAGCATCAGGCCCATGGAGCCGGGCGGAACGGAATTGACCAACTCGTCGAACAGGGCTTCCGCTTCAATACCTTTTTGTTCGGCAATGTGCTGCTCCCGCAAACCGAATTCCTGCTTGAACCAACTCACCATCCAAAAGCCCCGGTAGATCATGACTTCAGAAGAATAGTGGCCCGGCAGCGCGGACGGGTAGGGCGGCATCAAGCGGGTTGGCTCAACGTAGTTCCGGTTGGTGGTGTTGATCGTAGCGGTTGTGCCATAACTCATGCAGGCTGTGTCTGGGGCGAGGCCACCAGAACCGAGAATCTCGCACGCTTTGTCTGAAGCGGCGGCAATCACTGGCAAGCCGCTCGGTAAGCCCATATGTTCGGCGGCCTCGGGCAGTAACTCACCGAGTTTTTCTCCGGGCTTGACCAGGTCCGGCAACATGCTGCGGGTAATGGGCGTGATCTGCCATTTGAAGTCGTGCTTGCCGGCCCAGCGGTGTTTCTTGTAATCAAACGGCAGGTAGCCCACCTGGCTGCCGGTGGAATCGCGGTATTCACCCGTGAGTCGATAGTTCAAATAGCCCGAAAGCAATAAATACTTGTGGGTTTGCGCCCAGATTTCGGGCTGATTTTGAATAATCCAATTGGCTTGTGTTTTTTCCCTGAACCGCTTGATCGGCTCTTCGGCGCCGATCAGCTTGAACACGGCACCCCAAGGCCCCTTCACCGGACCGTCTACTTTTGCGTGTCGTTGGTCCAACCAAATGATGGCGGGGCGAAGCGGCTTTCCGCTTTTGTCCAGATTGATTACCGTACCGCGCTGGGTGGTCACCGTTACGCCCAGAACCTGCTCTGGTTTGGCACTAGTGCTCTGCCACAAGGCCTCACACGCCAGTCCCAAATTGTGCCAGAAGTATTCAGGGTGCTGCTCGGCCCAGCCGGGCTGTTCGGAGAAATAAGGTTCTATTTCTTGTTTGCCTTTGCCAATAAGATTTCCCTGCTTGTCGAACAGCAGTGCGCGAACGCTTTGGGTGCCATTATCGATGGCAAGTATCAGGGAGTCGTTGGCCATCTCAGGCGCCTCCGGCTGTTGGCAAGCTGTAGGATTGGCGGTAAAGGGTCAGGTAGCGGTCAACTTCCTGCTGCCACTGTGTGTCGCTCCAACCAAGCAGTGGTTGGCAGTGTTGACGAAGGGTTGGCAACAGTTTTTCTGCGCCATTCGGCAGCACCAGCCCCAGACGCGTTCTGCGGAGCAACAGATCATCCAGATGAACTACTTGTTCACGGGTACAGGCCCATTCCAGTTCTGCCCACAGTGTTCCCGAGCCATCAACAAAATCAGAGGATTTTCCTGCAAGCATCGAAGTGAGTTCCTGTCCGTAAAAGCCCTTGAGCCGGTTCCAGGTCAGCCCGCTAATATTCGCCTGCTTAGGGATTTGAGAGGGCGCCGTAAAAACACGCGCTCGGTCGCTTCTTAAAAGGGTTGTATTGCCGTCGAATACGGCAACCAAAGATTCGCGGGCAATTTGCCGGAAGGTTGTCAGCTTCCCACCGGCAACGCTGACCAGCCCTCTGTCGCTGCGTAAAGCGTGTTCGCGGTTTTCTTTCGACGGCGATTTTCCTTCACCACTGGTCACGACGGGACGCACACCCGCCCAGCTCGACAGTACATCCTGCGCTTGAATTGAAGAGCCGGGGAAAAGCTTCGATGACACCTCCAGCAAATAAGTGACCTCTGCTTCGGTGATACTGGGCTCACAGTTCAGATCGGCGTTGTGGTCGAGGTCGGTCGTGCCCAAAACGGTTGTACCACGCCACGGAAAGGCAAAGACCGGGCGACCATCTTGCGGATGCAACAGTGAAACCGCGCAGGTAACCGGTAGCCGTTGCCAGGGAAGTACAAGGTGGCTGCCACGCAGAGGTCGTATATGCAGAGGCGTATCGTGAGGGCCTTGCTTTTGCAGTCGGTCGGCCCACGCCCCGGTGGCATTAATAACACGCCTGGTTTGAACGTGAATCGCGTTGTCACCCTCCGGTTTTAGCTCGACGCCGCTCACATGGCCATTCTGGTCTCGAGTGACCCTTGATGCGGCCACGTAATTCACGCATGTGGCGCCGTCTGCTTGTGCCTCGGCAATTAACCGCTGCACCAGGCGCGCGTCATCGGTAAGTGCATCGGTAAAGCGGCTGGTGGCAACCAGATTGTGGTTAACAAGGCCGGGCACCCACTGAAGGGTTTCACCGGGAGACAGCCGCTCTCTCGTTCGAACGCCAGCGAGTTTGTCGTACACCGCCAGCAGAATCTGAAAAATGCGAGGCCCCGGGAACTTGCCTTTGTAGTGAGGCATCAGGAACGGTAGCGGATCAATCAGCCCGGGCGCTTCTTCCATCAGGCGTTGGCGTTCAAGCACGGCTTGCCGCGTCAAACCAATGAGTCCGCTGCCCAGATAGCGAAGGCCGCCATGAACCATTTTGGATGACCGGCTGGACGTTCCCCAGGCGAAGTCTTTCTGTTCCACCAAAAGAGTGCGTAAGCCGCTGCCCGCTGCTTCTCGCGCCGCGCCCGCTCCGGTAATGCCGCCACCGACGATAACGACATCAAATTGAGCGTTATTGCCTAGCTCTGCCAGGTTCTGCTGCCGTGTCTTAGTCATCGCCCTATCAATCCAGTAGCGTGGTCGGATTCAGGCGCTTTTCCGGGTCGAAACTGGTGGTCAGGGCTCGAATGGCTTGCATGCCCAGCTCACCTTTTTCTACCGGCATGAACGGCGCGTGGTCTTTGCCTACGCCGTGCTGATGGCTGATGGTGCCGCCGTTACGGACGATGATTTCGGAAGTGGAGTTCTTGAGGTGCTTCCAGCGCTCAAGCGTTTCGCCGTAAGTGTCCGCAACGCGGAAAACGTACGTGGTATAAATCGAGCAACCCTGACCATAAAAATGGGATAGATGCGTGAAAACGTGAGACTTCTCTTGTTTATCCGCTAGTCCGGTGCGCAGACTGGTTTCTATCTTTTCCAGCAGGCTGTCTACGTTATCCCAGTCGGTGGCTGTCTCCAGCGTGTCTACGGCATAGCCCATCTGCCAAAGCGCCTCACGAAGGTAGGGCATCGTGAAGCGTTTTTCCGCCCACTTAGAGCCGAGCTTAGTGCCTGTGTATACGCCGCTGTACTCTTTGCACACTTTGCGGGCCTGTTTCAGACTCGCCGCTGCTTGTTCTTTCGAACCGGTCACACCAAAGGTCATCATGCACTTGCCGTCGTCTGCGCCGCGCAGTGACAAAAACTTCTCCAGAAGACTGATAAGACCCGGGTGCCCAGCCAGTGCCAGTTGGGTTTCCGTTTCAATCGCATTGCTAAGCCGAAGCATAGATAGCTGAATTCGGTTCTGAACCAGCATGCGGGCCGCTGAGCGCGCTTGATCCCAGTTCGGGAAAAACACCACATGGAATCGCTCGTGTTCAGGTAAGCGGGTAATGCGGGCTTTAACTTCTGTAATCAGGCCGAGACGACCTTCTGAGCCCAGAATCATTTCGCGAATGTCGGGGCCGGCGCTCGAGGCGGGGATGGTCGGGATATCAAGCGTACCCTGTAGCGTTTCAATGCGACCGCCCGCGAAGAGCTGTTCGATGCGGCCGTAGCGAAGCGATTGCTGTCCGCTGGAGCGAGAAGCCACCCAGCCCCCGATAGTGGACAGCTCGAACGACTGCGGGAAGTGCCCCAGAGTATATCCATGAGCACGCAACTGAGATTCCACCAGAGGCCCGGGCGTGCCTGCTCCGAATGTGGCCAATTGGCTTTCCCGATCAAGATCGATCAGGCGATTCATGTTGGCCAAGCTGACTGTCAGTACAGGTTTGCCCTGATCGACGGGGTTAATGTGTCCGGCAACGCTGGTACCACCGCCGTAGGGAATCAGGTGGACGTCGTTTTCCTGGGCGTATTTAAGGAGTTGCCGGACTTCGGAATTGCTGTTGGGTAGAGCGACGCCGTCGGGGAAGATGCCGATCTCGCCACTGCGCATCGCCAACCAGTCCGGAAGGCTCTGGCCGCGGGCATGGCGCACCCGGGTTTCGGGGCTGGTGTCGATCAGTTCATCGAATCCGTCAAGGGCAGGTAAGCGGGAATCAGGAACCTTGGTGCAAACCTCCTCCAGTGTGCAGTCGTTCAGCGCGCTGGCTTGCCCGATACGTTCGGCCAGAAAGTCTTGACCGCCCTCCGGGATATCCAAGTTGAATTTATCATCGCCCCAACCATTCCAGCGTCGCATGTATACCTACTCCATGAATTATAAGTTGGCGACATTCTATAGAGTGGCAGGCAAAGGTGTGTGTCGGTGTGCGACAAGTTGACTGTCATTTTGCGACACGTGTCGTAAAAAGATGGTTTAAGGGGTAAGGGCGCTGTTTAGCCGGTCATTAAGATCCTGCCAGCGTTCGAGCTTTTTGGCGTCGCCAATCCGGGACCGGCCACCGGACTCTTTATTCAACCAAAGGCCGTCGCCGTTAAAGCTGTATACTGGTTCCAGGTCAGTACGTTGGGATGCAGGCTTAATCTCGTTTATCAGGTTGTCGAGCACCAACGGAACAGAACTTGGGGTTTCGTACCAGGCTAGCACCATGTGCGCTTGATTCAACTCGAGGGCTTTAACGTACACGATGCGCAGTTGCTCATCGGGAACGCCCATGGCGCGCAAGGTCAGGTACTTTGCGATGGAAAAATCTTCGCAGTCGCCGCCGTTGGTGGTGAGCAATTCGATAGGCGTTGCCCAGTAGTCCTCTTCGCCCCAATGGCGGATGTCACTGATAAAGCGAACGCGATTAAAGAACGAGTTCACCAGTTTAAGCTGACGATCGACTGGCGCATTGGAAGCAAGGGCGTGCAGGCGCTGCCAGTTTTCGAGGCGCTGATGAGCTTCCTCGCCAAAATCTTTGAGGACATAGCTCATCAGCTGATCGCTGAGTTCCAGCGCGCTGACAAAGGTTACTGCTAACAGGAGCGGCAGGATGAAGGAACGGCGGGGGCGAATTATGGCAGCCGTTTCCATAATGGGCCTCAGTTGTTGTTCCGCAGTCGCTGTCGCAATTGTTCCAGACGCTTCCGAATATCTTCCCGTCGTTGTTGCTGGCTGGTGGATTGTGGATCAGGTGAATTTCTTTGTGCTTGCGTTTGCCGTTGCTGGGCAGGTGCTGAGGATTGTTGCTCTGTTTCGGTTCCGGCCATGAATACACCGGTACTCTTTTCAGCCTCGGGGAAGTACAGGTTTTCCAGTTTGCCTTGGCGCTCGATAATCACCCGGTTTGGAAATACGGTTCGGAGGGTCGCATTGCCGGGCAGCGGTTTACCTACAAGGTAAGCCTCGGTATTGCCCTTGTCGTCCTCGATCAATGCACTGCCTGGAAATTCGCCGTCCGCCGCCAAAACACCCCGCAGGGAGAGTCTGAGATTCGTTTCGGGCAGGTTTTCGGTGTTTTCGTTTGGCGATTCTGAAGCTGCAGAGGGGCTGCCAAAGACGGGCAGACTGGCCAGCTTTACCTGTGGGATGTTATCTGTTGACTTGGCTGGAGAGGCAACAGCTTGGCCGGGCCCAGGTGCCGACGCCTGTTGCTCGGACTGCCAGAACTGATAACCCTGCCAGGCGGTAAGGCCAACCATGGCCAGCGCAACCGCAATCGTAAGAATAAGTGACATCTGTTTCGGTGTGGCTAGCATCGGTAATCCTGAACACGAATGGTGCGAACTGAAAAGCCCACAGGTTATCAGACTCAACGTAATTAGTGGCAGTATAGTGTACAGAGTTGTTTAGTGGTGCCCATTCCTGTGGTAGCCTTTTTGAATGCTGACAGTATGACAGGTTGGGATAACACTGGCCCTATAACAAAAACCAGTGACCAGACGGATTTAACGAGGGAAAGTTGATCACCGAAACCGAAATTCAGCCGCAAGATTCGCCGCTGGGCAGGCTCCCGTTCACATTTGCCAAGCGTAACGGCGTAATTCTTACCCGGAACGAACAAGGCGAACCGGTGATCCTTGTTCGGCCTGGCGCCTCCCACACCGCGCTTGCCGAAGCCAATCGTGTGAGTGGTGGACGAGCCCGTTTTTCCACCATCGAGCCCAGCCGGTTCGACGAAGCCCTCAACGCCGCATATCAAAACGATTCCGCTGAAGCCATGCAGATGGTGGAAGGCATCGGTGACGATATGGATTTGGCGTCGCTGGCAGATTCGGTGCCTGAAACAGAAGACCTGCTGGAACAAGAAGACGACGCTCCGATCATTCGTTTGATCAACGCCATCTTGACCGAAGCCGTTAAAACCAGCGCGTCAGACGTGCACATCGAAACCTATGAAAAACAACTGATCGTTCGCTTCCGCATTGATGGCGTGCTGCGTGAAGTTGTTCAGCCTAAGCGCGCGCTGGCACCGTTACTGGTGTCTCGTATCAAGGTAATGGCCAAGCTTGATATTGCCGAGAAAAGAATCCCGCAAGATGGGCGCATAGCGCTTCGGGTTGCGGGCAGGGAAGTGGATATTCGGGTGTCCACCATGCCGTCCTCAAGCGGTGAACGCGTTGTTTTGCGATTACTCGACAAACAAGCCGGCGCTATTCGCCTTGAATCCTTGGGTATGGGCGAAAGCGACCTGAAAACGTTGCGCAAGCTAATACATCGCCCCTACGGAATTCTGCTTGTCACCGGGCCAACCGGCTCTGGTAAGTCAACATCCTTGTACGCAGGCCTGCAGGAAATCAACGACCGAAGCCGAAATATTCTTACGGTGGAAGACCCCATCGAATATAACTTGCCGGGCATTGGCCAGACCCAGGTAAACCAAAAGGTTGATATGACCTTCGCCCGAGGTTTGCGGGCCATTCTGCGTCAAGACCCAGATGTGGTAATGATTGGTGAGATCCGCGACCTTGAAACGGCAGAGATCGCCGTTCAGGCAAGTTTGACCGGCCACCTGGTGCTGTCTACTTTGCACACCAACACCGCAGTCGGCGCGATCACCCGCTTGATGGATATGGGCATCGAGCCGTTTCTGATTTCTTCCAGTCTGGTGGGCATTGTTGCCCAGCGCTTGGTGCGTGTGTTGTGCGACCAATGCCGCGAGCCTTACGTTCCGACAGAAGAGCACTGTGAGTTCTTGCAGCAAGACCCTGCAAATCCGCCTACCATTTTCCGGGCGAAAGGATGCGAACACTGTAATCAGTTGGGCTACCGGGGCAGGGTTGGTATCTATGAAGTTGTGGAGGTTACCGAAGCAATAGGTGCCCAGATTCACAAGCGGGCAGGAGAGCTAGAGCTCGAACACGAAGCCCGCAAACTAAGCCCCAGCATTCACGCTGACGGTGTCCAGAAGATTCTCGATGGCGTTACCACTGTGGAAGAAGTCCTGCGCGTTACCCACCGGAGCAAATAACCCATGCCAGCATATGAGTTCAAAGCGCTGGACCCGAGGGGGAAGCAAAAACACGGTGTTGTAGAAGCGGATGCCGCGCGGGCCGTCCGCCAGCAGCTTCGGGAAAAAGGCCTTACCCCGTTGTCGGTGGAACCGGCGGTTGAGAAGCAGGCTCGGAGCAACCCGTTGAGTAGTCGGGGTTCGTTATCAGCAGCAGACCTGGCGTTGGTTACCCGCCAATTGGCGACGCTGATTCAATCGGGCATCCCCATCGAGCAGGCATTGAGTGCGACCGCCCAGCAAACGGCAAAACCCCGCATCCGGGGCATGTTAATTGCGATCCGTTCGAAGGTCATGGAAGGTTACACGCTGGCGGACAGTTTCGGGGAGTTTCCCAAAGCGTTCCCGCGACTCTATCGCTCAACCGTCGCGGCGGGCGAGCATGCCGGGCACCTTGACCTCGTACTAAACCGTTTGGCCGATTACACGGAAAGCCGGCAGGAAGCTCGACAGAAAATACAGCTTGCCGCGATCTATCCGATCATTCTCAGCATCGTTGCCATCTCCATTGTTGTGTTTCTGTTGACCTACGTGGTGCCAGACATCATCGAAGTATTCCTGAAACAGGGGCAGGAGTTGCCAGCGCTGACCATGGCGATGCTGGCCGTGTCGGATTTTTTGGGCGATTTTGGTGTCTACCTCTTAATAGTATTGGTGCTTGGAGTAATCGGATTTCGAATTGCTCTGACCAAACCTGGATTCAGATTGAAGTTTCACAAGCAACTTCTTCATTTTCCGTTGTTTTCAGGTATGGTTCGTGGGGTTAATACAGCCAGATATGCCAGCACCCTAAGCATTCTCACCACCAGTGGTGTGCCCTTGGTGGAGGCCATGCGTATTGCTGGCGAAGTACTATCGAACGATTTTCTTCGGCAAGAATTGCGCGAAGCGGCTCGTAAGGTGAGTGAAGGTGGATCGCTCCACCGCGCTCTGGATCAAACGGGTTACTTCCCACCGATGATGCTGCATATGATTGCCAGCGGCGAATCCAGTGGCGAACTGGACAGCATGCTGGAGCGCACGGCGCGAATGCAGGAAAATACCTTGCAATCGAAAATCGCAGCGATCGTTGGCCTGTTCGAACCGATGATGCTGTTGATCATGGGCGTGGTGGTGCTGATCATTGTACTGGCCATCATGCTTCCGATTCTGAACATGAGTAACCTGGTGGGCTGATGAGAATCCGCAAGTTATCAGACCTACCGGAAGTTTTATAATCAAGAACCACGAGTAAATGACGAGTGACATTATGAGCAACAATCTGAACCGTAAATTCGCTGCTGTAAAGGGCTTCACCCTGATCGAAATCATGGTTGTGATGGTCATACTGGGGCTGCTGGTCGCCATTGTGGCGCCGAACATCATGGGCCGTAGCGATCAGGCGAAAGTGACCGTTGCCGAAACCCAGTTAAGCAACATCGCTAATGCGCTGGATCTGTATCGTCTTGATAACAGCCATTACCCGTCCACTCAGCAAGGTTTGGAAGCCTTGGTACGCAAGCCAAGCGGTAGCCCTGAACCCCGCAACTGGAACCCGGATGGTTACCTGAAAGCCGTTCCGGAAGATCCCTGGAATAACGAGTATCAATACGTTAGCCCGGGAACGGAAGGCCCTTACGATTTGTATTCATACGGCTCTGACGGGCAGGAAGGCGGTGACGGCGACGCCGCAGACATCAGCGTTTGGAATACCGAGCAGTAATTGATTGTGAACCATAGGACAGCCCATTCCGGTTTTACGCTGATCGAGATTCTGGTTGTCCTGATCATCGTCGGGCTGCTGGCTTCGCTTGCCGTCTTCAGCATGGGCGGCAATTCCCAGCAGCGCGAACTTGAAAGCCATGTACGCGAACTCTACCTGCTGATGCAAACTGCGTCCGAGCAAGCGGTTCTCAATAATCTGGAGCTCGGTTTATTACTGGAAGATGATGGCTATCAATTTGTCGCGTTTCAGGATGAAACCGGTGAGTGGAAACCCTCCGGTGAACGTCTGTTTCACCAACGTACATGGCCTGAATGGTTGTCGCTAACTCAATTCGTTGAAAGTGATGCTCCTCGGTTAACCTCCTCGGAAGCCAAGCTTCGACCTACGCTTGTGTTTTTCTCAAGCGGCGAAACCACGCCCTTCGAAATCGAATTTACCATCGGAAACGACAGCGACCTCGTGCATACCCTTGCTTCAGACGGCGTTTCCCCGCTGGAGTGGCGTCAGCCTGGCTCCGGAGACGAAGAATGGTAAGGCAACAGAGGGGCTTCACATTACTGGAAGTGCTTGTCGCGCTGCTCGTTTTCAGCCTTATTGCTACGGCTGCGGCGGAGGTGGGCAGCCAATATATTTCCAGTTTTGAGCGAGTTCGGGACAAGACCCTGGCGGGTTGGATTGCCGAAAATCGTATTAATGAGTTGCGTCTTCAAGAGACGCTCCCCGGCACCTCCGAAAATTCCACCGATACCGATTTCGGGGCTTACCGCTGGCAAGTCACCACGGTTGTTCAAGGCACTGCAGATCCCTCAATGAGACGGGTCGAGGTAACCGTGGCCAAGTACCCCAGTGAGACTAACGAGCCCTATCCGGTGCACTCGTTGTCCGCTTTTTTGGGGGCGAAGTGATGCAACCGAGCGGTTTCGTACGAGCACAATCGGGCTTCACCCTGATGGAAATGCTCATTGCTGTCACCATTACCGCCGTTATTGGTCTGGGGGTATGGCAGGTGGTCAGCAGCGTGGTGAACTCCAGAGACAGGGTAAACGCCTTGGCAGAGGAGTTTGACGGACTGCAAAAGGCCATGCTGTTACTTGAGCGGGACATAACACAAGTCGTGAACCGGTCCGCCCGAGATGTTTATGGGGACTTTAAACCGTCGCTGACCTCCAGAGAGGACGCCTTTGAACTGCTGCTGACACGCCAGGGCTGGCGCAACCCGCTTGGATTGCGTCGAAGCGGGTTGCAGCGTGCCGGATGGGAGTACACCGGTGCCGAACTCAGGCGGCGATACTGGCCTGCTGTGGACCAAGGTCAGGATGAGGACAGTCGAGACATCCTGCTACTAAACGATGTTAAGACGCTCGAAATCCGCTTCTTGGACGAAGAAGGCAAGTGGCACGACCACTGGCCCACCGATCAAGCCTTAGCGGCAATGACGCCGGGCCAAAGACCCGTTATCGCATTGCCGATGGCCTTGGAGGTTACGCTTGAGCACGAGCGGTTCGGAGAAATTGCCAGGCTATTTACGCTACCTGATTTCTCCCCGGAGCAAGCGCAGGCTGTCGTCAATCAACAGCAAGATGCTGCGTCAGAAGAGGCTGGAGAAGATGCTGATGAAAACACAGCCGGGGGTGGAGCGTGAGCTCGTTCCGGCCGGTTAACCGAAGCCGTCAGGCCGGTGTGGCTCTGATCATGGTTTTGTTGGCCATGGCGTTAGTGGTTTTGCTGGCTACCGGCATGACCAAACAACAAAGTTTGCGGATTTATAAGGCCGGGCATTATCTGGCGCAGCAGCAAGGGCACAGCATTGCCTTGGGGGCTGAAGAATTTGCCAAAAGAATACTGATTCGCGACTACGAAGAAGACAAAGAAAGCGGCAATATGGTAGATAGCCCGGATGAATTCTGGGCCATGCACGCGGCGGTTTTGCCTCTTGATGAAAACGGTGTCGTTGAAGTTCAGATTGATGACCTCGGCGGACGCATCAATCTCAACGATTTGATTACAGCCAGTGGTGAAGTGGACCCACTGACCAAAGACCGGGTTTCCAGACTGTTGATGGCTTTGGGCATCAATGGTGTGAACGTCGACGCACTGATCGACTGGATCGATGCTAATGAGCAGACAGCCAGCGCCTATGGCGCAGAAGATGGCCAGTACCTGATGGCCGATCCCGGTTTCAGAGCGGCAAACCAGCCCTTCGTGTCGGTCACTGAGCTAAGATTGATTGAGGGTATGACCGAAGATATCTATGTCGCTCTTCGCCCGCATGTCGCAACGTTACCGGTGAGCGGTATCGGCATTAACGTCAACAGCGCCACAGCACCGGTACTGATGTCTCTCCACAGTGAGCTCAATGAGGCGCAGGCAGAGGCCATTATTGCGAAAAGGGAAGAGGAGCGGTTCGAGAATCTTCAGGACTTTCTGGCGCTTCCTGAGTTCTCGGGACTGGGCCTGAAACGAAATGGCCTGGCACTGCAAACGCGGTTTTTTGAAGTTGTATCACGGATTACCTACGATAATCGTGTCGTAAATATGGTCAGCACGGTATTTCGTAATCCGGAAGGTGAGGTCCGAACGGTCCACAGGGATACCGGACAAAAGAACAGGATCTCCAAGGAACCTTACACTTTCTCAGAAGGATAACCATGTCTTATCGTCTCTATGTGCGGCCACTGCCGCCCTTTGCTGACCCGGAGCAAAGCCCGGACGCCCAGCTTTATAGCTGGGTGTTGCACGATGCCAGTGGCGACGCCCAGGCGCGGGGCAGTGCGGATCCCAAAACCTTGATTGAACAGACGCTGGCGCAGAACGCATTAGACAAGGTTTTGCTCATCGGCTTGATACCCGGCGACGAAGCCGCCTTTTGCATGGCTGATATTCCTGCCAAGCAAAGTCGTTTCGTGCAACAAGCCCTTCCATACGCTGTTGAGGAGCAGATTGCGCAGGACATCGAGACGGTTCATTTGGCACTCGGGAAGCATTCCGATGAAGGATATCTGGTTGCAGCAATAGACTCCGGCCAAATGAAACGTTGGCAAAACCTGTTTTCGGGTTGGGATCAGGTGCGCCTTGAGGCAATTTATCCTGATGCTTCTTTGTTACCGGCTCCCGAGACAGGCTGGATGATGTGCCTGGATGATAATTTCGTTCTGATGCAGAGCCAGCGGGGCGAATGGTTAAGAATGCACGGCGACAATCTGCCATTGTTCGCAATGACCATGGCGGTTCCGCCTTCAGAGGAGGTTGTTACTGAAATACCGGTACAGCTTTACGGATTGGAAACGGAATTAGAACGACAGCAACCTTTGATAAACGAACTATCGGGCTCAACAGGCCGTGTAAACGTTCAGCAGAAACCCATAGAGTTGTCGGTGATTGAATTCCTGGCGTGGTCTCACCACCAACACCTCTGCGAACCTGTCAATCTGTGTCAGGGGCCGTTTTCCGTCAAAATCTCCGGTTCCAGCCCGTTAAAGCCCTGGAAGCCCCTGATCGCCGTTGCATCACTTTGGTTTGTCATACAGCTTGGCCTGGACATCGGAATGGGCATGTACCACGAGCAACAAGCCGATGAGCTGAAGTCTCAGGCCATGGCAATATACAGAGAAGCCTTTCCCGCCGATCGCCGAACCCATGCGGGAAATGTTCGGAGGGTCATTGAAGGCCAGTTGCGCGTTGCTGGGTCACAGGGAGCCGATGTGGATTTTATTACGTTGATGAAGTTTACCGGAGACCAGTACGGGCGACTGGCAGGCACTGGTGCCGTCACATTTAATTCGATCAACTACAGCCGTAACCGCGGTGAGCTGGTCGTTGATGTCAGGGCCGACAGTTATGATCGCCTTAGCCGCTTGCGGAATGGGTTGGCCGATGAAGGCCTGCAAGCACAGATCGGTTCGGTGGTTAACGAATCGGATGGTGCTCGCGGTCGTTTGACGGTTTCGGGAGGGTAAACCATGTTTCAGCGTCTAAAAGATCAACCCGCCATTGAAAAGCTGATTGCTCGTTACGATCAACTGCCCCAAAGAGACCGGCAGGCTTTGACAGTTCTGCTTATAGCCTTGGCTATTGCGGTGCTGTATTTTGCTATTTGGCGTCCGGTTTCGGAGTACCGCAACAACGCCGAAACCAGTCGTGAGAATGCCACTGAATTATTGGCCTGGATGCAGGCTAATGAAAGCGCCATACAACGGCTTGGCAGTGCAGGCGCTGGCAGTTCGGCTTCCAGCGCCGCCGATCGGCCCGCAGATGGCCGGGCGTTGATGGCTTTAGTGACCCGTTCCGCCGGCGAAGCGGGCCTTTCGCTTCAGCGTTTCGAGCCTTCGGGTAACAACGCCATTCGAGTTTGGATGGAAGATGTCCCTTATGCCGATGTGGCCGCTTGGTTGGAGCGTTTAGACGCCCAGCATGGAATTCTGATAGATCAAGCCGCCATGGATAGAGGCAATGAGCCCGGGATAGTATCCGTCCGATTGACTCTCGCCATCTGATTGGTTGGCTGTTTACACGAATGACAGGAGACAGAGTGTCTAGTTCCCACGATTTTGACCTGATTATTATTGGTGCCGGTTCTGGCGGCGTTCGTCTGGCCAGAATGTCGGCTCAAACGGGCGCCAGGGTCGCCGTTGTCGAGTCCCGGTACCTTGGTGGAACCTGCGTAAATGTCGGTTGCGTGCCTAAAAAGCTGTTTGTTTACGGCGCCCACGTCAGGGATGAACTGGAAGATGCGCAGGGATACGGATGGGATATCCCATCCGAAGATGTGAGCTTCGACTGGCCCACACTGGTCGCCAATAAGAACGCTGAAATTGAGCGTCTTAACGGAATTTACGGCCGAATGCTGGAAAACGCGGGTGTTACGATCATCGAAGGAACGGCAAGTATTGTGGATCCGGAAACGATTTCGGTTGGGGACAAGCAATACACCACCAAACACATTACGGTTGCAACAGGGAGCTGGCCGGTTATACCGGACATTCCCGGAAAAGAATGTTTGCTGACCTCGAATGAAATGTTTTACCTCCCGCAACTGCCGCGTCACGCCGTGGTATGGGGCGGGGGTTACATTGCCGTCGAATTTGCAGGCATCCTGGCGGGGCTTGGTGTAGAAACCACCTTGTTGTATCGCGGGGATTTGTTCTTGCGCGGTTTTGACGACGATATTCGTCGATTCACCGAACAGGAAATACGTAAAAAAGGCATCGACTTGCGCTTTAATGTGACCATCGATTCCGTAGAGCCCAATGACTCGCTCTACACAGTGAATTTGAGTGATGGCAGCAGCCTAGAAACAGGTCTTGTTATGGCAGCAACCGGCCGCTGTGCCCTTGTTGATGGCTTGGGGCTTGAAAAGGTTGGGGTCGAACTGAACGCGTCGGGGCATATTGTCGTTGATGAACATTTCCGTACCTGTGTTCCGACTATTTCTGCACTTGGCGATGTAATTGGCACGCCTCAACTTACGCCAGTTGCGTTGGCTCAGGCTATGGTGCTGACGCGACGCCTGTTTGGCGATGGAGAAGGGGATATGGATTACAGTGCCATCCCGACTGCCGTGTTCTGTCAGCCCAACATCGGAACGGTGGGGCTGACCGAGCAGGAAGCGATTGAAGCCGGTTACCGATTACGCATTTACCGGTCAGACTTTCGTCCGATGAAATATACCCTGAGCGGTCGAGATGAGCGGTGCCTGATGAAGCTCGTTGTTGATGACCACACCGACAAAGTTCTGGGAGCTCATATGGTTGGGCCAGACGCCGGGGAAATTACCCAAGGTCTGGCCGTCGCTATCAAAGCCGGGGCGACCAAAGCGCAGTTTGACGCTACGCTGGGCATACACCCGACCTCTGCGGAAGAGTTCGTAACCATGCGCCAGCCGGTCAGTTAACGGGCAAATCGAAAGGGATTTCAAATCGGAAAGAGTTGCCTTGGCCCAGGTCTAACTCAATGTGAACATGCCCGCCCATCAACTCGATTAACCGTTGGACCAGGGACAAGTTAATTCCTGGTCCGCCATATCTCGAGTGGGTGTGCGGATTATGCAGGTTACCTGCTTCCCCCATGCTCGAACTGGAATCCCTTACCGTGCAGCTCAGAGTTGCATGGCCCGCGTTCACGGTCACCCATGTGGCGAGGACCGTTATAAACCCGTTGGTGGTGAGTTCAAGAGAGTTGTCGAGTAATCCGCTCAACACTTGGCGAACCCGTGGCCCATCGCCAATGACGATTGGCGTCTCGGGCCAATCCCCTAAACAAATAAGCTCAAGCGACAGTTCTTGTTGCTCGGCTGCGTACCGATACGATGCGATGCAATTCGTTAACAGTTGTCGAAGATCAAACGGCTTGGAATCTACCGCCAGGGTACCGCTGTCCAGATGCGCATAATCCAACATGTCGGAGATAACCGTTAACAAATCCTGAACGGACTGCCGGGCAGTATTCACCTTGTCGGCCTGGGTAGCCGTTAAAGGTTCGTTCTCGATGTGATTGAGCAAACCAATGACGCCTTTCAAGGGCGTATTGAGCTCATAGCTCATGGTGGTCAGAAACTCCGATTTAACTCGGCTGGCATGCTCGGCACTGCTGCGCTCTGACTCGGATGCTGCAAGCATTTCATCACGCGTCGTCTTTAAACGCTCCAGATGTTCAGCCAACTGATTAAGTTGGTCCTGAAGATTAACGATTTCCTTTGAAGAACCTTTTAGAGCAACCGGCTCAATATGATAGTTACCTTCTATTAGCTTACCAACGCGCCTGCTAAGTTTGTTCATTGGCCTGAGCAGATTGCCAAGATACAGGTTTACCAAGAGGACGGTGAGCAACAACATTCCACCACCCACCAGCATTGACGACCACCAGATTTCCCGGAGTTTTAGCTCCAGTACCTCTGCTTTGACTCCAACCTGGACTGTGCCCACACGGAGGATGCTTGTGCCCGATTCCCAACCGGATCTAAACCATGCACTGCCGTCATCTGCGTTAAGTGACAGCGGCTCCTGAAACACTTCTGCCTCGTAAATCGTGAATTCCGGAGCGGTGAAATCAGACGGCCTGCCCTGTTTGCCGGTGTAGCCGATTTCTTCATCGACCACGTCCAATACCCTGATCCAGTTAGCGTCACTATGCTGCAGCGCATTATCGAGTATTTGCCTAAGTGCCACGTTGTTGCCTGAAACAATGGCGTATTCAAGTATTGGCGCCAGGTTATCGGCAAGAATCTGGCTACTCTGCGCCATATTCGCGCGCGCGTCCTCGAGCCGAACCGAAGTAAAATAAGAAACAAGAACCGTAAACATGAGTACTGCAGGCAGAACGCCCAGCAGCAATAGCCGCCGAGAGAGTGTGGGTTGGGATGACTTTCGTTGGCGGTCAGTCATCAAGAACTCCCTGAAGTGTGTCCTCCAGTAATTCGTCAACGGCCTCTGAAATCCGAGGACGTTCAGGTAGTGGGATATTGAGAGAGCGAGCTACCTGCTCATTGAGCTCGACTCCATAGGCATCAGGGTATACGGCCGCAGGAAATACTTCGTTCTCACGATAATAAATCAGGTGACTCGCTGTTTTCTCCGCGATGGCGCTGAACGGAGCGTAACTGGATGCGATGGCCCCTGCTTTAACGAACGCCTGGCTGGGGCCAATTAAAATTTTGTTGCGACGATAAGCGGTGAGAAGAATGTGTTTGATGTTTCGCGGATGGTATATGTCATGGTCAGGCGTCCCCAATATAAAGTCGCCATAGCTTAACGCCCTGATCACCGAAGGGATCAACTGCTCTTTATCGGCAACAATAAAAACCTTTCCTTCGAGCCCGTAAGCGGACAGCTGCTCGATGAGTGCCCCATAGGAGTTCCGATTGACATAGCTTGCCAATATCGCAACTTTATCAGCCTGTGGAAGGATCACTTTGCCGGTCAATGCTTGTCGCAACAAAGGAACATCGTAGTAAATCGCCGTGATGCGGGAGTTTTGTTCAGTGGCGTATTTGTCCATGAACTGGCGGTCAACAAAGGTGCCGATCATCACTGTGTTTGGGTTGCTGCGATAGATACGTTCGAACGCTTTCGGGCCAATGGCGATAATCGGCGCATTTTTTTTCGACGGTGGAGAATGGGTGGGAAGTGGCTTCACCTTAAATCCAGGGCCTAGATTTTCGACAACCAGATCGATGAAATACTTGTCCAAAGAGAGGTTTCCGGAGCTGGCAAAATAGACCGTTTGGGCTGTCTCGCGTTTTGACTGGGCGAATGTGCCAATCGGCCAGCTCAGTGATAGAGCAACCGTTACGATCCATAAAACAACGATCTGCCCAAGCTTCAAAACCGGACACCTGCTTCCACGAAGAACTGGTTATGATCTTCTATGTTGTTGTCGGAGCTCAGCTCGTGTTCACGGTTAAGATAATGTTGCAGAGTAAACGCAATTTCAGCGGTGTAATGCGGTTGTACAAAGCTTTTGGCCAGCCGGACGTCGAGTCTCTCAAATTGGTTATTGGTTCTAAGGAATTCATCCGCCCAGTAAAAAGCGGATGAAACTTTAAACTCCGAGGCCAACTCCTGAATTACGCTCAGGCTGCCTGAGTGCCTTACCGACATACGGGTTAACAGGCCGGCTTGGTAGTCTTGCTCGCGTGTGTCAACGTTTCCAGTTGCATCAATAATAGGCGCCCCTGTGTAACGGGTGTCCTGGTCCAGATATCCGTAGCTGGCGCGTAACGCGGTACCGGGGAATTCGAGTGTTGTTTCTACCTCAAAGCCTTTCTGATCAACTGCTACGTTGTTTCCTAGCGTCCAGTTTACGAGCTGTATTACGCCGCTCACCATATCCCGCATTTCATCCTTAAAGCCACGAACTTCGAGCGAGAAAATCGCGGTATCGAGGGGAAACTGTCCAAAGTAACTGATTTCTTGTGAGGTAATACGTTCTTCTTCGAGGTCGTGGCCGAGGGTTAGCAAAAAGGGGCTATGTGCCGCATCTTCGATGGTGATGCGTCTGCCTTCAAGATCGGAATACTGGGCCGGCTGCACATCTGTCAGCGTAAAGCCTGTCTGAGGGTTCTGTTCAAAACTGTCAGGCGTGCGCACAGCCTCTGAATAAACCAACCGAATAGCATGGTGCTCATTGATAATGAAATTCGTCGCCAACCGAGGGGAGAAATAATCCTCGTCGGTGGTGCTGGAGCGCTCCCAGTTTCCGCCGGCATTCAGCGTCAGCCAAGGCCATGGCGTGTACTCTAAATTACCGAAGAAACGGGACTTATAATCGTGTTCTCGGCCATTAAAATAGGTCTCGGAGCGAAGCGTATCTTTGCGGAAGCCCGCACCGGATACCAGCTTGAGGTCATCGGTAAACAGCAACGTGTCCTGAAACTCTACCTCTAAACGGGTGTCTTCGTAGTCCCCATTAATCTGGGCTTCTAGAAGTGTTTCTCCTTCGGTTCGTGCCTGGCAGGGGGCATCGCCACTGGCGTCTTCTTCGTAAAGGGTGGGGCCGCCGGCGTTGCGGAGGCAGTCCGCCGCGGCTCCGCCCAACTCAATACCGTACCGTTCAAGACGTTTGAAGTTAGAGACACTTACGAGAAAATGGAAAAAATGGTGTTCTGAGGTGCTGTAGTTGAGCTGTGATTGAATGTAGTAGTCACGAACATCAATATCTGGGTGTTCTACCGGGTCCAGTACTCCGCTTTTTCCGCGATCCTGGTTTTTGACCCCATCTACGACGCCAGCCACCACCTCAATATTCAGATCGGGGCTGAGTTTTAAACGCCCATCATAAGAAAATGAATTGATGTTATGGCCATCGTTGAACGGAGTTTCTTCTCCGCCGTCAATCTGGTAATCAAAGCCGCCAAATTTTCGTTTTTCGTAGGACAACCGCCAGTCGAGATCCTGGCTGGCACCCCCAACCGCGCCGAACGCTCGCAAATGATCCCGGCTACCATGGCTGATGCGTAACTCAGTGCCTGCGGTGTCCGCCGGATCACGAGTGATGATATTAATGGTACCCAGAAACGCATTGATACCGTAAGCGGCTGAATTAGGGCCCCTGGCGACTTCAATACGTTCGATAAGCTCCAGAGGAACCGGCATGGTTTCCCAGTCCATATCTGACAGCGTGGCGCGGTGGGCGGTTCGCCCATCAACGAGCACCTGCATGCGCCGTTGCTCATAATGCACCGTTCCGTGGTAGGTTACGACAGGCTGGTGGCTGCCGACGAAATTAACGACCATGCCGGGGACCAGGCGGAATACTTCGTACAGATTAACGATTCCTAAATCGCGGATCTGGTCACCGGTGATCACAGTCGTACTTCCCGGTACGCGGGTTTTAGGTTGCCGTAACCGCGTTGTCGTCAGTACCTCGGGGATATCGTTGTCATAGGTTAACAGTGCATTGTCGAAGGTCGGTTCCGTATGCGCAGCGTTAGCTGAACATACCGCCATGAGGCTAAGAGTGATCGACAGGGCACATTTGAAGACGAGACGTTGTTGCCTTGTCGCCTGGGTTGTGGGTTCGAACACGCAATTCGTCTCAGGCATAGTAGTCGTTCTATAATTGGCGTTTGAGCCATAGTTTTAGTTGCATTTGTTCTCTAATCCTAGGAGAACCAAAACCATTTGTCTCTAGAAAGTTTACAGAGGCGACACATTTGGAGTGATGACTGTATGAGCTGCTGGGAGATTCTGGGTATTGAGCCGACGGGTGACCGCGAAGAGATTCGTCAGGCTTATGAACGCCAGATGAAATTTGCGTCTGCTGAAGAAGCTCGCAAATTGGACGAAGCCTACCGCGAGGCGGCAGGAGGGGAGGCCATGGTTAACCCGGTTTCGTCACCCGAGCCCCGCACCTCAGAGGACCGTCAATTAGACGCCAACCAATCGCAAATTGTGCGAGAGGTCGTTATTCAGATCAAAGCGCTGATGAACGACTCGGGCCGCCAGCAGGATGCAGGTATCTGGAAAGCCATTCTGTGCGAGCCACCCGCGGACCAGCTGCCACTTCGCCGAGAAATTGGTCAACAACTGGAGCCCTGGATTCGCCCGATGGCTGAGAACGGTTCGTTACCCCAGCCTGTGGCCCGTTTTTTGGGCGAATGGTTTGAGTGGTTCAGCGTTCAGGAGGCGATTACTGAACAAGAACAGCAATCGCCTGAGCGTGAGGAGAGTGATCCGCGGGACGAAATAGAACCGCTTTCTCAAACCGCTAACTTTTGGCCAGCGGTTATAGGCTGGATCATCGGATTAGTGATTCTGACCATGATTTTCGGTGGCATGGGCGTTGGCGGCTGAAGCCTGCTCAATCTTAACCCGGTACTTCTGCGCCAAAATGGCGCCTACGATCACCTGGATCTGGTTGTAGCACATGATCGGCAACACGATCATCCCGAACCCCGGGTGTCCGGAAAACAGCACTTTGGCCATCGGCAACCCAGACGCCAAACTCTTCTTAGAGCCGCAGAACACCACTGCGGCTTCATCCTCCAGACTGAATCCGAATTTCCTGACCATCAAGGTCGCCGCCAACATAAACAAACCCAACAACGCAAAACACAAGATAATCGCCAACACGATGGCTTGCACCGGAAGATTCTGCCACAGGCCGCTGACCACGGAATGCGAAAAGGCAGAGTAGACGATAATCCAGATAACGCATTGATCGTATCGGGACATAAGAGATTCATTGCGCCCGAGAAATCCGCCCAACCAAGGCCTCATGGCATGGCCCACTGCGAAAGGCAACAAAAGCTGAAACACAATGTCTTTCAGAGCCTCCGCGATTGAAAAATTGCCATCCCCAGAGGTAGACACCAGTAAAAGCAGCAGAAAGGGCGTGAGCATCATGCCAAACACATTGGATGCCGCTGCGCTGCAAATGGCGGCCGGGACGTTACCTTTTGCCATAGCGGTATAAGCGATGGAAGACGATACAGCGGACGGCAACACACCCAGATAAAGAAAACCAAGGCCGAGGTCTTTTGGCATCCATTCAGGAATGATGTTACTAAGGCCGTTAATCGGCAAAACCACTAACGGGAAGAAAACGAAGGTCAGTGAAGTGATCAGAATGTGCAAGCGCCAGTGGGTTGCGCCATCAATTATTTGCTGGCGAGACAGAGCTGCACCATGAAGAAAAAACAGTAATGCCACCGCCCAAGTGCCGATGGTTGCGAGCGCATCAGCAGCTCCGCCGGTTACTGGCAAAAAAGATGCTAAAACAATCGCACCCAGAAGCAGCAACGTGAAGGTGTCAATACGAAACTTCATGATTAAACCTTAAGTCAATTGCCGGAATCCGGTGTGATAAATCTATAATCAGCCGTATCTACGGAGCGTGTTGCAAATCGGTAGCTGAACGTAAAACCGGGCCAAAGGGCGGTGTTTCTTCCGTATTCGTCTAAATACCAGGAGTGACAACCGGAGTCCCAGACGGTGCCATCCAACCCCTTCTGAATCACCGAACAATAACGGGTTTGACGATCTTCCCGCACGTCCATAGCCGAGTTCGGGTACCTTGCCAACGCATCCACTGCACTGATGACATACCTGAATTGAGATTCGAGCATATAGAGAATTGAGTTGTGGGCCAAGTTGGTATTCGGACCATAGAGCATAAACAGGTTTGGAAAGCCGTTTACCGTAATGCCTTTGAAAGCCTTGGCACCCTCTGACCAGACATCGTTGAGCAACAGGCCATCACGCCCTGTGATGGTCATGGGGGATAAGTATTCGCTCGCCCGGAACCCGGTGGCAAAGATGATCGCATCGGCTGGCCTGTGATGGCCTTCGGTCGTCACGATGCCTGTTTCATCAATGTGGGATATGCCATCGGTAATTAGATCAAGATGAGGTTTGTTGATCGCAGGATACCAGTCGTTGGAAATCAAAATGCGCTTACACCCGATTTGATAGTCCGGAATGATGCGTTTGAGCTTGGACGGATCCGTAACCTGGGATTCCGCTTCCTTGATGGCTTGGCGGGCAACAGCGTCCAAAAACTTTCTAAATCGGGTGAAGGCCAAGGCTCGGGACTCGTTCTTCACGTAGATCAGTGCGCGGTATAGCCGGTCCCAGATTGGAAGCTTGTCAAATAAGGTTTGTTCTAACCGGGTAAAAGGACGATCCGATTTGGGAACAACCCACGCGGCCGATCGTTGGTACAAATCCAACTTCGACACTTCGGGAACAATTTCCGGCACAAACTGGATGGCACTGGCGCCCGTGCCGATCACGGCAACGCGTTTGCCTGACAAATCGAAATCGTGATCCCAGGTAGCCGAATGAAAGGTGCGGCCTTGAAAACGGTCTAAACCGGGAATGGCTGGCATTGCGGGCCGATTGAGTTGCCCCGTCGCGGTAATTAACACGTTGGCAGTATAGGTGTCGCCGCACTCGGTCGTGACCGTCCATGAATTGTCCGATTCGTCAAAGCTTGCACCGGTTACAGCTTTATTGAAGCGGATGTACGGCTGTAATTCATACTGAGCAATACAATGCTCAATGTAACCCTGAATTTCCGGTTGCGGCGCGAATTTCCGACTCCAGTCATGCTTTGGTTCGAAGGAATACGAATACAGGTGGGATTGCACGTCGCATGCTGCACCGGGATAGGTGTTTTCTCTCCAGGTGCCGCCCGCTTTCGAAGCTTTCTCAAGCACGGTCAGGTTGGTATACCCAGCTTTTAGCAGCTGAATGGCCATGCCAATACCGCCAAAGCCGGTACCAACAATAATGATGGAGGGTTTGTGCTGTTCACGCCGAGTCATGTTAACTGCCTGATTATTATTTTGTTGTCAGACTATAGCGCCCAATCCAGACAACAAAAAGCCCCGAGCCTGTTTAAAGGTCTCGGGGCCTATTAAGCCAACAGTGCTATGCCAGCAAGGGTTTACATGCTGCTTGCGTTCGCCGCGTCTCGGAAATGCCAGTCTACCGTGCGCGGCTGATGGCTATCCGATTCAAACAAATGGCCAACACTGGGCACTGCATACCAGAGTTCACCTCGGGTAGGATTTTGCTGTGCAAACTCAGCGTGGTTCATACCGGTTTCCCATAATTCCAGGCTTTCCCAGCCCTCCGGCGCCAATTCCAGTCGAACTTCCGATCCAATCAAGCTGATGGATTGGATTCGCAACGGGAGACGAGCATGGGCGCTAGGCGAGCGCGACAACTGAACTTCATGTGGGCGCAGATACAGCTGTGCTTCCTGATCACCCTTCGTGCCGGGTAATGATACCCAGGCATCGCCTTGAACCAGCTTCTGGCTTTTTACTACGCCAGAAAGCACGTTCACATGCCCAAGGAAATCGAATACGAACCGGCTGTCCGGGCGAGCGTACAATTGCGCCGGGTTATCGACTTGCTCTACTTTGCCTTGGCTCATTACAACCACTTGATCGGACAGTTCTAGCGCTTCTTCCTGATCGTGAGTCACGAAAATACTGGTGAAGTGGTACTCGTCGTGCAATGCACGCAGCCAGCGGCGCAAATCTTTTCGGACTTTGGCATCGAGTGCGCCAAACGGCTCGTCGAGAAGCAAAATACGAGGCTGTGTCGCGAGGGCTCGTGCCAAAGCGACCCGTTGCTTCTGACCACCGGACAGCTGGGAGGGATAACGATCCGCCAGCTGCGGCAACTGGATCATTTCCAACAGTTTTTCGACGCGCTGCGTGATTTCCGGTTTGGAGGGGCGCTCTTTGCGCGGTAAGGATTCCAGTCCGAAAGCAATGTTCTGCGCAACCGTCAGGTGGCGGAACAGCGCGTAGTGTTGAAACACAAAACCGATGTTGCGGTCCCGCACGTGTAGATCACTGACGTCTTCTCCGCCAAACAGAATTTTGCCGGCATCTGACGATTCCAAACCGGCAATAATCCGCAACAGCGTCGTTTTACCCGAACCGGAAGGGCCGAGCAGGGCGGTTAATTTACCTTCCGGAATATCCAAAGACACATCGTTAAGCGCCTGAAATTTCCCGAAGGTTTTGTTGATGTTCTGGATGGTGATGCTCATGTCAGACACCTCTTGTTTCCGGCGCGGAATGTTCGGATTTAGCCTGTCGCCATTCGACAAAGGCTTTGGCTACCAGCGTAAGAATCGCAATGGCAGCAAGTAACGAGGCGCTGGCGAATGCCCCGACGATGTTGTAATCCTGATACAGCAGTTCAACGTGCAGGGGCAGGGTGTTGGTTTGGCCACGAACGTTACCAGAGACCACCGACACCGCGCCAAACTCGCCGACCGCGCGTGCGTTGGTGAGGATCACCCCGTAGATAAGCGCCCACTTGATATTGGGTAGCGTGATTTTCCGGAAAATACGCCAGCCTGACGCGCCCAGAACCACGCCCGCTTCCTCTTCTTCGCTGCCTTGCTGTTGCATGAGCGGTATCAGCTCTCGTGCCACAAACGGGCAAGTCACAAACACCGTGACCATGACAATGCCTGGCCAGGCGAACATGAGTTGAATATCGTGGGTACTGAGCCAACCGCCAAGCCACCCGTTTCGGCCGTACAGCAACAAGTAGAGCAGGCCAGCGACAACGGGAGATACGGCAAACGGAATGTCGATCAGAGTAATCAGGAGTTTGCGACCGGGGAACTTGAACCGCGTGACCGACCAGGCCAGTGCTGTGCCGAAGACCAGATTCAAAGGAACGGTCAGCAATGCCACGAACAAGGTCAGCCCGATCGCATGCAAGGTGTACTCGTCCATGATGTTACCGGCGAGGGTACTCCAACCGGCACTGAGCGCCTGAGTGAAGATCACCACAACCGGTATCACCAGAAAGACAACGGTTAAAATCATCGCCAAGCCGATTAGCGTTCGGCGCACCCAGGGCTGGTCGCCAACCCGGTTCGTATGGAACGACATTTATCGTCCCTCCAAGCGGCGCAGGAATCGGCTCTGCCAAACGTTAATCGCAAACAGCAGGATTAAAGACACCAGCAACACCATAGACGCGATTGCACTGGCGGCTGCGTAGTCGTATTCCTGCAAACGGATAAAGATCATCAGACTGGTTACTTCGCTGACGTAAGGCGTGTTGCCCGCTATGAAGATAATCGCGCCGAATTCACCGAGGCTTCGAGTAAACGACAACGCAATGCCGGTAACGAGCGCGGGCCACAAGGACGGGAATATCACTTTGCGGAACACACGGCCATCCGAAGCGCCCAGGCTTACTGCCGCTTCTTCATCGGCGGGCGAAAGTTCTTCAAGTACTGGCTGAACGGTGCGTACAACAAACGGAATACTGGTAAATGCCATGGCAACCACGATACCGATGGGCGTGAACGCCACCTCGACACCCAATTTATCAAGCCACTGGCCGTACCAGCCGTTTTGGGCAAACAGTGTTGCCAATGTGATGCCCGCTACAGCGGTCGGCAACGCAAAGGGCAGGTCCACAACGGCATCAATCAACCGCTTTCCGGGGAACTCGTAGCGCACCAAAACCCAAGCGAGCAGTAGCCCGAATACGCCGTTAAACAACGATGCTGCCAAGGCGGTCCATGCGGTCACTTTGTAGGATTCGATTACCCGAGGATCGGTGATGGTGAAAACGAACTGGTCCCAGGTCATGCCAGACGTTTCAACCACCAGCCCGGTGAGAGGCAACAGCAAAACCAGGCTGACAAAGAACAGAGAGATGCCCAGACTTAACCCGAACCCGGGCAGAACTCGCTTGCTACGACTGGAAAAGCGCCGCACTGGGGCGACGCTTGTTTGAGCAGATGCAGACATTAGAGGCTCTTACCGCCGACGCTGGAGCTGGTCGAGCTTACCGCCGCTGGCAAAGTGGGCTTTCATAGCTTTTTCCCAGCCTCCGGCAATTTCATCGATAGACTTCAGCTTGAGGTCACGGAAGCGATCAGCGTTCTCCTTCAAAACCGTTTCGTTCTGAACCCGGTAGTTGAAGCTGGCCAGCAGGCGCTGGGCATCTTCCGAGTAAAGGTGACTCAGGTACTCTTTTGCCAGTTCTTCGGTACCGTTTTGCTTGGTGTAATCGTCAATCCAGGTGACTGGGAACTCAGCCAGGAAGCTGACTTTCGGAGTGACAACTTCGTATTCACCTTCCAGACGATCCGCAATGTTCAGCACTTCGGATTCGAAGGTCAGCAACGCATCACCAATACCACGCTCAACAAAGGTGGTGGTGGCGCCACGGCCGCCGCTGTCGAAGACACGTACCTGGCCCAGTAACGAAGCGAGGAAGTCATCAATTTTGTCCTGGTCTTCGCCGAACTGATCCTGCGCAAAGCCCAAGGCTGCAAGATAGGTGTAGCGGCCGTTGCCCGAGGTTTTCGGGTTTGGCATAACCAAAGAGACGTCTTCACGAATCAGGTCATCCCAGTTCTCGATGTTCTTGGGGTTACCTTTTCGCACCAAAAACGCCATGGTGGAATAATAAGGAGAGCTGTTGTTCGGAAAGCGTTCCGCCCAGTTCTCTGGGATCAGACGGCCCCGAGTGTGCAGGATGTCGATGTCGGTAACTTGGTTAAAGGTAGCAACATCTGCTTTCAGGCCTTGGATAATGGCTTGAGCCTGCTTGGAAGAACCGGCGTGAGATTGTTTGATCTCGACGGTTTCGCCGGTCTTTTCTTGCCAGTGTTTCTGAAACTCGACGTTGTAGGCGGCGAACAGTTCGCGGGCAATGTCATAGGAGGTGTTGAGAAGCTCCCGATCAGCGGAAAGAGCTGGCTGAGCAGAAAGTAGGGCAGCGCCAAGCGCGATGCCTTTGAAAAAGGTCTTCATGTAAAGCTCCTCAAAACCTATTAGTTGAATCTGAGGAGCAATTTAACAAAGCTTGCTAAGAACTAAAAAGACTTTAAAAGACTAATCAAATTACTATTTCGAATATCCGGGTTAAAAGCGAAGTAGCGCAGAGCCCCACGTAAAACCGCCTCCGAAGGCCTCCAGTAGCACAACTTCACCGCGCTTGATGCGCCCATCACGTACCGCTTCGTCCAGCGCCAGCGGGATCGAGGCGGCTGATGTGTTGCCATGGCGGTTTACCGTGACCACCACTTGATCCATCGACATATTCAGTTTTTTCGCCGTGGCAGAGATGATTCTAAGGTTAGCCTGATGGGGTACGAGCCAGTCTATCTCGGATTTCTGCATCTGATTGGCTTCAAGGGTTTCGTCAACAATCTTGCCGAGCGTGTTCACCGCCATCTTGAACACCTCGTTGCCTTTCATTTCTACAAACGCCTGACCAGCCTTCACGGCGTCAAAATCGTTGGCCACGCCACAGGGAACGTGAAGCAAGGTTTCGTAACGACCATCGGCGTGCAGGTGAGTTGACAGGATCCCGGTTTCTTCGCTGGCTTCGAGCACGACTGCACCGGCACCATCACCGAACAGCACGCAGGTGGTTCGATCTTCCCAATTAAGGATGCGGGAAAACACCTCGGCGCCAATCACCAGTGCCTTTTTGCTACTGCCCGACCGAATGAATTTCTCGGCAGTCGCCAAGGCATACACAAACCCGCTGCATACTGCTTGAATGTCAAAGGCAGGGCAGCCATGAATCCCCAATCGCGCTTGCAGAATACAGGCGCAACTGGGAAAGACTTTATCCGGGGTGGTGGTGGCAAAGACGATCAGATCGATTTCTGACACATCGATGCCTGCCGCTTCAATCGCACGCAAGGCGGCTTGCTCTGCCAGATCGACCGTCGTTTGGCCGGGCAGGGCAATGTAACGTTGCTCGATACCGGTACGTTCGCGAATCCACTGGTCGGAGGTCTCTACCTTCTTTTCCAGATCGAGATTAGTGACAACGTTGTCCGGCAAGTAAGAGCCGGTTCCGGCGATGCGTGCGTAAGTCATGGGTGGCGTCCAAGGTCAAAAGCGATCATTAATGACCTCATGCTAACCTTGCGCCACCGGAATGGTTATTAGCGGTTCGTCTCAGCCCGATTTCAGGGTGTTCATGTCAATCACAAAGCGGTATTTCACATCGCCTTTCTTCATTCGCTCGTAAGCATCGTTAATGTTGCGAATATCCAGCATCTCCACATCGCAGCTGATGTCGTGCTCCGCACAGAAGTCCAGAACCTCCTGGGTTTCCGGCATTCCGCCGATTAAAGACCCGGCAATCACCCTCCGTTTAAGCAGCAATAGTCCAGCGTTTACCGGCGGCTCAATGGCGGAAAGAAGCCCCACAAGAATGTGGGTGCCATCGTGTTTCAGGCACTTCAGGTACGGGTTCAGGTCGTGGGCAACGGGAATCGTGTCGAGCAAGAAATCGAACGAATTTGACACCGCTTTCATCTGGCTGCGATCGGTTGAAACCACCACGTGGTCGGCACCTTGTTTTTTGGCTTCGGCGACTTTGCTTTCAGACCGGGTGAACAACGTCACTTCAGCTCCGAGCGCTTTGGCAAATTTTACGCCCATGTGCCCGAGACCGCCCATGCCGAGAACGCCCACCTTATGACCTTTGCCGACCTTGAAGTGCTTGAGGGGGGAGTAGGTGGTGACGCCGGCACACAGTATGGGAGCTGCGCTGGCCGCGTTCAGCTTTTCCGGAACGCGAACCACAAATCGTTCACTGACAATAATGTTGTCGGAATAGCCGCCCATGGTGACCGAACCGTCTTGGCGGTCGATGCCGCCATAGGTTGCGGTCATACCTTCATCGCAATACTGCTCAAGCCCGGAATCGCATGCCGAGCAGGTGCGGCAACTGTCAACCATGCAACCAACACCGACAAGATCGCCGGCTTTGTAGGACGTCACTTCAGAACCGACAGCGGAAACTCGTCCGATAATTTCATGGCCGGGGACCACTGGATATTGTGAGCCGCCCCAATCGTTCTCAACAACGTGAACATCGCTGTGACACACACCGCAGTAGTCAATTTCGATGGCAACATCGTCGTTTCGAAGAGAACGGCGCTCGAAATTGTAAGGTGCCAATCCGGAATCCGCCGATTGGGCCGCGTAGGCGCGTGTGTTAGCCATGAAAATCTCCTCATTAATTGTAAGTTTTTCTACCGAGCGCACGGTACTCGCATTCGAATATAGATACCGTCACATGTAACAGAATGTAATTTCACTCTATAGTTTCTTCAGGAATGAGATGATGAGAGCCCATCTGCCACCTATGACAACCAAATTTGCTGCGTTTTGCGCCGCCTGCACATTCATGCTGACCGGGTGTATGCCCGGAACCATCGCCACGACTGTCGGCACTGGATACGTGTATGAGCAAAAACAAGATCAGAAATATAAGCATGATGTAGAGCGGGCTGTCGATCAATACCAGCAAGATCACGCCAATTCGCCCTGTCAGCATGGCGAAGACCGCGTTATGGAACCGGCCATCAAGATCATCAAAGAACACCGTTTAACCGGTATGAACGAAGTAATTGAGCGTTTGGGTACGATCTACCAGGATCAAACACTGGCAGACAACGTCCGTGCCGGCGCGCTGTACAATATTGCCGTGTTGGAGTCCCGCCGAAAACCCGCCAACAAGGCCAAAGCCCGCGACCACTACAAGCAACTGTATGCCGAGTTCCCGAACGAATACCGTTGCATCTTCGAAGAGTCGCAGTGGCGGGATGAGATGATAAAAAAACAACTGTTGCTACCGGGGGAAAGCGTGGATTCGTTTCTGGAGGATGCCCGCCGAGATGCCGAGCGTCGCCGAATGCCGTAAATGTTCTTGAATGCCGGCACAACCTCCGCTGACCGGCAGGGCGAACGGTTCCGTGCTACTTTTGAAAGAGATGGCTGAAAAATCAAGCCTGTAAACTCAACTGTAGCGAGTGGAATTATGAACCTGATCATCATCGGTGCCGGCATTATGGGAACCACCCTTGCGGTGCTGGCCAAAGAGATGGTTCCCAATCTGGAAGTGACGATTCTTGAACGGCTAGATAGCCCGGGAGCAGGCAATTCCTGGGCTTTTAACAACGCCGGAACCGGGCACGAGGCAAATTGCGAGCTGAACTACACCCCGGTCGATGAAGAGGTTATCTCTGTTGAGAAAGCGTTGAAAATTCACGCTCAGTTTAATGTGGCCAAACAGTTTTGGGCCTATCTGGTTCGAAAAGGCGCCATCGACGATCCGACATCTTTCATCAATCCTACCAAGCATTGCACCATCGTTTCCGAACCCGCGATAGAGATGCTGAGACTGCGCTTCAAGGAAATGTCGGGCCATCATTTTTTCGAGCAGATGAAGTTCTCGGAAGACTTCGACGAAATCAAAAGCTGGATTCCCTTCACCATGGAAGGGAGATCCCGGGATGAAAAAATGGCCGCAACCGCCATTGAAACGGGTACCGACGTTAATTTCGGTGCGTTGACCGAACAAATCGCAGCCTACGCGGTGCGTGAGCTAGGTGTTCAAATTGAGTTTGGCACCCATGTACGACGAGTGCATAGAAGCCCGGCTGGCCAATGGTTAATCGAAGCGCAGAATGACGCGGGGCCAATTCAGCACAAGGCGGATGTGCTGTTTGTAGGAGCGGGCGGTGGTGCCTTCCCGATTCTCAAGAAAAGCCTGATGCCGTTCCGCAGCCGATTCACCGGGTTTCCAGTAGGTGGGCGTTTCCTGCAGGCACCGATCACATCGGAGCAAGCCCAACAATACCGCGCGAAAACCTACGGTAAAGCAGAAGTGGGCGCGCCTCCCATGTCCGTGCCGCACCTGGATTTGCGGTTGGTGGATGGCCAGCATTATCTGTTGTTTGGGCCTTTTGCTTCCTTTAAGCCAGTACTTGAGAAAGGCCGCGGCTTTTTCGATTACCTATCTTCGTTGCGGTTGCACGACATTCCCGGGCTTCTAAACGTCACTCTCGACCACTTTCCGTTAGTGAAGTATCTGGTATCCGAGAGCTTTAAAGGCAAGAAAAGCATGTTCGCCGAGCTTGAAAAGTTTGCGCCCGGGCTGGGTGACAAATTCGACTGGGCACCAATAGAGGCAGGTCAGCGCGTGCAAATAATTAAAGACGGCGCTCTGCAGATGGGAACAGAGATTATCGTTTCTACCGACAAAACCTACTCTACATTGCTGGGTGCGTCGCCGGGTGCGTCGGTTTCGCCAGAGGTTATGCTGCGCTGTTTGGAACGTTTATTTCCCTCACTTTGTGAAGAAGATGAGGCTGTTCGCAAGAAATCGGAAATATTCCCCGAGGACGACCTTGAAGTGCTGGCTCACAAACCGGATCGATATCGGGAAATTCGCGATTCGGTCAACCAGACACTGGGAATCATCGCACCAGAAACACAGGGAATTTAAGTGCCAACAGTCTAAGTCACGCGATGGGCGCTCAACGGGTTAAAACGTTACCCGTACCTGCAGGCCCGCTTGTGCGTTTGATGAGAAACTAATGTCACCGCTGTAGCGATCGACGATATCTCGAACAATAGCCAACCCCAAGCCATGGCCTGGGGTTTGTTCGTCCAACCTGAGGCCTCGTTTTCCGAGGTTAGCAAGCGCTTCTTCATGAACTCCTGGCCCGTCATCGGTCACCGATATATGTGGCCGTCCTTCGGGCTGTTCCAAAGAAAGCTCAACGAAACTTGTCGACCACTTTCCGGCATTATCCAGGAGGTTGCCCAAGATCTCGTTGAGATCGTGTTCCTCAATGGCCCATTGGCAACCCTCAGGTAGCGAGCTTGATAACTCAAACGACTTGTCCGGGTATAGCCGGCCCAGCATCCATAGCAAGTCCCGCGCTTGTTTTAGTGGATCAGCCCTTTTCCCGATTTGGGGGCCGGCGAATCGACTCCGGCGCATCTCCGCCTCAAGTTGAGTGTCGATGACGTCTAGACGGTTGGCCATCTGTTTTCGCAATTCCCGATCCATAGGGCGATCGGTATCTTCGAGGATTTGCCGAACGGCGGCGATCGGTGTTTTTACACTGTGAGACAGGTTGGCGAGAGCATCTCGTGATTTCTCAAGCCGCTGATCAAGGGAATCGAGTAGTTGGTTAAGTTGTTTCACTAGAGGGTCGAACTCTTCCGGGGCCTGCATCTCGATGCGTTTGATTTGGCCATCCTGGAGGCGAGTTAAAGCACTTTTGAGCTTGGTGACAGGGCGCATGGCCATATTGATACCAAGCCATATTACGGCGACTAACATCAGTATCAAGACAATAGAAACAACCGCAGTCCAAACGTGCAGTTCCATTTGACTGTGTTTCAACGACCCGAAATCTTCCGAAACAATCACAACAATCGGCATTTCATTAACCAAAAAAGCCTTTCGGTAGGCCAGCATATCCGAGGTCGCCTTAGACCCGTTATGGATCTGGACGCGAATTGCCCCACTTTCACTATGATCCAGTAATGGGGTTAAGATTGATTGCCAACTATCTGGCAATACGAGGGTTTTTGATGGTGTTTGGATAGCGAATGCATGATGAAATACGTCCTGAAAATAATCCCCGGTGTTTAGCAGGTTAACGTTGCCGTTTGTTCTTCGTATTTGATGCTCCAGAAAAGCCACTTCATCTCTAAGCCGATCTTCCACGAACTCCCGGGACATCCTGTCGAGTAAATATCCGTGAACAATCCAAGCAAGCGCCATCAGACTGATGCCCGCTGGCAGCAAACAAATGAGCAGGGTGTTTTTTACCGACAAAGGCTTCTCAAACAACGTCATTAAACAGATACCCCTGGCCGCGCCTCGTTAGGATGGAGTTGGCTCCCACGAGCTTTCTAAGCCTTCGAATGTATGCTTCGATAACGTTTTCATTTGGGGTGTCATTCAGACTGTAGAGCTGTTCCATTAACTGGTCTTTGGAATAGACTTGGCCCGGGCGACTCATCAGGCAGCGTAATAGCCGAAACTCGGTACCCGTTAGACTATGTTCGGTGCCGTCGGCCGTTTTTAGAATCTGGCGATTTTCATCGAGCTCCAAACGCCCGGCTTTGAGTGTGGAATCCACGCGACCTTCGCTGCGCCGTATGATCGCGTTCAGGCGGGCGACGAGCTCCTCCGTTTGGAAGGGTTTTCCGAGGTAGTCATCCGCACCTGCTTTCAGGCCGCTGACCTTGTCCTGCCAATCACCTCGAGCTGTAAGAATCAGCACCGGAAAGCTGACGTGGTTACCCCTCCAGGTTTTAAGGACTTCAAACCCATTCCCGTCTGGTAATCCAAGATCCAGTACCACTGCTCGATAATCCTCCTGCACACCCAAGCTTGTGGCATCTTTGGCGGTTTTCGCCCAATCGACACGAAATCCCGCTTTTTCGAGTTGGCCAATAAGTCCGTCGGCTAATAAATGATCATCTTCTACCAACAGTAGGCGCATGGCTTGAGTCTTACTCCGTGAGAATGGTTGGCCGAGAGTATGAGGCAGCTACCTGAATCGGGCCTGAATGGTAAAACATCTTCAATTTTCAGCAAGGATTCAGGTTGGTAAGGGACAGTATGAACGCATCAAGCCGCTTACCCTTCAACCCCCTTGAAAGGAGAATAGTTATGACTTTGGCAAAAAACATGATTTTGGTAACCGCCGTCGCATTGTCGGCGCCAGTCTTTGCAGGTGGGACACATAGTCATGGGCATGGATTCCCTGTCGGCGAACCGGGAGCAGCTGCGGAAGCCACTCGCACAATTACTGTCGAGCTGCACGATAACTACTACGAGCCGGAACAGATCGAGGTGAGTGCAGGGGAGACCGTTCGGTTCGTCTTGGAGAACAAGGGTAATTTGGTGCATGAGTTCAATATTGGCACACCATCCATGCACGAAGCGCATCAAGAAGAAATGATGATGATGGTCGAGCACGGTGTCATTCAGGGTGGCAAGCTAAATCACCACATGATGGAAATGGACATGGGAAATGGCCACACCATGAAGCATGACGACCCCAACAGCGCGCTGCTTGAGCCCGGGAAAAGCGGGGAGATCACTTGGACGTTCAATAAAGAAGGCAACATCGAGTTTGCCTGCAACGTACCCGGCCACTATCAGGCAGGGATGTATGGAGACGTGAAGTTCAAGTAAGTCGCCCGCTAATTTGCTAACGAATGTACGGAGTGTTTCCCATGAACAAACGCCTTTTGGCGGGGCTTTTAGGCCTTTTTCTCCCGGCGCTTCTGTGCGCTGGAGAATATAACCTGACAGTAGATCGTGTCACGATTGATACCGGTGATTTCGTGAAAAAGGGTATCGGATATAACGGCAAATCCCCAGGCCCGGTGCTGAGATTCAAAGAAGGGGAAAACGTTAAAATCAATGTCACGAACAATTTGGATGAAATGACCTCTATCCATTGGCATGGCCTTATTCTGCCTTTCCAGCAGGATGGCGTGCCGGGGATCAGTTTCCCGGGCATTAAAGCGGGCGAGACTTTTACCTACGAATTTCCTGTGGTGCAGGCCGGCACCTACTGGTTCCACAGTCACTCAGGCTTTCAGGAACCTGACGGCGCGTTCGGCTCGATCATTATTGAGCCAAAAGGGCGCGAGCCATTTCGCTATGACCGGGAATACGTTATCCAGTTAACGGACAAACACCCCCACACTGGAGACCGGATCATGCGCAATCTGAAAATGATGCCGGATTACTACAATCGTGAGCAGCAAACGGTTGGTGAATTTTTCAGCGATGCCAAGACGAACGGTCTGGCGAACACCATTAAGGACCGGATGGCTTGGGGAGACATGCGCATGATGAAGGCGGATGTCGAAGACGTTCAAGGGTTTACCGGCATGATTAATGGCAAGGGCCCGAACCAGAACTGGACCGGGCTGTTTGATCCGGGTGAGCGTGTCCGCTTGCGCTTCATTAACTCCTCTGCGATGACCTACTTTGACGTTCGTATTCCAGGATTGAACATGACCGTGGTTCAGGCCGATGGCAACAACGTGCAGCCGGTTAACGTGGACGAATTCCGCATCGGGGTTGCTGAGACCTACGATGTCATCGTTCGGCCGCGCGACGCGCAGGCTTATACGATTTTTGCCGAGTCCATGGGGCGATCTGGGTATGCTCGCGCAACGTTAGCCCCGAAAGAAGGAATGGAAGCGGCAGTTCCAACTATGCGGAAGCCAGCCCGACTCACTATGGCCGACATGGGTGGCATGCACGACATGGACCACGGAGATATGAATCATGGCGCCATGAGCGAGATGGATCACAGTGGGATGCCAGGCATGGATCATGGTTCGATGGCGACTATGGATCACTCCGCCCATGGCAGCAAGGACTCCGACAAGAAGAAACCAGACGATCCGTTCTACGCCAAAGGCAGCGGCATCATGCCTGAAGCCGCCAATGGCGGAAAGTTTCTGTCTTACGCAGATCTCAAGGCCCAAAAACCTTTGTATGAGGAACGCGAGCCAACCCGTGAGATTGAACTCCGCCTGACCGGCAATATGGAGCGTTATACCTGGAGCATCAACGGCGTTAAATACGAAGATGCGGACCCCATCCGGCTGCAATACGGCGAGCGTGTCCGGTTTAAGTTCGTCAACGAAACCATGATGACGCACCCGATGCACCTTCATGGTATGTGGTCCATCCTTGACGTTGGTGCAGGTCAATGGAACCCTGTTAAGCATACAGTGAGTGTTCAACCGGGCACGACTGTGTTCATGGAGACTGAAGTGGATGCACCGGGCCAATGGGCATTCCATTGCCATCTTTCGTACCACGCCGCTGCTGGTATGTTCCGGAAAGTCGTGGTGGAAGGCGCTCCGCAGTCCTCTCAGGCTTCCGCCGAGTTGGTGACGAACGAAGGAGGTGGCGCATGAGCTTTTCTCGCTTCTGGTTTACAGCTGGCTTCGTCGGCTCGGTACTAATGCCAGGTTTGGCTATCGCTCAGGGAATGATGGAAGACACCACGGAACGCAAACAGCCGCTCAAGATCTGGGGTATCCAGTTCGAAGAACTTGAATACCGCTACAGCGATGACGATGAAGAGCTCGGCGTCTGGAACGGTGATTTCTCTTACGGAACTGACGATCTGAAAGTCCGGTGGCTCACTAAGGGCGAGTACGCCATAGACGGACAAGCGTACGAAGGCTTGGAGAACCAACTGGTAGGTCAGATTCCAATCTCAACCTTTTTCGATGCTAAAGCGGGTGTTCGCTTTGATACGCCGGAAGGTCCTGATCGCACTTATGCCGTTTTGGGCGTTTCCGGACTGGCACCTCAATGGTTTGAGGTGGACGCAAACCTGTATGTCAGCGACGAAGGTGACACCTCTGCCGAGGTAGACGCCGAATACGAGCTGCTATTGACCAATTACTGGATTCTGGCTGCTACGCTCGATGCCACTATTGCCTTTAGCGAGGACCGGGAGATCGGTATCGGCAAGGGGCTGGTTTCCACGGAAACGGGCTTGAGGCTGAGCTATGATTTGATCGACCGATCTTTCTCTCCCTATTTAGGCGTTGTGCACGAGCGAAAGTATGGCGATTCGGCTGATTTCGCAGAATCGGCCGGCGGGAGAACCGAAGATTGGTTCGCGGTTGTAGGTGGTAGGATCTCTTTCTAACTTCGCCTTACACCCGTCGCTTTCGTCCAGCAAAACGCCGCATGGCCTGATCCGAATTAACGTATACCGATTCGGTAAAGGCCGCGCTGGCATGCCCAAGTTCTTCACTGATATGACGGATGTCGGCGCCCGCCTCAATCGCTTGGCTGGCACCGGTATGACGGAGATAGTGCGTTTCTGTCTTGATACTCTCAAGTTGGCGCGCTTCTTCCGTGCGGCCCTCGGCATCCAATCTTTCGACTGTGAGCATGATTGCCTGTTCATACACCCGCTGGATCTGGCGCTTACTCAAGGCGCCACCTTTGGCCGAGGGCAGAATAGGGTGGTTGTCGCCCTGAACTGGCATCGCCGTCAAGCATCCAAGGTGTTCCCGCCAGCGCCGCAGATAGGGCAGGTATTCGTCTGGCAGGGTAATCGTACGATCCTTGTCACCTTTACTGAACACGTAATAGGCCCAGTACTCTTCACCTTGCACGAACTTTCGTTTGAAATCGCCAAATACCGGCGTTCTGGTTGACCCATTCTGTCTTTGCCTTGGCGCCAATTCGCTTACCCGCAGAAATAACGATTTCATGGTGACGACAACAAACAGGTGACGTTCGTATTTCCGGTTTTCTTCAGCTGCCAACAGTAGCGACTCCAGTAGGTAAGCCCACTGCATATCCGAAAGCCGGCGAACATCGGTTTCTGTATCCACATCGTTGATGGTCTGAACCTTCTGATCTCGCTTGCGCATGCCGATCATCGGATTTTTCTGGATGTAGTCTTGTATCAGCAGATACTTGAAAAAGGTTTGCAGGGCCGTCTTGCTGGCATTAAGAGAGGCCTGCGTAATTGCGTATTTTGCGGGTTCGCCAGACGTTGTTTGCTTGGACAGCATCGCAAAAGGACGCCACTGCGAGTTGGGTAACCGTAGCCCCTGACGATCCTGGAACGCGGAATAGATTCCCGTGCTGATCCAGCTTTTGGGCGGCATGGTCAGGGTTTTGAAATACGCCGTCACCACGTCGGAATCTGTTTGTGCCAAGCTACGTTTTGAAGTAACCCAAAGATAATTCAGAAAGCGCTGCACCTCGGAACGGAAGCGAACGAAGGTGCCTGACACATCCGAATATTTCAGCAAAAATTGGCGGGTGATTTCATAGTCTGCACGCACCAATTCCTCTGAAACTCTCAAGGAATTAAAAAACTCGGGTATAGAGGGATGGCGATGGAAATCCCCCTGATCTTCCAGATTTTCGGCAGTATCGAAAAGCGGGTGGCCTGGAAATGATCGCATCTGGAGCCTGGTTGAATTCGTGTGGAAGCAATGGGAAGTCGTAATCTTTAAACTTCATTATTTAACAAATTACGCAATAATAAAAGCCACTTAGAAAATATATTTAAATCAAATTCTAGGAGTGAAGGAACGATTCCGGAGCTTCCTCGAAGCGCTCAATTTGGTGGATGCCGATACTCATGTTAGAAGGGACAGGTAGAATGCTCAGATTCCCGCCAACGTTTATTATCCAAGGAGCCTAAATGACAATGCGACGCCACGGTGATACATCCGCAATGGTATCAACGCTCGCCGATTTGGCACCGTTGGCGGACTATTCCTTTGTAGACACGATGAACCGCGACCCCGAAGGAAAAGAAAACGGCGCCGATCACGAGCCTCGGCAAGTGTTCTCTGGCCACTATGTTCCGGTTAAGCCTACGCCGATTGAACACCCCGAATACGTTGCTCACGGCAAAGAACTGTTTCAGGAACTTGGGTTAGCGAGCGATCTGGCGAAGTCTGAAGACTTCATGCGGATGTTCTCCGGGGATCTATCTCAGGTTCAGGAGCCGCTGCGCAACGTTGGATGGGCCTGTGGCTATGCACTTTCAATCTACGGTAATGAGTTTTACAGGCAATGCCCATTCCAGACCGGCAATGGTTACGGCGATGGCCGCGCGATTTCGGTGTTAGAGGCTGTTATCAACGGACAGCGCTGGGAAATGCAGTTGAAAGGGGGAGGGCGTACACCCTACTGCCGAGGTGCGGACGGCCGCGCCGTTCTGAGGTCCAGTGTAAGAGAGTTCCTGGCCCAAGAGCACATGCACGCCCTCGGCGTGCCCACCTCAAGATCTTTAAGCCTGTACGTATCTAAAAGCGAGACCGTTCGGCGGCCCTGGTATTCGCAAGGTTCCCGCTCCGTCGATCCCGATATTCTGGTGTCCGAACCCGTGGCCATCACCACCCGTGTAGCACCATCGTTCATTCGGGTGGGCCAGCTTGAGCTGTTTGGTCGTCGCGCCCGAAAGCAAGAACACCCTCGGGCGATGGAAGAGCTCGAAAAACTTGTCTTGCATCTGATTGAGCGGGAGTACGGCAACGAGATCGACCCGTCATTGCCTACTCGCGACAAGGTTGTTCTGCTTGCTCATGAGTTTCGCAGCCGACTGACGTCTCTTGTTGCGAACTGGGTTCGTGTTGGTTACTGCCAGGGCAACTTCAACAGCGACAACTGTGCGGCCGGTGGTTTCACGCTTGACTATGGCCCATTTGGCTTCTGCAATGTGTTTGATCCGCACTACCAACCCTGGACGGGCGGCGGTCAACACTTCGCGTTTCTGAATCAACCGGCAGCAGCAGAACGCAATTTTCATTCGTTTTGCGGCGCAATCCGGCCTTTACTGGAAGGGCATCCTGACTGTTTACGGCAGCTGGAGGAAATTCAACGTGATTTCCCAGAGGTCATGCAAACTCAAATGGAACACATGTGGGCGGCCAAACTTGGTCTTGAACGTTTTGATTCAGATCTGTTTTCTGAGCTGGCTAAGTTGATGGTGAAAACGCCTGTCGATTACACGATGTTCTTCCGAGAGCTTTCGTCGTTGCCAGAGAGCATTGAAGCACTGAAGAAAAGCTTCTACGCAAGCCAGGCCGATGCCGCAGATTCCCAAGCGCTAAACGATCGTTGGTCTGTGTGGTTCGAAAAATGGAACACGCTCATTGACTCCGATAATCGAGAGCAGCTCTCCAGTCACATGAAGCGGGTGAACCCTAAGTACAGCTTGAAAGACTGGTACGTGGTGCCCGCCTATCAGCAGGCGGCTGCGGGCGATTACACGTTGCTTCGAGAATTGCAGGATGTGATGACGCAGCCATACGCTGAGCAAACGGATGATATCGAAGCGAAATACTACCGACTAAAGCCATTGGAGCTTTTTGATGTCGGTGGATGGTCGCACTATAGCTGTTCATCGTGATTGGGTGGATAACTACAGAAGGCGCTAGAACGTCTTATACCACACATCAACGGGCCTCCTTTTCAGCAGGCCCGGGGTGGGGTCAGGCCGTAATCGGCTCGCGGTTATCCAGTGTTGAAGAAACCCGGGTCAGGAGCAGGGCGCTCAGTACAATTACCCCACCAATCCAGGGCGTGTTCATCAGCCCCATATCCTCGACCACGTGCCCACCGAGCCAGGCGCCGCCGGCAATACCGATGTTGAATGCAGCGATGTTCAGTCCGGATGCAACGTCAACGGAATGGGGCGTATAGCGCTCGGCGAGTTGAACCACGTAGACCTGCAGGCCGGGCACGTTGCCGAAGGCAAAGGTTCTGTGTGACTCTCCTGTGTTTCTGATTATACTGGTCGCATGAAGCACTCTGAGATCGGCTTGCACATACGAACGTACGATGATGAGGGGAAAAGTCACTCCCACGACCATCACCAACTGGTACTGCCCTTGGCAGGAACATTATCTCTGTCAGTAGATGCCAAGCAAGGCGAGGTTGCTCAGCGTCGAGCGGCAATCATACCCGCAGGAAGTGGCCATGGGTTCGCTGCGACCGACGATAACCAATTTTTGGTTGCAGACGTCCCCGAAGGCCTGGCCCCGGCGCTAGACAAGCTACCTTGTTTCGTAGACCTCGATCCAGCATTGCTCCATTACGTCCAGTTCCTTCACGCACAGCTCCAAAATGGGACTGAGTCGGATTTTACCCAGCATCAAATGCTGCTCCTGCTTATTCAGTTACTTCAGGAACGCCATGGAAGTCAATTGAAGCTGGATAGCCGGGTCCACGCCGCGAAACAGTTTCTGGATGAACACTTCAGTCAACCGATTTCCTTGGTCGAGACTGCTGCCATGGCACATTTGAGCACTCGGCAATTGAACGATCTGTTCCGGCGCCAGGTTGGTATGACGCCGCATCAATACCTCACAGAGTTGCGAATGAAGGAAGCCTGGCGGCTTTTGGAGCAGTCGGGGCTCAGTGTTCAGCGCGTTGCTGACGCTGTCGGTTATTCTTCGCTATCAGCCTTCAGCAATCGTTTCAGAGGCCACTTTGGTAAAGCGCCCAGCCACTTCCGCCGTATTTCGAAATAAATCCGCCACGATTTGAAAGTACCTCTTCTCCGCACTGGATATCCTTCAGAAATCATTCACGGGTGAGAATTTCGAGGAGGGTTACATGGCATCCGTTAACGCCGCAACTTGGATCGGGTCGATTTCCGTTCTGTTATGGGGCACTTTGGCATTGCTGACCAAGCTTTCCAGTGGCGAGATTCCAGAGTTTCAGCTCATGGCCATGACCTTCGGCATCGCTTTCATGTTGATGGGCGGCCGCTGGGTCCTCTCGGGGCATTCCGGCGTGCGTTATTTACGGCAATCGCCACTTGCATGGTGCATCGGCATCGTTGGTTTGTTCGGTTATCACTTTGCTTACTTCAAGGCCATGACACTGGCCCCTGCTGTTGAAGTCAGCCTTCTGGCTTACCTCTGGCCGCTGCTGATCGTCCTGCTGTCGGCCTTCCTGCCGGGCGAGAAACTACGACCTCAGTACATCGTTGGAGCCCTGGTTGCCCTGGCAGGATGTTGGTTGTTGATCAGCCGTAATGCCGACGGATTTGCCTGGGAGAACCTGCCGGGTTACCTGGTGGCTCTGTCCTGCGCTCTGATCTGGTCATCTTATTCTGTTCTTAGCAGATTGGTTCGCTCGGTACCGACCGATGCCGTGGGCTGGTTCTGCGGTGTAACGGCCATACTGGCGTTGGTTTGCCACCTTTTGTGGGAAGAAACGGTATGGCCGGCGGGCGCAACGGAATGGATTGCCGTGGTCGGGCTGGGGCTTGGGCCGGTGGGTGTCGCGTTTTTCACTTGGGACTATGGTGTCAAACACGGAAACATCCAGTTACTGGGAACCCTTGCATACAGTGCGCCACTGCTTTCAGTGATCCTGTTGATCCTTGCTGGCTACGGCGAGGCTACGGTTGCCGTGTTGAGTGCCAGCATCCTGATCGTCATTGGTTCTTTGATCGCCGGCCGTGCGAAAAGTCGGACGGTCGCCGAGTCAGAATTGTTAACAGACTAACTACGTCGAAGGAGCTGTGAGATGATTACTTGGGACGATTTCGAGAAGGTTGAACTACGGATCGGGACTATCATTGACGTAATGGATTTTCCTGAGGCGCGCAAACCTGCTTATAAAATGCGAGTGGATTTCGGGGCGGACATTGGTATTCGTAAATCGAGTGCACAGATTACGAACCTCTATAGCAAGGAGGAGCTCATCGGCAAGCAGGTTCTGGCCGTCACCAATTTTCCGGCCAAACAGATCGGCCCTTTTTTGTCGGAGTGTCTGGTCACTGGCGTGCAAACGGAGAAGGGCGCAGTTACCTTGGTAAGGCCGGACGTGCAGGTAGATAACGGGGAGCGCTTGTTCTAAGATTCGGCGGCTTACACATCACAAGCCAGCCGAAGCGAACATTTACGCCCCTTTTAACCCGAACATTTAAGCCAGTCACAGACCTTCGTAGCCGCTGCCGACACATGTTGGCGCGGAGCTAAGAGGTAAAAACCCTGATCCCCCCGGAGGATCTTCGGAACGAACTGGACCAGTCGGCCTTCGGCAAGGTCACGTTCAACCAGAAACCGGCTGGCCAAGGCAACGCCTTGCCCAGCAAGAGCGGCGTCGATACAGAGTGTTGTCTGGCTGAAGCGCAGCCCTTTATTTATTTCTGTTTTTACTCCTTCGTGCTCTTGCAAGAAAAGAGGCCATAAATCGTGTGTGTCGTGAATCAGGGGCAAACTTGAGAGCGCAGTTTCACTCAACGGTGCAGCCCGGTCTCTGAGTAGGCCCGGCGAGCAAATGGCAATGATGTCCTGGCGAAACAGGAGGTCGGCTGTCAAATGGGCGCTTGAGGGTGGCTGCCCCTGCCGCACGGCCAGATCAATGCCATCCGTATGGAAGCTCAGAACTCTCTCTGTTGCCGTTATGCGCAGATCAATGTCTGGATGGTTGCGGGTGAATTCAGGAAGTCTTGGGATTAACCATTTCGATGCGAATGTCGGCGTCACACTTATGGTTACGCTTGTAGGTGAGGGCCTCAGCCGTTCGGTCGAGTTCGAGATTTGCAGCAGTGCGCGCGATACAGCAGCGTGGTAGTCATACCCTTCGGCGGTAAACGCCAGACCCCGAGACTCTCTTCGAAACAGTCGCAAACCGAGGTCATTCTCCAGTCCGCGCACCTGTTGAGCCACAGCGCCCTGGGTTACGTCGAGCTCCTCCGCCGCAGCGCGAAACGTAAGGTGTCTTCCCGCAGATTCAAAGGCACGTAAACCATTCATTGAGGGTAGATTGAGTTTTTTCGACACAGTAGATTTTCTCCAGTCTGGAAGCAGCTCCCATGGATCGCTCAGTTCTCCATAGCATCGTAAAATGAGCTTCAAGTCCTGGCAACGGAAACAAGTAAGTTTATCGATGGAGGCTCTTATGACTGTAGAAAAAATTGTGCATCGTGTATTTAGAGGAGAGGGTCGGGAATCGCTGGCCTTCGGCGTAAAGTGGGTTTCATCAATCATCCAGATACTCGGTTACGCCGCGACAGGGTTCGGCTGGACGCCCTGGAATCTGTACCTGTTTGTTATTGGAGTGGTTGGATGGTTTGTTGTGGGTGTTTTCTGGAATGACAAAGCAATTATGTTGATTCACTCGGTTGCCCTAGGTTCGATGACCGTGGGTATGATCAGCCAGTCATAAACCGGATGCTTTATTAGACCGAAGTACCGGCAGTCATGAGTTAGTTGTTGCGGCGGAAGATTCCACCACCATCTTTACGGAAAAACTCGGGTCTTCTGCCAACAGGCCTTGGGTTATTGTGGTTCGGTAGTTCGTCTTTAGCCAGCAATCCTGGCTTCACGGTTTTGCAGTTAAAGTAGTCGATTAACACCGTGTGTCTTGAGTGCGCATTGATGGCACCCGGGAGTCGTTGGAACCTATGTATAGTGGGGCAGGGAAGCTATGCGGCACTATCAACAAGCCTCATGACAAGTGAGCTAAATCAGGCAAGCAAACCAGTGGCATACAAGGGGCGTTTGAACCGTGATACTGAATGCGCTCCAAAGTTTTTTCGTTTGCTGCACTAATTTGTACCGAGCATCCTGTAACGTTTCCTTCAGGAAATTCATCCGTAGATGAACGTTGTTGCCGGATGACACATGGCCAACGATTTGTCCAAGTCTAAGGAACGCGAAACCAAGCGGACGCACATAATGTCCAATACACCTAAATATTGGACATTCCTAAAGCGCTTGTCCGAAGGGCTTTTAGCGCAGTCTTTCAGCGCGAGTAATTTTGACTTCTGGTACCTACACTTGTGCACGCAAGCACCACACTTGCTGTTAATCGACCGCAATACCACGTTCAACCAGCTGACTTCGCAACCGCTCAACTCGGAGCCGGTTCACACCCATATCGTAAAACCCGAGGCGCGACTGCGACCGAACGTTCAACTGCTGCTTGCCAGCATCAATCAACAGCTCCAGATAATCCGGGAAACCAAGCCCGTCGCTGTAGCAGGTGATATTCACGTAACCGTATCGAGCCTCGTTTAATGAAGCACCTGGCAACTCGAGAGCTTCGGCTTTGATAGCGGCCCAAGCTGATTCGCTCAACGGCTCTATTAATTGAATCGGTTCGATACCGTGATAATTTGTGGTGGACGACGTCGAGACGCAGTTCCAAAACGGCGGGCATTCATCCAGCACGAAATCGGTGCCCGTTGGCGGTACGTTTTCGGTAGAGGCACATCCGGTCAGAAGCACGATTAATAGAACAATAAAGTGGCGCACGTTGTTAGGAGCTCTTTTTAAAAGTTTGGGTTGGCAAGAATAAGGCGGAGATTCTCCACCTCTGGTTTTCGAAAGTATAGCGTTCCTGCCAATCCACCGCTGCGCATAATGTATATTATGTTAAATTCAGTATTGGCATTGATAAACGATGTTGGTGATTTGCAGTCTCCTACGTTGTTCTTATCACTCTGATCGTGTCGTCCGGAAAACATCAGCGAGCAGCTCGACCACAGAATCCGCCATATGAGCACAACGAGCGCCATCAAATGGATACACGTTTTCAAAACCTCCCTGTATATGTGACTCAAACAACTTTTTCAGATGTCGCCTGGCACGGAAAAGGCGCGTTTTGACCGTCATAACGGTAATACCAAGATCCGCTGCTATGTCGGCTATCGCCATGCCTTCTGCCTCCCTGAGAACAAACACAATCCGAAGATTGCTTGGCAACTCAGAGACCGCTGATTCCACCCACTCTCGAAACTGCGTAACTCCGTGCTCACTTTCCGGCGATCGCTGTGACGCACTCGGAAACGCTATCACAGACGCTGTCTGGTGAAGCTGCTCCGAAACCGAATCATATTCCTGAGTTGGATGGCGTTTGCGCAATCTCATTTTGGCTGCGTTCAACGCAATTTTGGTGATCCAGGTCGAGAGTTTGGAGTCGCCGCGAAACTCTTCAATTCGGGTAAAAGCAACCAGATAGGTTTCCTGGACGATTTCCTCGGCCTCGGCACTGTTATCCAAAATACCCCGAGCGATACGAAACAGACGAGGATTCAGTCTTCGAATGATCTCTCGTACGGCGACTTCTTCTCCCTGCTGGGCAAGTTTGACGAGCTCTTCTTCAGAAGTTTGCGGGTCTACGCTGGTTTTAGGTGATAAAGAGTCAACAGGGCTTTTCATAAGCATGCCTTTTGTCATCTTGCATTGAAGATATCGCGGACTGAAGGGAATTGTGCACTGACATCTCCCCTCACTCCCCCCGCACCCAACGCGGATTCATCCCAGTCTTCTAATGCTGGTGATCCAACGATAATTCGCCCAACCATAGCCGCCATCTCATGCGGGACACAGTAATAGTCATACACTCCAGGAACCGTCAGAGTTAGGCTGAACGTTTGGCCAGGAAGTAAATAGCCGCTATCAAATGGTTTAGCTGCTTTCGGAATCCGTCGAACACGATCAAAAATTTCAGGGTGATAAGCAGTAACGGTGTGGGAGTTACCCGGATCCCGATTAATGAAAGTAACGGTTGTGCCCGGCTCTATTGCAACACCTTTCGGCTCAAACCAAACTCTTTCACCCCGATGTGTGCCTTTCATGGTGATAACGACATCGTTATCACCATGAACCTCGTTCACTACACAGCTTAAAAGTAGGAGCGAGCCCGACAACCTCAGCAATCTACGTCTTGAACAGTTCATAGTATGATCGCCAGTTACAGTGCCTATTTGGCCAAGCGGTCTTTGGCCCTCTTATCGTGGAAGAGCACGACGTGCGCGTGTGGACTCTCGACTCCGGGATGCCCAGCGTTGTAGTAGATATCGACAGCCGTAACCTCATGAGATCCAACCGCCAGATCGTCGTAAGCAACGCCGTTTTTGAGTTCCTCAAGAGGTGTCATATAAACGGTAGCAGACAGCTTTCCATCACGGTCGTAGCTTAAGAATGGGCCGGCGGGCAAGGTATCCGGATCGACGAAGAGTATTCCAAGGCCCGGCAGAAATGCAGGCAGCGGTAACACATCGCTCACCTGCACGTACGGTCCTTCCGGAGGCATTTGGGCAAGCTTGCCTTCATCATGGGCCAGTACGCCCGCCGCCAGACTCATGCCCAACAACCCGATCAGTAACGTTTTCATAGCCATTCCCCTTTCGCGAATAATTAATGTGGCAATGAAACAGATGCAGTTCCGGCGGAAAGGTTTCAGAATTTTTATCGATTGATATCGGACTAACACGCTGGTAAATTACCATCCTCTTTGGGGAGTAGCCTGCTTCCGTTCCTCGGAAGAGTTCGCATCAACATACTTGGCCACATGCCATGGTGCGGACACCACTTCGGTTGGCGAGACCATCGATATACCCATGCCTTTGGTCGGGCGTGTGGCTATATCGTGGACTCAACAAGCCCGGCCGGAGTTAAAGAATGAACCCAGTAGCCCTCATTTTACTTGCCTTTGCCATGTCCACCGATGCCTTTGCCGCTGCTATTGGTAAAGGAGCAACCCTCAGAAATCCGCGATTCTTTGACGCCCTGCGCATGGGCCTGATTTTTGGAACTATCGAAGCAATCACGCCACTTATAGGCTGGCTGATTGGCCGCACTGCCTCCAGTTATGTTGAAGCTTGGGCTCATTGGATTGCGTTCTTCTTGCTCGTGGGCTTAGGCGCTCACATGATTTATGAAGGCCTGAAGCCAGGTACTGAAGACGTCGAAAAACCCACCAGCCACTCTCCATTAAAAGTGTGCCTGACCGCAGTTGGCACCAGTATTGATGCCTTGGCTGTGGGTGTTGGCCTGGCGTTCATCAACGTCAACATCTGGATAGCGGCCGGCTTGATAGGTGCAGCGACCACTCTCATGGTAACCATGGGCGTTCTGCTGGGTAGGACAGTTGGCTCCCTACTCGGCCATCGGGCTGAAGTCTTTGGCGGCCTCACGCTTGCGGGCGTGGGAGTGTGGATATTGGCTACGAATTTATAGCCCGGTTGTGTGATTAGTTGTTTTTCTTAATAACGACCAGCGCCACGCCCAAAACCGCTAGCAGGCCACCGCATAATGCGATCAATCCTAGTCGCTCATCGAACAGAATATAGGCCTGCAAGGCGGTCACCGGAGGCACGAGATAAAACAAACTCGCAACGTTCGACGCAGCACCACGGCGAATCAATTGCATCAGAAGAAGAATGGCGCCCACGGATAAGCCCAGGACCAGCCAGCCTGTTGCCAATATGAGCTGAATGTTCCACGACACCTCGCGCGATTCAAACGCGAAAGCCCCCAGAGCAAACAGAACCGACGCCGCGCAGTACTGAATAAAGGCGCCCGGAACCAAATCGACTCCCTGGCAAAAACGCTTTTGATACACCGTACCGATCGAAATACCTGCAAGTGCGATCAACGTCCAAAGCAATGCCGAGACGGGAAAGCCTGAAACCTGGCTCGTACCCCCAATTTTCTCCAATATAACCAAACTGACGCCGATAAGTCCCAGCACCAACCCTGACCACTGACGCATGCTGATAGATTCCCGCAGAACCACAACAGCCACCGCTGCAGTGACCAAAGGCTGCAGACCGACAATGATGGAAACCACGCCCGCGGGCATCCCATCGTCAATCGCATAAAACACACCGCCCAGATAGAGTCTATGTACGAGCAAACCAGTTGTCGCTGTGTGTACCATTCCGGTAACTGACGGCCATTTCGATTTTAGCCACCACGCAATCAGGCCCAGCACGACCAAAGTGGACAGCATTCGGTATAACAACAATGTAAAAGGTTCGGCGTACGGGAGCCCGTACTTTGCACCGATAAAGCCGGTGCTCCACAACCACACGAAAACTGCCGGCATCAAACTAACTGTGAAAGGTCCAGTACCGTTAAGTGATTTGTTGCCTGAACGGCTGGTAAAAGTGGTCAATCCAAGTTTCCTGATCAGAGCGGCTTGCGTGTCCCGGGGAACGTGGCGTTACAGCTAACTTGTGTCTTTGTCAGTCAGTGGCCGGAGTGTATCCGCAAAAAACGCAACATGGTACATGTGATCATTAGATAGCTCACCATCTCGCTCTCTATAGATTGTAATGAGAACGCTTCTCAGTATAATGCGCATCTTCTTTCCCTGAAGTGCTGGAGCCCCCAATGTCAAAACGAGAAGCTAAGAAGCCGCTCAACCGCCACCCACTGGCCGTCGCCATTTCATTGATCCCTGTGTCGTTTTTGGCAATCGGCGCAATGCCTGCAATGGCACAAGCCAAAGGAAACAGCTCTACCCTGCTACCGGGTATAACCGTAACAGCGGATTGGTTAGGGGCTCCGACTAAAGAATCCGAAAAAACCTACACCGGTGCACGCACGGTCGTTGAAAACGATCAGCTGCAAAATTCTGGTGCGTTGAATCTTGAAGATGCGCTGCGCCCCGTCGCAGGGGTAACCGTGTTAGACGAAACCGGCACCGGTATATTGCCAAACATTGGCGTTCGGGGGTTGAACCCGTTAAGAAGTGAACGGTTGCAACTGTTGGTTGATGGTTACCCAATCGCGATAGGGCCATACAGCAACGTAGGGGTTTCTTTGTTCCCGGTCACCCTTCCCAGCCTGGAAGTGGTGGACATTGTTCGTGGTGGTGCTTCGGTGCATTACGGCCCTAATAACGTGGGTGGCGTGGTCAACATGGTGACTAAGCCCATCCCTGCAGAAACCACGCAAACACTGCGCGAGCGCATCACAATCGCTGAAGAAACCGGTAATGTGTTCACAGACACTTATTACCGTATTGGGGGCCGGGCAACCGATAAGCTCGATTTACAGCTTCAGGCCAACATTCAACGGGGCGACGGCTTCCGCGACCACTCCGATACTGAAGTAGACAATCTGATTCTGGATGCACGTTATTACCTGAATGATCAACACGAACTGGCATCACAACTGCAGTATTATCGGGTAGAGGCCGACCTGCCTGGCGCCCTCTCTCCAAAAGCCTATAAAGATGATCGCACGCAAAGTCAGCGCCCCTATGATGGCTACGAAGCCGACATGACCCGTGCAACCTTTACGTGGACCTATACGCCATCCGACAACATTGAATTTCAATGGCGCAACTTCGTCCACGATGCCGATCGTACGTTCTTCTTTGGCCAGAACTTCAGCAGTGGCGGCCACTGGGCAGATCCTGCAGAAGATTCCACGCTTGTTGCTGATTCCCCGCGCCTGTTCACGGTTTACAGCACCGAGCCCAGATTGGCGATCAAGCACGGCCGACATGACATCACCGTTGGCGCGCGTTTCGTCAGCGAAGACGTTGAATTCGACGTTAACCGGCTGACCCTGGCAAACAACGAGCGAAATGTTGCTCGCGACTGGCACCTGGACACCCGTGCCATGGCGTTTTATCTCAGCGATACTGTGTCGTTTCTGGATGATCGCCTGACTGTAACACCTGGCATTCGTTACGAAGACGTTGCCATGGATTTTCAGGATAATCTGAACAACCAAAAAGAAAAGAATAACGCAGAAGAGTGGCTTCCTGGGCTGACCGTTGGCCTGCAAGCATCGGATGACCTCTTCGTATTTGCCAACAGCCAGCGCTCACTCGTACCCGTACAGATCGCCCAAACCACCCGTGAAGGCGAAGTTGCCAACGAAACCGCATGGAACCACGAGCTGGGCGCCCGCTTCCAGGTAACGCCGGACCTTCTATCCTCAGCGACGCTATTCCGAATCGACTACGAAGACCAGATTCAGTTCAATCGCGCGAACAGCCGGTACGAGAACCTTGGCGAAACCCGTCATCAGGGTATCGAACTGTCGAACCGCTTATATTTGAACAACGCTTGGGAATTGGGGCTTGGTTACACGTTCCTCGATACCGAACAACTGACCGGCGACAACGAAGGCAATGAACTGCCTAACGCGCCTCGCCACAAAGTGAGTGCCGATGCGGTCTATAACTACCAGGCGTGGGATGCCCGAGTGAACTGGGTGTACGTTAGCTCAAGCTACAGCGATGCTGACAACACCGAACAGGAAACCGACAACGGAAGCGCCGGAAAGCTGCCGCACTACCACCTGGTGAATGCGCGTGTTGGTCGAGATTTCGCGATGGGTAGCGGCAACGTGCTGAACCTCGGCTTAGCGGTCAACAACTTGTTGGATGAAGATTATTACTTCCGCGGCGTAGACGTTAGCCCGGTTGGGCGCGTGCCGCAGCCGGGCCGAAGCTTTGTTCTTGAAGCACAGCTTGATTTCTGATGTTTGAATTGCGGAATCTGGCATTAGCCATACTCTTTGCTCTGGTTGTGCCGGCCGTTTTGGCGAGCGACCAGAGTATAGAGCTGACCGATGACCGCGGGGCCACCCTGCGGCTATCGGCAGCGGCGACCCAACCGGCCGCGATTTCAACCTTCGGGGCAGATGTGTCGCTGGCCCTTGGAGTCGTGCCGGTCGCGGTGACGGATTATGGGCTTAAAGGTGTGCCGGACTATTTGTCCGATCAGCTGAAAGGGGTCCCAACGCTGGGGCCTCGGCATCAACCGAATCTGGAAATACTGTCAAAACTTGCACCAGATCTGGTTATTGCCATTCGTCGATACACCGAGAAAGATGGAGCTCATATTGAATCCATCGCCCCCCTACTCGCTCTGGATCTCATCTCGTTATCAGACAGCCTTCGGGCGGTCGAATTGGCGGGGCGAGCATTGGGAGCCCGCGAGAAGGCGATTCAGTTAAATGCGGACTTCTTGGACAAGATTGATGAGCTTGCGGCACTTAGAAAAGGAAAGCCCGCAAAAACCATTGCCTTGCTGACCAGTGGCAGCGAAACCCCCTTCATCTACTACGATCATTTTCTAGCGACCGCGCTGCTGGAAAAACTCGGCTTCAATAGCGTTGGCGGTGCGCTTGCAAATCCCGAAGAAAGCATTCCATTGGGCTACCGGGTCAGTCTGGAGGCGTTGCTGGAATTGAACCCGGACATCATCCTGATGCTACCGACGAGTCGGCAGCGCGCCTTTACGATGAATCCGGTCTGGCCATACTTGAAAGCCGTGCAAAATGAGCGAGTGTTTGAGGTACCGCACTACTGGAAAGAAGGTGCAGGCCCTATCGCTCGGGAGCGCATTCTTGATGACATCGAGCGATTACTGCTTAACAACCCTGCAACCAGTTCAGAGAACTAATGGCTAACAAACCAAGCGTGCCACTATACAGAGCATACGGAACCGCATTTTTGATACTGACGGTTTTGTTTATGCTGGGTTTAATGGCCGGTTCCCGATGGGTGTCGCCTTCCTCTTTATGGACTGTATTGCACGGTGGCGGAGATATACTAACGAAAGTCAGTGTGATGGAGCTGCGGCTGCCCCGAAACCTCCTCGGCATGCTCGGTGGTGCCGCGCTTGGTATGGCGGGCGCTGTCATGCAAGGGGTTACCCGCAACCCGCTCGCGTCTCCGGGCCTGACCGGCGTAATTGCATCCGCGGCACTGGCGGTGGTTTCTCTTAGAACACTGGCCAATCCCGATGCGTTCTGGCTTCCGTTAATGGCACTTGCCGGAGGCTTGCTTGGCGGCGCGCTGACCTTCGTGATTGCCGGCAGGCGCCAGCTACAACCCGAGCGTGTTGTGCTCGCGGGCATCGCCGTTACATCCTTGGCGACTGCCGTAACCACAGGCTTATTATTGGTATCCGGTGCGGAAGCGGCCGAGCTGTATTATTGGCTGGCCGGGAGCTTGATGGGCCGCGGCTGGGTTCAGCTCGAATTGGTGTTGCCTTGGCTTGTGTTGCCAATGGCCGCGCTGTTGGCCATGCACCGCCCGTTCAAACTACTTCAGCTCGACGACGACCTTGCACTCGCAATGGGCCTGGCTGTCGGGCGCTGGCGCCTTATTTTCTTGCTATTCGCGCTACTCATTGCTGCCGCACTCGTCGCGTTTACCGGCCCTATCGTTTTCATCGGGCTGGTGGCGCCGCACATTGCCAGACGCATAATCGGAAGTGAGATCAAACATTGGTTACCTCTAACCGCACTCCTTGGTGCTCTGCTTTTATTATCCGCTGACATACTCGCACGACAGCTGGCTTTCCCCCAGGAATTACCCGTGGGTATGTTGACGGCGCTGATTGGGGCCCCATGGCTAATCTACTTGCTGAATAACAAAACATCAGTCCGGAGCGCATAGAGCGATGGCAACCGAAACTGCACCACTGCATCCCTCCAGCCGCGTCGCTTCAGGCCTGATATTGGGCGCGGTCGGGCTAATTCTGGCAGTGGCTACCGGTATTCAGGCGGGGGCCGTCGATCTTTCATGGCCACAAATATGGTCAGTCTTCGCCGGAGACAGCACTGAACACGTTCACCGGGTTGTTTTCGATATTCGATTGCCAAGAACGTTGGTGGGGCTATTGATCGGTGTTCATTTTGCGCTGTCTGGTTGGTTGTTGCAGTTGCTCAGCCGAAACCCATTGGCCGAACCCGGTATTCTGGGCATCTCAGCCGGGGCCAGTCTGGTGGCTGTGATCGCCTTCATCGTTGGGGACTGGCTGTTTTCCAGCGGAAATCCCTACAACAACGTGTCTCCCGCATTAGACTACTTGCCACTATTCGCGATGGCCGGTGGCATGGTCGCGGCTGTGGCGGTGTATTTTCTGGGTTTGAGCAATGGCCGATTATCTCCCCTGAAGATGACGTTAATCGGCGCCGTCATCGCCGGTATGTTGCACGCATTAACCACCGGCACGCTGGCCTTTTGGGGACATGCTCATACCGAACTAGTGGCGCAATGGCTGGCTGGTTCTCTGTATGGCGCGAAATGGAGTCACCTCAGCTCACTGTTACCCTGGACAATCATTGGGATCGCCGGCGTAGGGCTGCTCCTACGCCCTCTGAAAGTGATGCAATTGGACGATCAGCACGTTCAAACACTCGGGTTGCCGCTTAACCGCTGGCGAGCGTTTGCTCTGTTGATCGCGACTCTGATGGCGGCCAGCGCCGTTGGCGTTGCCGGCCCCGTAGGTTTCATCGGGCTATTGATTCCACACATTAGCCGCAAGCTCGCCGGGCCCGGTCTTTCGGCACAACTGCTGCTGTGCGTGGTGCTCGGAGCTCTACTCACCGTGGGAGCCGATGTGCTCGGGCGAACGTTATTTTCACCCTATGAAGTACCTGTAGGTGTAGTGTCGGCTATTCTGGGCGTGCCCTTCTTTCTTTATCTGTTATCACGGCAATCCTGAGACACCATGATACAAACTGAAAATCTATCATTAGCTTATGGCGCGACTCCGGTTGTAAACAATGTGTCGCTGGCGATTCCTGAAGGGGCGATCACCTGCTTATTAGGGCCTAATGGCTCTGGGAAGAGCACCTTACTCAAAAGTTTCGCTGGCTTGTTGCCAGCCCGCTCCGGGCGCGTATTACTGGATAGGCAACCGCTAAATCAATGGGACCGTCAACGGCTGGCATTGCGTCTCGCCATGTTGCCGCAAAAACCCATCGTTCCGGATGGTATTCTGGTGAAAGATCTGGTGACTCTGGGCCGCTTTCCCCATCGCAAATGGTGGCAAAAGAATCAGGCCGAGGATAATCGAATCGCCCATGATTCGATGACGATGACAGGCGTAGACGAACTGGCTGATCGGCCGGTGGAAGCACTCTCGGGGGGCCAACAGCAACGGGTGTGGATCGCTATGGCGTTGGCACAGGAAACCAGTATTTTGTTGCTGGATGAACCCACCACGTTTCTGGATTGGGGGTATCAGCTGGAGGTGTTGGAGCTGTTAGCCAAGCTTAACCGTGAGCACGGGTTAACCGTGGTTATGTCATTGCACGATCTGAACCAGGCAGCACAGTTTGCAGACCAAATTGCAGTGATGGCCGAAGGCGAATTACAAACCATGGGAAGCCCGGGCGACGTGATTACCGAATCATTGATCCGGCGAGTCTTTCGTGTAGAAACCAAGGTCACCGTTGAGGAAAACGGCAGGCCTTTCTGTTCAGGGTATGCTTCTGCGCATAAAGGAAGTAGATCGTTAGCGGATGAACATCTAAATCGCACCGCCTCTTACGCATAAAAAAGCCCGGGAGCAGCACACTCCCGGGCTTTTTTGCAGGCATTATCAACGTTAGAAATTAAACTGAACGCCTAAGCCAATACCGTCTACGGTCACGTCGTCATCATCGTAGTAACGCATGTATTCGAGGTTGCCTGATACATTCTGCGCCATTTCGAAGTTGATGCCGGCGCCGTAAGAGAAATCAGAGTCGTCGTCCGAGTCTGAGCCGAAAGCAGTGTCCACTTCAAGTTCCGCACGGGTGAAACCGATCACAGCGTATGGCGTGATGGGGCTTTCATTCACCATATTGAAGGTTGCGTAGCCGCCAAAGAAGTTATCTACTTCAACATCTGCTACTCCCCCAATATTGTCATCATTCACACCAAAGCCAGCACGAGCTTCAAAGCCAACGTATTCGTTAGCCATCACGCCAACTTTGCCAGATAGCGTGCCTACATCTGCGTCTTCGCCATCAAAGTCCAGGTTCATAAATGTATAATTCAGACCTGCATAGAGAGCCCCAACTCCAGACTTATACATGTCTGCAGCTGATGCGGTACTAGCCATAGCCAAACCGGCAGTTGCGATAGATGCAATCAGTAAATTTTTTCTAATAGTCATCAGCGTTCTCCTCAGCATGAACAGAGTTGTTTTTGCTTCTCCTTTTAACTTGGACGATCATCGTGAATATATCCATAGTTAAAACTGAAATTTAACGTCTTTTAATTTCCCGTTAATACTCTCTGTAACGCCCTGTTTCCTTGCGGTTGCACGGCACGGGGGGTATCCTTCCGCATCTCACTGTTAGCTGTTTTGGGCGTCTCTTGAGAAACCTTAGTCCTGTCATCTTAATCGTCAGCATCATGTTTATACTTCTTAGTGTATTCATGACGTTACCGGTCGCTTTGCTTTTTTTTACACCCGATGGTGCGCCCAATGCCACGGCATTCGCGGAATCCGCAGCCCTGGTCTTTTTGCTTGGTGTGATCGGCGTGCTAAGCACCCGGCACCGCTCCAGAGACCTCAAGCCGCGCTACATGTTCGTGCTGACCGTCTCCAGCTGGTTTATTATTTCCGCATTATCCGCAGTACCTTTCTATCTGAGCGACAACGGGCTATCCCTTGCGGATGCTTTTTTTGAAGGCACCTCCGGGATAACCACCACCGGTGCAACAGTATTAACCGGGCTCGACGATTTCGATAAAGATCTGCTGCTTTGGCGTTCGATTCTTCAGTGGCTGGGCGGCATTGGTATCATCGGCATGTTCGTTGCCGTGCTGCCATTCCTGCGTGTCGGCGGTATGCGCCTGTTCGCGACGGAATCCTCTGAGTGGACAGACAAAGCGCTTCCCCGCATGAAAACCCTGAGCCGGGGCCTGCTGATTGTCTATGTGGTACTCACCACCGTTGCGGTGCTCACCTACTGGGCATCGGGCATGTCGTTGTTCGATGCGTTTAACCACGGTTTAACGAGTATCGCGACCGGCGGGTTTTCAACGTCTGATTTCTCGATGGGCAAGTTCAACGATCTGATTCTGGCAGAAGCCACTTTGTTCATGGTCCTTGGCAGCCTGCCATTCTTCCTGTTTGTTCGGGAAATGCATGGCCAGCACTTTGCCCTGTTCCGGGATCAGCAAGTTCGGCTCTTCCTGACAATCTTGCTTACGGTTCCCGCGCTTTTAACACTTTACCGCTGGTGGGTGGCGGAGGATTATTTTGACCCGCTGCACAACTACATTTCAGTGCTGTTTAACGTAACGTCGGTGATCAGTACGTCCGGTTATGCCTCCGAAGACTATTCCGCTTGGGGGCCCTTGGCGTTTGTATTGTTTTTCTTCCTGATGTTTGTAGGCGGGTGTTCAGGGTCAACCGCAGGTGGCATGAAGATCTTCCGATTCCAGCTGTCATTGATGGTTCTACGTGAGCAGTTGTTGAGGCTCTTACACCCTCGCGCGGTGTTCACCCGAAACTACAACGGCAGATCGGTCAGTGACGAAATCATCTCATCGATGATTGCCTACACCTTTATGTTCTTGCTCTGCTTGCTGCTGATCACCGTGCTGCTGGCTTCCTTGCAATTGGACTTCATCACGTCGTTGTCCGGTGCTTTGACATCGCTGACCAACGTTGGCCCGGGCCTCGGCGACATCATCGGCCCAGCCGGAACGTTCGAACCGCTGCCAGACGCAGCAAAATGGATTCTGGCGGTGGGTATGTTGATGGGGCGGCTGGAAATTCTAAGCGTGGTGATCGTGCTGTCACCGGGGTTCTGGCGCGGCTGATCGTGCCGCGCCAGATACTCGCTTAATCAGATTCTGTTTCCATACTTTCTGTATGCCGGCGCGCAGCCAAAGCGTTAACCACCGGATTGGCATACATATCCAGCAAATACTTACGGCCAGCTGTATCGCAGGCATTCAGGCGCTTGGAAATTTCAGCCTTGGCCTCTTCTCGCTCTTCGTTCGAATAAGCGCCCGCTGAAATGGCGTCAATACCTAAGCGATTGGCCGTTTCCGGTGTCTCAACCTGCAAGTTACGCATTTCATACGCTGCCAGGTTGGATGCATGGAGATGGTAATTTGCGTGCATTTCGTGATCAATGTGCGCGGCAAGCTCTTTAGGAGTGTTCGGCGCTTTGGATATGGGTGCCCCGAAGTGCACGTGTACGTGCCCTTTGGGCCCGGTTAGCCCTTTCATGATTTGCTCGGAATCTTCTCCCTCAGCCTTCTGGTAATCGCCAGTGCGTTCACGAATCTCTAACTCTCTGGCTTTATCAACATCACACGGGTCGTATTCGTAAGAAATAGACACCGGCACGATATGCAAACGACTAAGCGCCTCGTCAAAACCCAAGCCGGACTTTTTCTTGCTCATATAGAACATCTTGATGATGGCCGGGTCTGTGGCGTCAATCCCGTCTTTCGCGCGGCCCTCACGCTGAGCAATCCACACACTGTGATTGGTGTCGATACTGTGATTGATAAACCCGGAAAGGGTTAAATACGCATCGCGCATCTCCCGGGGGCTGGTGATGTTCCGGCGCACCAGAAAGCTCTTGTTCAGCTTCATCATTTCGGCAAACACACGGTTGGACAACAGGTTGTCCCCGATAGCAATCCGGGTAGTCTGGAACCCGTTCTGGAACAACAGATAATTAACGATCATCGGATCAAACACAATGTCTCGATGGTTCGAGATAAAAAGATGAGCATTGGTTTTGCTGAGGTTCTCGAGGCCACTGTGAGTGACTTTCAGCGTAGTGCTTTCAACCAACTCTCCGACATACCCCGACAAACTCGTTTGCAGGTCATCGACCGACTTGATATGCCCGAAGCGTTTCAATAACCAGTGGCGAATATAGAACCGCAAAGGCGCCGGTGCCCAAGCGGCCAAACGCGGCGACCTGAAACGGCCGATCATATTCAGGAATTCAGAATCATTAACCAGGCGCTGGATAGTGGGAGCAGTTTCTTCGTCCGAGTAAGGTCGAATTGAGTCAAATTCCTGCATGCGGGCCCTGTTGTTGTTCGCGGATGTTAATCGGATTTTTGAACGGTGCGATATTGTAGCCGGTCTATGACCGGTTTTCCTCCACCTAATCGCCTTGGACATCCTTCAGAAGCCTATATCTGGTATGATTCCCAGCCTGAAATTTACCCTGTCCAAAGGCCTGCGCCCATCATGTACCACGATCATGACTTCGAGCAATTAGCCAAAGAGCGCCCATCGGTTTCTGAAAAGAGCCCGGAACAGGTGCTGCACGAGGTTTTTGGCTACGAAAGCTTCCGCCCGTTACAGGGTGATATCGTTCGGGAAGTGATTAATGGCGGCGACGCATTGGTACTCATGCCGACAGGGGGTGGTAAGTCGCTTTGCTATCAGGTGCCCGCACTGGTTCGAACCGGCACTGCCATTGTGATCTCGCCGCTGATTGCGTTGATGCAAGATCAGGTTAACGCCTTGCGTGAACTGGGTGTGAAAGCAGCCTTCCTGAATTCCTCGATGGATTTCGAGCAAGCTCGCGCTACAGAATACGCATTGATGACCGGTGAGTTGGATCTGCTTTATTGTGCCCCAGAACGCCTGATTCAACCTCGTATTATTGAGCTGCTGCACAACGCATCACTTTTGATGTTTGCAATTGATGAAGCTCACTGCGTGTCTCAGTGGGGACATGATTTCCGGTCGGATTACCTGCAACTCAGCATGTTGGCCGAAGAATTCCCCGGCGTACCCCGCATCGCGCTGACGGCCACCGCCGATGAGCGCACCCGAAAAGAGATTGCCGAGCGCCTTTCACTCACGAACGCCAGGCATTTTGTCAGCGGCTTTGATCGCCCAAACATCCAATACCGTATCACCCCTAAAACAAATGCAAACAGACAGTTATTGGATTTTATTAAAGCAGAGCATCAAGGTGATTGCGGCATCGTGTATTGCCTATCCCGGAACAAAGTAGACGCTACCGCCAAGCTATTGTCCGATAAAGGCTATACCGCTCTCCCCTACCATGCAGGCTTGTCCAGCGAGGAACGGTCACGGAATCAGGAACGCTTTCTAAGGGAAGATGGGGTTATTGTGGTGGCGACAATTGCCTTTGGTATGGGCATCGACAAGCCGGATGTACGGTTTGTCGCGCATCTTGATTTGCCGAAAAGTCTGGAGGCTTATTATCAGGAAACCGGCCGGGCGGGTCGTGATGGCAAACCCTCCACCGCCTGGATGGTGTATGGCTTGCAAGACGTGATCAAACTGCGCCAAATGCTGGAAACCTCTCAAGGCAACGATCAATTCAAACGCGTTGAACGCCAAAAACTGGATGCCATGCTGGGATTGTGCGAAGTCACCCAGTGTCGTCGCCAGGTATTGCTTCGCTACTTTGGGGATACTCTGGAAGAACCCTGCGGCAACTGTGACACCTGCCTGACCCCGCCAGAAACATGGGATGGCACGGTAGCTGTCCAGAAAGCGCTATCTTGCGTGTTCCGTACCGGTCAGCGATACGGCGTCACCTATCTGATTGACGTGCTGAGAGGCTCAAGCAACGAACGCATCCTGCAGGCCGGGCATCAAGCCATCTCCACCTTCGGGATTGGCACCGAGCTTTCGGCCAATGAATGGAAATCAGTCTTCCGGCAATTGGTCGCCAATGGCTACCTGAGGGCTGATCCAGACGGCTACGGCGCGCTTCAGTTAACAGAAATCTGTCGCCCGTTACTGAAAGGGCAGCAGAAGATCGAACTCAGAAAAGATCCGGTGGTGAAGAAAACGTCTGGTACCGGTCCCGGCAAGCGCAGCGGCGCCAATGTGAAAGACCAAATCACCGATCAGGCCGGCTGGGATGCCTTACGGGCTTGCCGAAAGGAGCTGGCGGACAAACAAGGGGTACCGCCCTACGTGATTTTCCACGACACCACCTTGTTCGACATGCTGGAACGTCGGCCAAAATCGTTGGAAGAGCTGGCTGAAGTCAGCGGAGTGGGCGCAGCGAAGCTAGAAAAATACGGAGATATTTTCCTGCAAACGCTGCAGGAGATTGCTCAACCCTGAGGCTTGAAGCCCTTCTTTCGCACCCGGTACTGAGCGAAAGACGTGGCAACATGGTTGCCGTCTTTGTCTCTTAACACCCCTTCCAGAGTGAACTTGCCTCGCCCGGTCGCATTGGCTTCGGCCAAGACCGCGGCAACGGTTTCTTCCGGAAGAGTGAACTCAACCTCCACATCTGAATCAGCGGGCTGCAAAAATTCCAGGGTCATGCTTTTCAAGATCGGCGTGTAAGCCGGGCCCAGATCAAACAATGCCAGAATACCGCCGGGAATTTCAGCCACCAGGAAGTACGCACCCGCATACAAACTGCCAAAGTGATTCTTGTTGCCCTTCAACTTCACCTTCGCGCGCACATAGCCCGGGCGAACTTCCTGCACCGAAAAGCCGTTGCGAGTCGTAAACGGAATGGCCATGCCGACAATACGATTAATCGCGGTGTAACTGCCGGTTTTTTTAATCCACTCCAATGGGTGTAACAAGGTTGCATTTGCATCGGTATGTCCTACCCACTGCCCTGCAGTGCCTATGAGCTTATCAATAACGGCCATGGTGTGGCTCCTCTGATTGTTGAGGCGAGAATGATTGCAATACTGCTGCATAGGTTCAAGAAACTTCGCGAATTATCACGTAAATTTCGTGCAAATCACGCAATTTACGCTAATCTTTCAACCGCGCATTGGCTGTATGACTGTGCTATCGGCTAAAAGAAGGACTTTAAGCTTGCCACCTCTCGCCAGGATTCATCGACTGAAATCGCGAAGTTTGTTGGGGCTTCTACCCATTCTGATTGGATTGCAACTCACCGCAGAGTCAGCCATTGCGGCTGAACCCAACGATTACATTCTCTGGTACCGAAATTACGACAACCCGGCCATTCACACGCTGGTTGAGCTGGCATTCAATAAAACTCCCGAATACGGCGGCTTCCGGCTGATCCGGAGTGAGGAGTTAAGCCAAGGCCGAGTACTCCGAGAGCTTGCCGGTAACAATTCTGAACTGGTCGATATCGCCAACGTGGCCACATCACCTGAACGGGAAACCGCACTTACCCCCGTTCCGATTCCCGTCGATGGCGGACTTCTGGGGTTCCGCGTTTGCTTGGTGTTACCGGAAAACCTCAGAAAATTTCATGGCATCACCAATATCGAAGACCTCTACTCGCGCAATATCCGGATTGGTCAAGGCGCTCACTGGCCAGATACACCTATTCTCAAGAGCAATGGCGTAAGCGTGATCACCCATACCCGATACGAAATCCTTTTTGGCATGCTCCAGAATCGGAGATTCGAATGTTTCGCGAGGGGCATCAGCGAGGTGATGTTTGAGCTGGAGCGCGATGACGCGAAGGGGCTGGTTGTTGAACCCACGCTTCTCTTGGCCTATCCGATGCCTTCGTATTTGTTTGTGGCGCCGGCTGATCATGAAACAGCCCACAGATTACAACTGGGTCTGGAGCGTGCCATCAAAGACGGTAGTTTTGCGGCCTATCTAAAACATTCATTTGGAGAGAGCGTGGCCCGCCTGAATCTTAATCGGCGAACGGTGATCTCTTTAGATAACCCTCACCTGACGGAAGATTCCGGGTACGTTGCCAGACGCATTCTGGACAACCTAGAACGGAGAATTGACTACCTGACCGGCAACCACTAACACTGCGCAAAGCCATCCTTGGCCTTGCCATATAACGATCAGATTAATCGACTTTAAACCGGCTCACTCTTTCGTTAAGAGTATGCCCGATGCTTTCAATCTGACTGCTGTACACGTCATTTTCACTGGTGGCTTCCGCCGCAGCCTGGCCTTGTTCGGCAATGCGTGTGATCGACGCATTCAACTCTTCAGTAACAGACGTCTGTTCTTCTGACGCCGTCGCAATCTGCGACGTCATCTGACTGATTGACGTAATGGCCTCAGCAATCCGATTCAAAGACTCCATCGCATCCTGAGCCTTCTCCATACTCACATTGGAAACCGCAGTGGATGCTTTCATCACATCAACCGCATCGTTAGCACCTTTCTGAAGGCGCTCGATCATGTTGTTGATTTCCTCTGTGGATGCGCGGGTGCGCTGTGCCAGATTGCGAACCTCGTCAGCAACCACAGCAAAACCACGGCCAGCTTCGCCCGCCCGTGCTGCTTCGATTGCAGCGTTCAGAGCAAGCAGGTTGGTTTGCTCGGCAATACCTTGAATCACCTCAAGAACCGTAGTGATTGAAGAAACGTCCTGACCAAGCTTATCGATGACCTCGGCCGCCGCCGTGATCTCATGAGACAGTTTTTGCACCGCATCCCGAGACGCAGCAACGGTTTCCCGGGAGCCAAGGCTTTCGTGGTCTGCCTGTTCGGCGGCTTCCGCCGTCTGTTGGGCACTCTGAGCAATTTCATTCGCCGCCGCAGACATCTCGTTAATGGCCGTCGCCACCATATTGATTTCGCCCTGCTGTCCTTCCACGCTGTTGCGACTGTTGCTGGAAGTTTGTCGAAGTGAGGTCACGTTCTGAGACAGCTCTTCACTACCTTCTTTCACCTCACTCACAACTTGCTGAATGTTTGATACAAACTTATTGAAGTTGCTTGCGAGAAGTCCAAACTCGTCACTGCCACTGTCATCAAGGCGCTGGGTAAGATCGGCATCGCCGGACGCAATGTCGGACATGGCATCATTCAACCTGCGCACCGGTGCCATCAACGCGCGAATACCAAAGTGAAGGATGATCAGAGCTAAAATCAAGCCAACAAAGGCAATGGTCAGGCTGGCCATTCTTGCGTCTACAACGGGTTGGGTGATTTGGTCCCAGTTCACCACCGAGCCAATATACCAATCCACGCCTCGGGCATCGGAGATCGGGAAAAACGCGACACTCCACTCTGTCCCGTTTCGCTCGTATCGCTTAGGCGTGCCATCCTTTGCGGGTGCATACCCCAGGAAATCCCGGGCACTCTTGCCGATCAACGACGGATCCGGGTGAAACAGGATGGTTCCGTCACCGTCCATCAACATGGCATAGCCCGCGTCACCAAGGGTGATTGCGGCCAGCAGTTCCTGGATTACGTTAAGGCTGATATCCATACCGGCCACGCCTTCAAACCTGCCGGAAGACACCGGAGCGATGGCCGAGATCAAGGTCTCGCCGGTCTGGGCATCCTGATAAATCCCGGTAAAAGAGGCTCTGCCTTCCGCGCGCGCCTGCTTGTACCAAGGTCGTTCCCGTGGATCGAAGCTGGCACCCAAAGCCTGCTCAGAAGCCATGGAGCGCATAATCATTCGGCCATCGGTGGTACCCACGTAGACATCTTTCGCGTTACCGCCCTCTGTCATACTGTTCAGCAGAACCCGTGCTTGTTCGTCTGTTTCCGTGTTGCCCAGAGCTTTCGCCGCCGCACTGGTCATATCCAAACGGGTGTTCAGCCAGCCAGCAATACTCGCAGTGCTCTGCTCAATGGCCCCATCTAACATGGCAAACACATAAGTGTCTGTGGTTTTCTGAATCTGGCGATCCGAAGTAAACGCGAAAACAGCCATGATGACGGCGATCAGAACGCCGACAGCAACCAGCAGTTTCTGCCCGAATGTAAGTTGCACGATGAAAGTTCCTCCAAGGAATAAGCGGTGCGCGAGTTTAATCCAGTTGTCTGAAAGGCACAGTTACCAAGTGTATCGGCGGCCGCTACCGGTTCTTTAGGTGAACGTGTAGGTGCCTGCATACTCTGCTAATATTCGACGCACTATCGTCTTTTGCCGATGCGGAAACCCAACGGAGAGAGCTTGCATGGCCCACGAAGATCTACACCTGAATCTGCGAAACCTCACCCTCGATGATTACAGCGAATTGCAGGCACTGATGGACGATGTTTATGACGACATCGGCGGAGCGTGGCCAAAAGACACTATCAAGACCCTGGTGGAGCAGTTTCCAGACGGACAAGTTTGTATTGAGGAAAGCGGCAAACTGGTGGCCGTTGCCCTTACCGTGTGTGTGAAGTACGAAAGATTCAGCAACCCTCACGCCTACGACGACCTGATTCTTCGTAACGAAAAAATTTGGCACAACCCCAACGGCGACTCGTTATACGGTCTGGATGTATTCATTCACCCGGAATACCGCGGTTACCGATTGGGGCGCCGCCTTTATGAGGCCCGCAAAGAACTTTGCCGGTCCATGAACCTGAGGGCGATTCTCGCCGGTGGCCGAATACCTAATTACTTCAAATATGCCGAACAATATACGCCGGAAGAGTACATTCAACGGGTAGATCGAAAAGAGATCTACGACCCCATCCTGAGCTTTCAGCTTTCCAACGATTTTCAGGTCACCCGGCTCATGCACAAATACCTGCCAGAGGATGAGAAATCCCTTGGCTATGCCACCTTGCTGGAATGGCGAAACATCCTTTACCTGCCCCCCACCTCCGTTCTGGACGTGAAGAAGACCCAGGTTAGGATGGGAGCTGTACAGTGGCAAATGCGAGAGTTCACCTCTGTAGAAGAAGTACTCAAGCAAGTCGAATACTTTGTGGACGCCCTTTCAGACTACAAAAGTGATTTCGCACTTTTCCCGGAATTTTTTAATGCCCCCCTAATGGGCTTGACCGACCAGCTGGATCAAACGCGGGCCATCCGTTTTCTCGCGGGCTTTACAGAGCAGTTCCGTAATGAAATGTCGGATATGGCAGTCAGCTACAACATCAACATCATCACCGGGTCTATGCCCCTGATTGAAGATGACCGCGTGTACAACGTTTCGTACTTGTGTCACCGGGATGGCCGGGTTGATGAACAGCGAAAAATTCATATCACCCCGCACGAGCGTCGCGACTGGGTGATTGAGGGCGGTCACGAATTTGAAGTGTTTGAGACCGATGCTGGCCGTGTTGCCATTCTCATTTGTTACGACATTGAGTTTCCTGAGCTAGGCCGGATTGCCGCCGAAAAGGAAGTCGATATTATTTGCGTGCCTTTCTGGACAGATACCAAAAACGGCTACCTCAGAGTAAGGCATTGCGCGCAGGCTCGTGCCATTGAAAACGAATGCTATGTTGTTATTACCGGCAGTGTTGGTAACCTGCCGAAGGTGGAGAATCTGGACGTTCAATACGCCCAGTCATCCGTGTTTTCGCCGTCTGACTTTGCCTTTCCGCACGATGCAGTGATGGCAGAGACAACACCTAATACAGAAATGATCATGTTTTCCGACATGGATCTCGACAAACTCAAGCTGGTCCGCAACGAAGGTTCGGTCACCAATCTGTTGGATCGTCGAGTAGATCTGTATCAAATAAAAACACGAAAGCCAGCGGTAGAATCATAAACAGGGATAAATGGGTGTCATTGCCAAACGGACACAGTCCGTCTATTGTTCAAATTACGCCCATTACAAGTGATCGCCATTAAGAGCAGAGAACAGGTTTCATGAAGAGCGCACTACCGGATCTTGTCGCCCACTTCCGTTATCGGCATGGTTTCTTCCGTCGAGAAGAGGTTCATGCCCGGTTGTACGAGCTGGACAGCTTTGGGTGCATCATGAAAACCGATAAACCTTTCGAACCTGGCGATACGGTCACGCTTGATCTTGTGATGAAAATGCCTCTCGATGACATTTGGGCCAAGGGCATATCCGGCTTGGTCACCGAGAAAAGAAAACACTGTAGCAACTTCTTTTACTCGATTGATTTCATTCAACCTGATTCGAATGAAAACTCTCCGTTAAGTGAAAAACTACGGCGCATCCGGGAGGTGCTTTACAAAAAGCAAACCCTTAGATCGCGCAGGGCTGCTGGCCCAACAACCTGGTCACGGCAAACAGCCTGAATTGTTTTCTAACGAAGCCTATCCCGCAAGGAGACAGCCTGATGGCAAAGAAATCCAAGCCAAGCATCGAAGCAATCGTAAAGTCAGTGAATAAAGAATTTGATAAAGCATCCACGCAAATTGAAGGCTTGATCAATGATGCCCTCAAACAGCTGGATCAGCTGCAAAGTCAGGTTCAGGAACCGGTTCGCAAACTACTGAAAGAGGTAGAAGAACTGCGGGAGCGGGAAATCGGCCGCTTTAACGACGAGCTGGAGCGCCGTATGAATGATTTCCACGAGCTGCAAACCAGCTTGCTGGAGAAACTGGGCATCGCCTCTAAAGAAGTGGAAACCGACGTTAAAAAGGCAGCAAAGACCACAGTCAAAAAGGCAAAGACCGCTGCACAGCCCGCCAAACCTGCGGCCAAAAAGCCAGCCGCAAAAAAGGCTCCAGCCAAGAAACCTGCCGCTAAGAAACCCGCGGCAAAAAAAGCAGCCAAGCCAGCCGACAAATCAGACCTGACCTTGGTTAAAGGCATTGGCCCTGCAACAGCCAAAAAAATGAAAGATGCCGGCATCACGTCGATTGAGCAAATCGCCAACCCGAGCGACGCCGACAAGAAAAAACTGGAAGCGTTCAAGAGCGTTAAAGGCTTCGATAGTCTTTCCAGTGAAGCGAAGAAAGTACTTTAACTGTCCGCACTTACAACGAGCGCCAGAGCCCTCTCCAGGCTCTGGCGCTCTTGTTCAGGCTGGAAGGTATCGGCCAGCTCCACTACCCTTCTCTTAAGCTCCGCCAAGAACTCACTGTCGTTTTCAGCGCGAGCCATCAGATCGGCCAAGGCGCGATCATCTTTTGCCGGAAAATAGCCCGGATAATCATCGCCCAGCAAACCTCTGTTACCCGGAATATCCGACGCCAGTATCGGCAGTTCAGCCCGACAGGCTTCGGAAATGACGTTCGCACCACCCTCCATAACCGAGCTGATCACCATCACGCTGCTGACCGCCACCAAATTGGCCAGTTCCGGGCGGTTCAACTCTCCCAGCCAGCGGAACCGGGGGTTGCTTCGGCCTTCCTGCAGGGCTAGTTCTCGCCATTCATCGCTGTACGGCTTGCCGGCGCAGGACACTATAACGTTCGAATGCTCTGGCAGATGGCGGCTGGCAATAGCAGCTCTAAGAGAGTCTTTCTCTTCTCTGAGATGCCCCAAAACGCAGATATGAAACTGCCCGGGTTCCAGCCGAGATCCCCCGAAAGCTGCAGGCTTATCCGCAGACTGGCGCAGGGTCAGCAATTTACCTGCGTAGCGCTCGGGAATGTCCTGAGCGACCAGATCATGCAAGCCGATCAGCAAATCTGAAAGGTCCATCGACTCGTAAGTTACATCAGGGAATTCATGCTGGTGGTGATAGATATCCGTGCCTGTAAGCACCACAATCAACGGAGTTTCCGGCCAGGCAGCCTTGAACGCTTTAATGACGTTCGCGCTGCGCCAGGCATGAAGAGCAATGAGCAGATCGCATTGCTCACCCTGATACTCAGTTTCAACCGCAACCTGATGCCCGGATTGCTGAAGCAATTGTTGCCATCGTACCGCGGTTGCCCGGTTGCCAGCTTTGGACTCTGGCCCTGCCGGGGTAATAATGATGATATCCATAATCGCCACATTCGGAGGTTTCAAAGATTCTGCATGGGTAGTTGCGTTAGGTAAAGTATTGACTTGGAAAGCGGTTCATCAATCACGTAATTCAAGGTATCCTGAAACGGATATTGGCACCCGCCTTTCCCTCGCTGACCAGAAATAACAAAGGAATGAATTCCATGGCGATGAAACAATTGCGCAAGTGGTTAGCCACTGGCCTTATCTCAATGTCTGTGTTTTCAGCAGCTCAAGCCGAAACCTTTATTTTCACCGCAATCCCTGACGAAGACGAAACCAAACTGGTTGAGCGCTTTCGTGGCGTCGCGGATTATCTGGAAGAGAAACTGGATGTAGAGGTTCGCTACATCCCGGTTAAATCCTATGCCGCTGCCGTATCGGCATTCCGAAACAATCAAGTACAGCTGGCATGGTTTGGCGGCCTGTCTGGCGTGCAGGCGCGTCGTTTGGTGGATGGATCCGAAGCCATCGCCCAAGGCGTTGAAGACGAAGCCTTCGAGACTTATTTCATCGCCAATACCGAAACCGGTATCGAGCCTTCCGATTCTCTGGAAAGCCTGGAAGACCAACTTCGCGGCAAAACCTTTACGTTTGGCTCTAAAGGCTCCACCTCTGGGCGCTTGATGCCGGAATTCTACATTCGTGACACCTTTAACGAAGCCCCGGACTCCGTGTTCTCCCGCGTCGGGTTCAGCGGTAACCACACCCGCACGTTGCGCTTGGTAGAAGCCGGCACCTATGAAGTTGGCGCTCTGAACTTCCAGGTTTGGGAGAAAGAACTGGCCAACGGCAATATTGATACCGATGCCGTGCAGGTTATCTGGAAAACACCTGCCTACCCCGACTACCAGTGGACCATCCGAGGCGATGTTAACGAAACCTTCGGCGAAGGTTTCAAAGACCGTGTAACCGAAGCTCTGCTGGAGCTGGACGACCCTGCCCTGCTGGAAAGCTTTCCCCGGTCCGGGTTTATTCCTGCGTCTAACGACGATTACGAGCCGATCCGTAAGACAGCCGTTAACATTGGAATCCTGGATTAATGTCAGAGTTTGATTTTCATGGCCTGACAGCCAGCTTTGAAGGACAGCGGGTGATTGGCCCGCTGTCACTTCACATGAACGAAGGTGAGCACATCGCGTTGGTCGGTAAAAGTGGTGCGGGGAAATCAACACTGATCAAAGTGCTTTACGAACGCCTGCAGCAGCAAGCATCTCTGATTCCGCAAGGGTTAGGGCTAGTCAATGCGTTGCCGGTATTCCATAACGTATTTATGGGCCAGCTTGACCATCACCCGACCTGGTATAACACGCTGACGTTATTGCGCCCCTTTTCAAAAGACAAGAACACCGTTAAAGCTCTGCTCGATGAGCTCTCGATTTCGGAAAAGCTATGGATACCAGCGGCAACACTGTCGGGTGGCCAACGCCAACGGGTAGCCATTGCCCGTGCACTTTATCGGCAAGCGCCGATACTGTTAGCTGACGAACCCATTTCAGCTCTGGATGGCCCTATGGCGCATGCCGCCATGCAATTGCTGACCGGCCGCTTCAACACCAGCATTGTTGCACTCCACGACGTAGAGATGGCGCTCGCCTACTGCGACCGGATTATCGGCATTCAAGACGGCCAGATAGCGCTGGATGAACCAGCGAAAAATCTGGTAGCGTCAGACATTGCTTCGATCTACTGACTGGCCGATCAAAACCATGTTCGCCTACCCTACCGTCCGCACCAGCTTCATTTTCCTGGCTATCGCCTTAGCGGGACTGTTGGTGGCCGACATTGCCATTACCACCGCAAATCCCTGGCAGGATTTGGGCCGGCTGTTTTGGGGGGTCGTAACGCCTAACTTCTTCAGCACCGAAGGCTTGCTGACAGCACTGCTTCGCACAGTCGCATTTGCGTTTGTCGGCGTGGCCCTTGGCAGCGTATGCGGATTCGCTCTCTCGCTGGTGTACCGATTCTTACCCGTACGCATGTTCTGCGCGTTCATTCGCTCTATTCATGAACTGTTCTGGGCCCTGATCTTTCTCCAGTTTTTCGGCTTTCATCCGCTCACCGGTGTATTGGCCATCGCCATTCCCTACGCCGGCATTTTTGCCAAGGTGTATTCAGAGATCTTTGAAGAATCCGACCCAGAGCCCGGCCGGCTTCTGCCGCCCGGCACCTCAGCCATTTCGGCGTTTCTCTACGCCAAAATTCCGGACTGCTGGGTACAGCTCAGAACCTACACCGCCTACCGCCTTGAGTGCGGCATGCGCTCTTCAGCCATTCTCGGGTTTGTTGGCCTGCCCACGCTGGGTTTCTATCTGGAATCGTCCTTCTCTCAAGGGCTGTATTCCGACGCCGGCGCCATGCTGGTGCTGTTTTACGTTCTGATTGCCACCATGCCCCTTTGGGTTCGCCCCAAGCTGCTTCCGGCCTACATTTTAGCAGCGCCGTTTTTTCTGGGTGATGGCATGCCCATTATCTGGGGCAATGTAAAGCGCTTCTTTACCGAAGACATTGTTCCGGCCCCCCTGCGCAACGGCGAGGGTTTGATCGGGCTTTCCGAATGGATGGCCGATGTATGGGTTAACGAGGCGCTGCCCGGCATTTGGAACACCGTAGTCCTCACCCAGATTGCTCTGGTCGCCACCGGCATTTTGTCGCTGCTGGCTTTCCCGCTCATCTCCAGACACTTTGGCGGGCCGGTCCGGCGCACTTCTGGTCACATTCTTTTGGTCATCGCCCGCTCTACACCCGAATACATCCTCGCGTATATCTTGCTTCAGCTCTGGGGGCCTTCCATGCTCCCGGCGGTGGTTGCACTGGCGCTGCATAATGGCGGCATTATCGGCCATCTGATTGGTCGGCAAACCAATACCATCGAACTGCGCCCTGACGCACCAACCGGCCTGTCCCGGTACAGCTGGGAATTGCTGCCCCGCGTATACCGCTCTTTCCTGGCGTTTCTGTTTTACCGGTGGGAAATCATCATGCGGGAGACCGCCATTCTAGGGATTCTGGGCATATACACTCTGGGCTTTTATGTAGACAGTGCTATCCAGAACATCCGCTTTGACCGGGCGATGGTGCTGATTCTGATTACGGCGCTACTGAACATTGGCGTGGATGCCCTCGGCCGTTACATTCGGCGAAAACTTGCCCTCAAAACCATGCCCACCTGCTGAATTTCCCCAAAACCATTGGGACAAGCGTCACAGATCAACAAGCCCACGTGCAATCCACCACGAACTGTGGAGTGGGTTGCACCGAACCGCAGTTACTCAATGTTACACTTCCTGCCATCGAGCAACGCATCAACAATGTTTTCAGGAACTTAGCGCAATGGTCTACGGGGTGGTGGCAATAACTCAAATCGGGCTTCTGTTATTGCTCGGCCTGCTGGGGGTGCGAATGTACAGTTTAAGCCGGCGGGAAGTTGCTGAGCCTCATGGCCCTGTTGCATTCATTAATAGTGATTGGCCTTACACGTCCGGCAAACGCACCCGCGCACCAGCGAAAGATACAGTCCCTATGGCTTTGGACCGAGCTGATTTGTGCTCAAAGCTGCATATTCTTGCCGGGTTACAAGAGCGGGATTGCCATTTGAAGGGGTTATCGATCGCTGAAGCCCCGCCTGCCGTGAGGGCCTACGCGACCGCCTGGCTTTACGGGGCTAGTTGTTCATTGTGCCCGAAAGCTGCACGCCATTCTGACGGATTAGCCGTAATTGTTGCGGGCATTGCCAGCCGGAAAACCGGCATGCGCCAAACCGAAGCGATACAAGCCATTGCCACACTCACCTCCAACAACATCTTGCTCGCCTGTTATCGGGCTGGGCTTGAAGGTGCGGAATTCTGGGAAGACAACCACCACGTGCCCTCATCAGCAAGCTTGTATGAAGCCGTTACAAGCAATGCCTTTATCTGAACCGGTCTTGTTTCCAGTCGATACGGCGCGAGACAACAATTAAAAAACCAACTACATCTTTGCCTGAAAGAACAGGATGGGCGACACACTTCCCAATGGTTGCTGGCCACTTTGCAAATCGATCTGCCACACCATCTCAGACCCGGTCGCACATAAGGGGGCTTCAAATTCTGCCTGGAAGTGGGTGGCAGATTCTTGTTTCAATGGCACGGGGTACTCGCCCATGTACATCGAACGGCCTCGCAATACGGCAAGAAAGCGATCAGGCGCATTCGGGGTTTCGACGGTCAAAGCATAAAGGTGCTGTCCGGCCTTGCCCACCTGAGGCGTCAGGCTAACCTGCCATTGCCCTTCGGGCGTACTCCAGTTGCAAGGGCCTGCCAGAAGATCACATTCCGGGCGCGCAACTTCCTCCTCTGCGTCTTCGGGATATTTCAGCGCCCAAAAGGCCGTCCCGATTACTGTCATCAGAACAACCGCTACTCCTAGAACACGTAACATCATCGGCCTCAGTTTGTATGCAAGCTCACATTATGGGGATATGTGCGCACAAGGCAAAGGTTTCTAAACTGCCGCCACCGTGAGAAAATGTGCGGCTTTCTGGTTTGAGTCACCCACATAAACAGGACACATAGCCGTGCAGCCGGATATCTCCATAAAGAACCTGAACAAGATTTATGAAGGTGGTTTTCAGGCGCTCAATGATATCAATCTGGACATCTACCCGGGGGAAATTTTTGCTCTGCTAGGCCCCAACGGTGCCGGCAAAACAACGCTCATCTCCATTATCTGTGGCATCGTCAACAAATCCAGCGGGCACGCGACCGCAGCGGGCTACGACATCGTTAAAGAATACCGCAAAGCCCGTGAAGCCATAGGCTTGGTGCCCCAGGAACTCAATACCGACTCGTTCGAAACGGTATGGCATGCGGTTTCTTTCAGTCGAGGTCTATTTGGCAAAGCCCCGAAACCCAGCCACATCGAAAAAGTGCTCAAAGACCTTTCCTTGTGGGATAAACGCGACAACCGAATTATGTCGCTATCGGGGGGCATGAAGCGCCGTGTGATGATCGCCAAAGCCCTGTCCCACGAACCCCGCATCCTGTTTTTGGACGAGCCCACCGCAGGCGTGGATGTGGAGCTGCGCCGCGACATGTGGGAGATGGTTCGAAAACTCCGCGAGAACGGCACCACCGTGATTCTGACAACCCACTACATCGAAGAAGCCGAAGAAATGGCCGACCGCATCGGCGTGATACGGCAGGGCCAGATCATTTTGGTTGAAGAAAAAGACCGTCTGATGTCTAAGCTGGGCAAGAAAGAGCTGCGCCTGCATCTGCAAAACAAACTGGAAGCCGTACCTGGAGAGCTGACGCTCGAACCTGTAGAACTGTCAGAAGATGGCTACCAACTGATTTATACCTTCGACTCCCAGAAACAACAGGCCGGCGTTGCCCGGTTGCTCCGCACTTTGGGTGATTTGGGCATTGAATACCGTGACCTTCAAACACGGGAAAGCTCTCTCGAAGAGATTTTTGTTGGTCTAGTTAACGAGTAAAACCGCGCCCGCACGGAGATGGAAATGAATTTGTACGGTGTAAAAGCAATTTATAAGTTTGAAATGGCGCGTATGCGGCGCACGCTGATGCAAAGCGTGTTGTCGCCGGTGATCTCCACTTGCCTGTATTTCGTGGTGTTCGGTTCAGCCATTGGTTCCCGCATGGGTGATATTGACAGCATCAGCTACGGGGCCTACATCATCCCCGGACTGGTCATGCTCTCGCTACTGATGCAAAGCATCTCTAACGCCTCGTTTGGTATCTACATGCCGAAATTCTCCGGCACTATTTACGAAGTGCTGTCTGCACCGGTGTCCTATTTCGAAATCGTCTTGGGTTATGTGGGTGCGGCCGCTACCAAATCGGTTTTGCTTGGTTTGATCATCCTGGCTACCGCCCGTTTGTTCGTTGACTACTCGGTTCTGCACCCGTTCTGGATGGTAGCGTTCCTCTCCCTGACCGCTGTCACTTTCAGTTTGTTTGGGTTCATCATTGGTATCTGGGCAGATGGTTTCGAGAAGCTGCAGATCGTACCCATGATGATCGTAACCCCACTCGTTTTTCTGGGCGGCACGTTTTACTCCATCGATATGCTCCCTGAAATCTGGCAAACCATCAGCTTATTCAACCCGGTGGTGTATCTGATCAGCGGCTTCCGATGGGCGTTTTATGGCGTTTCAGACGTGCACATCGGCGTGAGTGTGGGCATGACTCTGATGTTCCTCGCCATGTGCCTGACCACCATCTGGTGGATCTTCAAGACCGGTTATCGTTTGCGGTCATGAACATCATAACCGCTTTAATTCCCTTCTGCGCGCTGGCTCTGGCGGGCTGCGGCGCTGCCGAAGCCGGTAAAACAACCGAGCCGGTCAAGCTGCAACAGGTACAAGCCTGTTTTGCGAGTGGTGGTGAGGGGTATCCGGTCACGGTTGAAATCGCCAGCGACCCGGAAGAACGCAAGAAGGGGCTTATGGGCCGGCGTGATTTGGATGAAAACGCCGGAATGGTGTTTGAATATCAGGAAGACCGCCCTGCCCGGTATGGCTTCTGGATGTACAAAACCCTCATACCGCTCGACATCGCATTTCTCGACGAGCGCGGCGTAATCGTCAGCGTCCGCCATATGCTGCCATGCACATCGTCCCGGAGTTCAGACTGCCCCATTTACCCGGCCGGAAAACCGTTTCGGAATGCCGTGGAAATGAATGCCGGTTACTTCAAAGCTCATCGTATTGATGAGGGTGACCGGCTCATCTGGCCTTCAGAAGGTACCTGCCCGCCCTGATTATGAGTGGCGCCACTCGGGCTGGCGCTTATCCAAAAAGGCAGAGATGCCTTCTTTTGCATCGTGCGAAACCACATTGCTGGCCATTACTTCTGCGGTGTAGTCGTAAGCTTCGTTGAGCGGCATTTCCAGCTGGCGGTAGAACGCTGTTTTACCCACGTTGAGAGTGTGGGCGGATTTCCCCGCAATGGTCGCGGCCATGCTGTATACCGTCTCATCCAGCAACTCCGGCTCCACAACTCGGTTAACCAGCCCCATCTGCTCTGCTCGTTCCGCATCAATCATGTTTCCTGTCAGCAGCATCTCCATTGAATGCTTGCGAGACACGTTCCGAGACAACGCAACCATCGGTGTGGAGCAAAACAAACCGATATTCACCCCCGGTGTCGCAAACCTCGCCCCGGCTTCTGCAACGGCCAGATCACAGCTGGCCACCAGCTGACAGCCAGCCGCTGTGGCCACGCCTGCCACTCGAGCGATCACCGGTTGCGGCAGGTTCACGATTTGCTGCATCACTTCACTGCATTTCTCGAACAGCTCTTTTTGAAACGCATGGCTATCGAACTGGCTACGAATCTCCTTGAGATCGTGGCCCGCACAGAACACATGGCCCGCTGCCGACAGCACAACCACTCGCGACGAACCATTCGTCGCGATATCCGAAAGAGCATCGCCTAATGCCTGCAGCATTTTCAGAGAGAGACTATTGCGCCGCTCCGGCTGGTTCAAGGTCAGCGTCGTGATGCCTTGGTCATCCGTGGTGAGTGTCAGTAATTCTGCCATGTCGATATCTCCGAAACGCTTATTTATTAGGATGCGCCCAGTATCAGACAACTTGCTACGACTGTCGAATACTAGCGGCAACACAAGGTTTTCCTATACTCTAAGACGTAGCTAGATCCTTGAAAAATCGCCGGATTCACCAAGGTATACTCTGAAGCGAGCATTGGTTGCTGGGAGAGCAATGTGTTTTTGATGAAACGCAAAGGTAATCATCGCCTGCAGCTGACTCGCACTGTGTCAGAGCCGGGGCGTTATCAGGTAGACCTTTACCTGTTCACCCCGCACGAAGACACCCTGACCTCCTGGACGCTTTCCGAACAGCAGTTCCTGTTCACCTCAATCGAACACCGGTTCAGTTTGCTGGGCCTGCCCGAACAGGATCGTATCGGCAAATCCAACCAGGCATTCGCCCTGCTCTCACCTCACTACGAAATCACCTTCGGCTCGTGGCTGTTTCAGTATCGCGCCTCCATGGAGCGGCTGCGCCAGCAAATTGAAAGTTCCGGTCTGAGTGTTGATTTGATCAAACGCGCTCTGCGCCTAAGCCGCAACTTTGCTCAGCGTTTGCGCAACTCCTCGCCAGCCAAAAGCAGCCAGCAACGCTACTACCGTTTAGCCGACATTTACTACTCCTGGCATACCGAGCAGTTTTTGCTGGAATGCCTGGCGATGGACGGCTTTGATGAGCTGGGCGAAGAGATTCGCGAATCGGTGATCGAGTTTCTGGAACGGGAATACCTGCACCGCCAGGAACACGAATACAAAAGCAGTTTCAAAGGCAATGCCACGCGGGTATGGAACAGGATGGGTCTTTATCACCGCCTGCTTGAATACCCGGTACTACTCAGGCCGAAAGTGATCGAGCTGGGCGAAGGCACCCGCAAAATGGTGAAGGCCGTTTCAACCACGCTCATTATGGCGCTGTTCACCTACATCTTGTTCAACACCCGCACCATCAGCGAGCAGCTGTCGCTCAGCCTGTTGTTCGGCATTGCGCTCATTTACGCCGTTCGGGACTTGCTGCGCGACGACATGATTAGCGCCATCACTCGCTGGCTGCGCAAAGGAAAACCACGCTGGAAAATTCGCCTATTAACGCCCTACACCAACAAACCCTTCGCGGGAAAGCGCGTGTGGCTGGATTACCGTAAACGCGCAGACCTCCCCCAACAGGTGAAAGAAAGCTCCGGCAAATGGGTCACGAACGAAGCACAACAAATCGTGTGCTACCGCTCGGTTACCTACTTTGATCACTCGGCTCTGGAAAAGAGCCACCTGCAGGAACGCCTGAGCCTGGATTGCGATGCCCTGTGCGAAATGATTCAGCCCACAACCAACAAGCTGTACGCCTGGAGTGAAAAAGACGACCTCACATCCGAGATCAAAGCACACCCCATTGAAAAGCAGCACGATTACGACCTGCTTCTGGTGTACTCCCAGCCCGGCCAACAACACCTATCCGCACAACGCTGGAGCTTGAGGTTAAGTAGCAGCGGGATTGTGGAGTGCGAAAAGAAAAAGGCAAACTGGCCCAAGCCGGACGGTGAAGAAAGCGAAAAGAAAAAGAACCTATAGGAAAGTTCATGTCTATCCAACTTGATTTTCGCACCCTCAGCCTGACGTTGATGCTGTTTAGCATCGTGTTCGGGTTGGGCATGTTTGCCTATTCCAGAGAGCATCCCAAGTTCTTTGGCATAAAAACCATCGGTCTAGGCTATTTTCTGATTGGCGGCGGCTGTGTTTTGCTCGGCCTGCGTCATTTTATTCATGATTTTGCCTCCATAGTGATTTCCAACCTGGCGATCATTATGGGCGTAGTGCTGACCTATCGGGGCCTGTTTCGTTTTCTTGGTATCTCATTGCCTCTTGAGCGTTGGCTGAGCCCCGCCCTTTTGATGCTGCTTGCATCTGTGTTGTACTTTTATACATTCCATACCCCAGATTTGATCCCGCGTATTCAGGCTTTCTCAACCGCATTTGCGATCGCATCCTTCATCGGCGCTTACGGGCTATTGCAGCACACTGACATCCGTAGCCGTATGGTCGTCAAAATGCTTATTGGCATGTTTTTGCTGGTAGGTGCCTTTTTTGTCTTCCGTTTGCTCTGGTCGTTCTATCAGGTAGCGCCGGATGATTTCATGAACGCAGGGTTGCTCAGCTCTTTGGCGGTCATTGCCGGCGAGTTTTTGGTGATCTTATCTTCGTTTGCCACGATCTGGATGGCTTCCGATGAGCTGCAAGATGAACTCTCGGAGATGGCTCGGGTTGACCCTTTGACGGGAGTCTACAACCGGCGGGCGTTCGACGAATGTTGTGAAATCGAATTCAGCCGAGCACTGCGCTCTGGCAGCTCTTTCGCCATCATAATGTGCGATTTGGATCACTTTAAAAAAGTAAACGACCAGCACGGCCATCATGTAGGTGACGAGGTGTTGAGACGCTTCGCCGGCATCCTCAAAAGCAGAGTGCGGCAGCATGATGTGGTTGCGCGCTTTGGCGGTGAAGAGTTTGTATTGCTTTTACCCAACAATAACGCTGACCAAGGCGCACAGGTAGCGGAAGATCTCAGAGCTAAAACCGCCGAAACGCAGATAGCAATCCCCCCTAAAACCGATCTGGCCGTTTCAGCAAGTTTCGGCGTGGCACAGTATTGCGCCGGTGACCGCGATTGGAGCGCAGTACTGCATCGTGCGGACAATGCACTTTACGCCGCCAAAAAACAGGGGCGTGATCGAGTTGTTGTGGTGGCTTCTGGTTGAATGAGTGTGCGGGTCATGTGGTGCGTCGCTCAAACATGATAGGTGTAATATCTTCCGATGTTAGCCAGGCACCAAAAACGTCTTTGGATAGCTAAAGGATAGTTGAATGAGCGACGGGAAAACTAACCGGGATACCACCTCCGAAAAGAACACCAAGGAGGACGCACACGCGCAAGATTCGAGCGCCAAAGCCGGGGATCGCGAAGCTCGCGAACAGACACCAACGCCGACCGAAAAATCACTGACGTCACAAGAGCGTGATAACGTCTCCCAAAATCGCAGCTTGTCGTCGCTAGCTGTTTATTCCGTCATCCTTCGAGAGGGCAAAGAGGAACTGGAGCGCCCGAAAATCTCGCTCTGGTGGTCCGGCGTGGCAGCAGGGCTTGGGATTTCCACCTCAGTACTCGCCGAAGGCATTATCCACGCCAACCTAGGCCCTGACCATCCCTATCTAACGTTGATTGCAAGCCTGGGCTATTCATTCGGGTTTGTCTTGGTGATTCTGTCTCGGCTGCAACTGTTCACCGAGAACACCATCACCGTTGTGCTGCCAGTTCTGGCCCAGCCGACGCGCAACGGGTTTTACTGCAGTGCCCGCCTCTGGGGAATAGTGCTTGCGGCCAATTTGTGTGGCACGTTTATCACCGCTGCCATCTTCGTCCACGGGGGCATCCTTCCCGCAGACACCCTAACGGCGATCCTTGAGATTTCGCGCCACCTAGCAACGCTGACTCCGGCCGAAACCCTATTACGCGGGATTCCATCGGGCTTTTTCATTGCGGCAATTGTTTGGATGCTGCCATCGGCGAAGAGATCCGAAGTGCTGGTTATCGTCATGTTTACCTGGCTGATCGCGGCGGGTGATTTTACCCATGTGATCGCCGGGGCCAACGAAATATTCGCTCTGGTGGTCAATGGAGAAATGACGATCTTTAACGCCCTGCTCTACCACATATCCCCAGTGCTGATCGGAAACATTCTCGGCGGTACAGGTTTATTCGCGATGCTCGCCTATGGGCAGGTTCAGGAAGAAATGTGAGGCGCCCGACTAGGGCAAGGCTCCTCTTGGCCGGAACAACTTCAATGCACTGGTTATGTGGTGCGAGGCGCAAACATGATGATTGCCATTCCTACCAAAGCAACGGCTGAGCCAACCAGGTCCCAAACAGTGGGGCGGATGCCATCCACTGCCCAAAGCCAAAGTATTGCCATGAAGATATAAACGCCACCATACGCGGCATAGACCCTGCCAGCGGCTGTCGGATGCAACGAAAGCAACCAAGCGAATGCCGCTAGACTCAGCGCACCCGGCACCAGAAGCCAGACAGTCTTACCCTCGCGAAGCCAGAGATAGGGCAAATAACAGCCGACAATTTCCGCCAATGCGGTAACGAGGAAAAGGCCAATAGTTTTCAATTCAGGCATAAAGACCCACTCCTTGGCCGTAACACATAATGCTGCCAGCATCCGCCACTTCGTATGGAAGGCGAAGCCGCAACGAAAAAGGCGTCGCCGCACTTGACCTTTTTATGTAGTGCAGGGTTCATCGAATAATATTTTGTTTGAAAACGGATCTATCACTTCGAATACCCTGTCGCCCCAGGGTGCAGTGGTAATTTGCGGTCGAGAATATTTGTACTCTTGCATTGTGACTTCCTTATACAAAGCCTCAATGTCATCGATACTCACGAACGTTTTAGAGCCGGGAGTACAATCTCCAGAATGTTCACTCAAGTGAAAGACCAGATCTCCTCTAGAAACTTGCATATAAATAGGCGAATCCGGCTCAAAGCGATGCTCCCAATCCAACGACATACCGAGAAATTCGAGGTAGAACTCCTTGGCCTTTTCCTCATCGAAAATCCGAAAAATCGGAATGGCTTTAAATTGCATCTATGCTCTCCTTACGCATAACGCTTGCAGCATGCGCACCTACGAAATGGAGCCGAAAGCGCAATGTAGTAGGCGTCGCCGTGCCTGCATTGGTTAAAACCTACCATCAGGAACCTATAGGGTTAGCCAGCCGCACCGCAACGTTGTTGTGTTGCGATCCAGTTTCGTTCTCATGCTGTGAGCCGAAAAGGTTGACCCACTGCCCCTGAACCAACAGCAACTCCCCGTTGCCAGCACTCCTCCCATTGCTTGTAGTGTAATTGCCAGCATAGTTGAACTGAAATTGGTCGGACGAGCCCATGATTGGCTTGAGTTCATAACCTATGGACAACTCACTGGAAGAGGCAAAGCCTTTATCCTTGCTCGATACGCTAACCCTTAAAAGTCTCGACTCCTCCAGAAAGCTTGGCAATATATCAGAGGGTAAGCTATCCGGTTTTGTAGCCTGACACTCACAATACCGAACCTCCAACACCAGCGGTTTATTAGCGAGATAGTCTTCAGGGGTCGAGTTGTCGGCAAGGACAATGCTAGGGATCAAGGATAGGAAGATCAGATTAACCGGCAGAGTAATTTGTGATGCGATCCGTTGCATGTAACCTCCTGTATTTACATTTTAACGCGCAAAACAGCGACGCATTTATGCGTCCGACTGCTTTTGATTGTTAGTTTTTGGATCGGCTTGCTCAATCGTCTCCGAGGGTTTCTCCTCTTCGGAATCGATTGCGGCATATGCGTTGTAGCCGAGTTGTCCCACCGAATACAGGACCGCAATTAGAGCAAGTATCTTTGCGGGCAGAGACTCAAGGGCTTGGTTTATCTTTGCCCGCCAGTTAGAGCGTGCGGTCTTAAGCTTCCTTGCTGACAGCTTATGGAAAACTGAATTGAAGAAGTACACCTTGCACATGGTTGACTTGTGTAGCTTTAGATACTCCTTTCTTTCAAAGGCTTCAACCTCTTCTGCCCCTGTAAGAAAATCCCGTGGCTTGCCACCATTGACCTCCATGAGATTGGGCATTTTCGGGTGGTCGACGTAGTCTTTGCCATAAATATCGGAAACGAGAGACGACAAATTGTATTTCTTTGAGTCATCCACCTTAGGCGGGGTTTTATCAGTTAAAACACGATACCTATGCTCGATCGTCTCGAAACCAAAGTTGATATTGGTCATATTCCAATGGAGCCAATAATGGTCTTGGTGCGACTGAACAAACCGGTAAAAATCTTCAAGCATCACAGCTTCTAGCTCGTCGTAACGACCGTCAATATCGTCTCGTGATATTTTTTTGATTTCTGCAATCAAATGGATAGAAAAGCTGTGCATTGTTGAACTGCCAACATGGAAGACAGCTATTGACGTAATTCTTGGCGAGAAGCCCTCATTGTTGTCATTAAGGTTCTGACACGAATAATGGATAACCAGCAACGAGTTGACGTTATTCTTAAGAAACTTTACTTGGCTTGGTGCATCCATTTATTCACAGTCCTCTTTAAAACTAACAGCAATTAGACCGCGTTCCACGATATGGCAAAAAAGTGCGTTCTAGATAACTCCGCACCCCCCTTTCCTTTCGGGCACTCAATTTACTAACCTAAACAGTAGCTTAGTTTATTGCAGTTTTGGCAACAAGTAATCGCGTGACCTCTCATTTCTGCTCATTCAATAATGCCTGGTTGCGCGTCGGCGCGGCTAAGGATCGGCAAAGCCGAGGAGAGCACAGATCTCACAAGGGAATCATTGGGCAACATGGATAGAACAGGTTACGTTCGACGGGGCAGAAGAACGCAGGCTTAGGTTCCGTAAGAAAACACAGCCGAAGCGGTCTACATTAGGTCTGTTTAGCGAGAGCGAAGACGGTTAACCTAGGAGGAAGTCGGCTAACTTATTGATTTAAATGGTGCCCGGAGCCGGAATCGAACCGGCACGACCTAACGGTCGAGAGATTTTAAGTCTCTTGTGTCTACCAATTTCACCATCCGGGCATAGGAGGGGAAAATCTGAAGGCCGAGATTGTATAAGGCTCCGTTGCCTAACGCAATTCCGATCTTTAACTTCCTGCCCAAGCTGTTCATTTCGCGCACAATCCAGTTAGTTTTTCGGGTTTGTCGCAATGCCCTTGTAGATGTAGCCGGCGATTCTCGGTGCTTTGGGGATGTACAAATTCTCGAGTTCCTGGATGTCGAATCCGCCTTGCTTGAGCAGCTCAGCGATGTTGCGATTCAGATGACAGCCTCCGGCCAGTTTTTTCCAGCCTGGGGTGATCCGGTGTTGCCATTTGCAGATACTTTCATCAGAGGATTCACCGTGCTCCAGAAACAACAGCTCCCCGCCCGGCTTGAGTACCCGCTTCATTTGTTCAAGCGCGGCTTGCCAGTCCGGGATGGTACACAGAGTAAATGTCAGCAGAATGGTGTCTACGGAGTTATTTTCCAGCGGTATTTTCTCGCCAGGAAGTCCTAACCATTCTACTTTGATAGACGAGCGGTTGAGGTTTGCCTGGGCTTTTCGGCGCATCCCCTCAGACGGTTCCAGTCCGTACACCATTTCTACACGGTCAGGATCGTAGAATTCGAGGTTGATGCCAGAGCCCATGCCAACTTCCAGAACACGACCTTTGGCACGGGGAACCACCTGGCTGCGAAGCTTCATCACCTGTCCCATTGAACAGGCTTTGTCGATGATGTGAGGCAGAATGCGGTTTTCGTAAAAACTCATTGGTTCACCGTGGTTGGCTCGTTTTGTTGTTGTGATATGTCAAGAGTGCTACAAAATGTCTCGCGTTTCTCTGGTATGATCACGTTAGCATTACCGTAACCGCTGGTAATAACAATATTACAAAATGCACCACGCTGTTGCTGTGCGGGCGATGCCCTTTTGTAAGCATGTCATTGCTGGAGGTTCCTATGGAGCTAGATCCCCTCATCCTATCGCGAATCCAGTTCGCGTTTGTCGTGTCATTTCACGCCATTTTCCCGGTGTTCTCTATCGGGCTTGCATCCTTTATCGCACTGCTTGAAGGCCTTGGCTATAAAACCAAAAACCCGGTCTGGATCACCCTATCCGCGTTCTGGACCAAGGTGTTTGCGGTGGTGTTCGGTATGGGCGTGGTGTCGGGCATCGTTATGTCGTTCCAATTTGGAACCAACTGGAGTAATTTCGCGCAGGCATCAGCCAATTTCCTGGGCCCTATCCTCAGCTACGAAGTGCTAACGGCGTTCTTTCTGGAAGCCGCTTTCCTCGGGGTTCTGCTGTTTGGCCGCGACAGAGTCCCGCCCGGGGCACATCTGTTTTCCGCCATTATGGTCGCCATCGGTACTCTCATATCAACGTTCTGGATTCTCTCTGCAAACAGCTGGATGCAAACACCGGCCGGCACGGAATTCAGAGACGGTGCGTTCCACATCTTGTCGTGGGGCGAGGCCATTTTTAATCCTTCCTTTAAGTTCCGCCTGATGCACATGGTGCTGGCGTCTTTTCTGACGGGTAGTTTCGTGGTTGCCGGTGTAAGTGCCTGGTACCTGCTCAAAGGGCGCGAAGTGGAGGCGAACAAGAAAGCGCTGTCTATGTGTTTGTGGCTGCTGCTGTTCATCGCACCGGCGCAAGCGGTTGTGGGTGATTTCCACGGCCTGAACACGCTGGAGCACCAGCCAATGAAGGTGGCGGCGATGGAAGGCCATTGGGAAACATCCACCAATGTACCTCTTTTGCTATTTGCTATTCCCGATCAGGAAAACCAGACCAACCATTTCGAGATTGGCATTCCCAGTCTCGCCAGTTTGATTCTTACTCACGATTTTGATGGTGAGATTCTTGGCCTAAACGAGGTGCCGGTTGAAGAACAGCCGCCGGTCGCGATTGTGTTCTGGTCGTTCCGGATTATGGTCGGCCTTGGCATGCTGATGATCTTGTTTGCCATTACCGGTCTGGTTCTGCGTAAAGGTGGCCGTTTGTATAAAGCCCGCTGGTACCTGCAAGGGCTTCGGGCCATGAGTGTAGCGCCATTCCTTGCCGTGCTCACCGGCTGGTTTGTCACCGAAACAGGCCGTGCACCCTGGTTGGTGTACGGCATGATGACGCAGGCCGAATCGGTGACTCCGTCGCTCACCGGTGGCATGGCTCTGTTTACATTGATTGGCTACATTCTGGTGTATGCCTCTATCTTCACTGCCGGCCTGTACTACCTGATGCGGGTTCTGTACGTGGGGCTGGAAGGCGATGGCGGTCATACTGAAGACGAGGCCGACCGCCCTGCCCGACCACTGTCTGCGGCGCACGTCCAGTTCGAATACGATTCGGAAGAGAACTCGGCAAACCCGGCGAAAACCGCCAATGAAGGGGGGCAACAATAATGGAAGTGTTCGATTTGGCCCTCATTTGGGCGTTTATTATCGGTTTTGGCATCATCATGTACGTGCTGATGGATGGCTTCGATCTGGGCATTGGCATTCTCTTTCCCTTTGCCCCGGCGGAAGAAGATCGGGACACCATGATGAATTCCGTAGCCCCCGTCTGGGACGGCAACGAAACCTGGCTGGTGTTGGGCGGGGCCGGTTTGCTGGCTGCGTTCCCCATGGTGTACAGCATCATTCTGCCCGCCATGTACATCGGCGTGTTTTTGATGCTGGCCGGTTTGATTTTTCGGGGTGTTGCCTTTGAATTCCGGTTCAAAGCGCGCAGCTCTCGCTACCTCTGGAATTGGTCGTTTGCAGGTGGCTCTACCATCGCGACCTTCGCTCAGGGCGCCGTGGTTGGCGCGTACATTCAAGGCTTCAATACCGTCGATGGTGTTTACGTTGGCGGAGCACTGGATTGGTTAACGCCCTTTACGGTGCTAACGGGCTTAGGCACTTTGGCGGGTTATGCATTGCTGGGTTCCACCTGGCTGATTCTGAAAACCGAAGGGCGGCTACAAGACTGGGCCTACAGCATTACTACGCCGCTGTTGATCACCGTTCTGGTGGTGTTCGGCATTATCAGTGTGTGGACACCGTTCGTTGACCCCATGGTTTGGGATCGCTGGTTCTCGAATCTGGGCATCATCTGGATTCTGCCAGCATTGACGTTATTGTGTGCGTTCCAGATCTGGCGCTCGGTTCGCAATCGGTTTGAAGGCATGCCGTTTGTGGCCACCATGGGGCTGTTTATCACCACGTACCTCGGTTTGATCGTCAGCCGCTGGCCGTATGTGGTGCCACCAAACTACACCTTGTGGGATGCCGCCTCTGCCCCGGAAGCACAGCTGTTTTTGCTGCTGGGTTTGCTGTTCGTGATTCCCATCATTCTGGTTTACACCGCCTGGACCTATTGGGTGTTCCGAGGCAAGGTGCGCGCCGGAGAGGGGTATCACTAGGTGGAATCGTCGGACCCGGCCCGTGTCCGACGCTGGCTCTCTGAGTTAACCAAGAGCAGTCAGCGCTGGATACGAGCCACGGTTTTAGCCGGCGTATGGGTTGGGTTGGCAACCATCGTCCAGATGGCTTTGCTGGCCTGGCTGGTGTACCAAGGGATTATCGAGCAACAACCGGTAGCCAGCCTTGCCCCGGCATTTCTATTGCTGATCGCTGTACTCCTGCTGCGCGCCATCGGCCAGGGCCTGCAAACCCGCTTTGCCGCGCGCTGCAGTGAAGAGGTACGTCGGGAGGTGCGCCGGCAGCTGCACCGCAAGTGGCAATCGCTCGGGCCGGTCGCACTGTCAGATGCGTCGGCCGCGTCGCTTACGCGGGAATGGCTGGACCACGTGGAGGCCCTGCATGGGTACTTTGCCCGCTTCCTGCCGCAAATGATGTTATCGGTGATTATGCCGCTGTTGATTCTCACTGTGGTGTTCTGGCTGGATTGGTTGGCCGGTATTTTTCTGGTGTTATCCGCGCCCTTGATTCCTTTGTTTATGGCGCTGGTGGGGATGGGTGCCGAGAAGGTTAACCAGCAGCATTTTGAAACCGTCAGCCGGCTTTCGGGCCAGTTTCTGGACAAGGTGCGAGGGCTGACCACCCTGCAGTTGTTCGGGCACACGGCCCAAGCCAGTGCCACACTGCACCACCGTTCCGATCAGTTTCGCCTAATCACCCTCAAGACCCTGAAGATTGCCTTTCTCTCGTCTGCGGTGCTGGAGTTCTTCGCGTCAGTGGCGATCGCGGTGATTGCCATCTACATTGGTTTCGGGCTGCTAGGCTACATCTCGTTCGGGCCCAGCTCGGAGCTAACGCTGTTTTCCGGCTTGCTGATTCTGCTGTTGGCACCGGAATTTTTTCAGCCCCTGCGCACCCTTTCCCAGCATTACCATGATAGAGCCGCGGCTCTTGGTGCCAGCGCGGAAATTATCGCCCGGCTTGATCAGTCTGCGGCTCCGGCCAAAAAGTCTGCCTTGGTGGCTACCGGTGATGCCTCGGCCATCGCACTTCAGCATCTATCCCTCTGCTACGACTCTGGCCCCGAAGTCATCCGAAGTGTGACGCTTACGATCAAGCAAGGCGAAACCATCGTACTGACCGGCCCCTCCGGTGGCGGCAAGTCGTCGCTGCTGCATATGCTGGCCGGATTCCTTCAGCCGGAATCCGGCTCGATTTCGATATTTGGCCAACCAGCCGGAGAACAGCCTTTTGGTTGGTTGGGCCAGAAAGGTTTCTGGATTCAAGGCAGTTGGGCCGACAACCTGCGGATGACTTGCCCGGATGCCTCAGACATCGCGATTGAAAAGGCGCTTCATCAAGTGGGCCTGGCCGATCTGGTTGAGCAGCGAGAACTTGGTATCTACAGCCAAATTGGCGAGGATGGCCAAGGACTGTCGGGCGGTCAGGCCCGGCGTTTGAGCCTGGCACGAATCTTTCTGGCCGATTACGATCTGGTGCTTTTGGACGAACCAACCGCCGGGCTGGATGCCACCAGTGAAATCTATGTACTGGAAGCCCTGCACAAGCTGTCCCAAGACGGCAAAACCCTGATTCTATCCACTCATCACCAAGCCCTGTTCACCCTGGCCGACCGGCTCTTGATCGTTAATCACGGCGAGGTGAAAAATGCGTGATCTTCGCCCCTGGTTCACGTTGATTCTGCAGCGCCGCGGGCGTCTGTTCATCGGTGCGCTCTTACTGCTGGCGACGTTAATTTCCGGCATTGCCCTGCTCGCGTTGTCCGGTTGGTTCCTGACCGAAACCGCTCTGGTAGGTTTGCTGTTTGCGGCGGGCATTCAAGCCTACATCAACCTGTATGTGCCCGGTGGAGCCATCCGTTTTTTTGCCGTATCTCGAACCGTCGCCCGCTATTTCGAGCGGCTGTATAACCACAACACGGTTCTGCGTTTGTTGACCGACATCCGCGTTGCGCTGTTTGATCGAATGGCGCAATCGGGCCACCGGGACAGAGGCCGCCACAAAGGCGCGCATTGGCTATCCCGGCTTACCGCCGATGTAGATGCCCTCGATACGCTGTACCTCCGTCTGGTTGCTCCTTCGGCTTTGGCAGCGGTGGTGGCATTACTGGTGGTCGTCCTGGTGTGGCTGCTATTCACCTGGGAGATCGCCTTAACGCTGTTGGCATTACTGGGCTCAGCGTTCGTGATTGCTACCTGGGTGCTGTATCGCCGGACACAGGGGCTTTCAGGGCAGCTCAACGAACGGCAGGAGCTCCTGCGCAGCGAGGTAATTGAACATCTGGAAGGGTTCTCAGAGCTAACCGCAGCGGGGCGTATCGGAAAACACGCAGCCCTTTTGAAGCGCCAAGCCCTGGCGCTCGATAAAGACCAGGCTGTGATTGAGACTCAGACCGGGTGGCACCTGGCGCTGACGCAATTATTGATCAATCTGTCAGCAGTGCTTGTGCTCTGGACCGGATTAAAACTGTTTCAGAACGGATCGGTGTCCGGCCCGGTCTTGGTCATGCTACCCATCGTGTTGCTGGGGCTGAACGAGGTTTATGCCATGCTCCCGGACGCATTCGGCAAACTCGGGGCAACGGTGGCTGCGGCTAAGCGATTGAATGAGGAAATTAAGCCTTCTGCCGTCCATCCTGCGAACACAACCACCGGCACCACACTGATAGCGTCCGATCTTTCCGTCGGTCACCCCGGCAGTGCGCCGGTCATGACACACTTTTCCCTGTCGGCTCAGGCCGGCGATCGCCTTGGTATTGTTGGCGTATCTGGCAGTGGCAAATCCTCCTTGGCCGATACCTTTGCGGGTGTGATTCCAGCACTGTCGGGAAGGGTTGAGCGCCCGCCATGCGCTTACCTGACACAAAGAACCGTGGTGTTTGAGGATACGGTGAAAGCCAACCTGTTACTGGGAAATCCAAAAGCGACCGACGCAGAGTTATGGCGGATATTGCAGTTGGTGGAGCTGGCAGAGCGATTTACGCGGGAAGACGAAGGGCTGAACACGTGGCTAGGCAGCAGCGGTAACCGTTTATCCGGAGGGGAAGCCCGCCGATTGGTTCTGGCCCGGGTACTGCTATCGAGCGCTCCGTTGGTGATTCTGGACGAACCGTTTACCGGTGTAGATGCCGACACCCGTACCCGAATCGCGCCACTGATTGACCGCTGGCTGGAAGGCCGCACGGTCATCAGTCTGGGGCATGGGCCGGAAGCTCTGCTGCCTTCCGACCACATACTGCACCTGAGCTAGGCGCTTATCGGGTTTCCAGCACCTCGAAGGTCAGGCCAGCGTTGCTGGTCAGGCGCTCATGAAGCTTACCGTTCATGGCTGAAGACGGTGTCCAAAAACCGCCGGGCAACTCGTCGTTAGTATCCAGAGCCAGACACAAACCGGCTTCACCCAGCATTTTTCCTGTTGAGCCATAGCCCGGATCCCGGTCGCCCGTCACCTTGGTGATCATCGTTTTGCCATCTTGGGTGCGGCCGATGAAGCGAATATCGTAGAAGCCGGCTTCCTGTGCTTCCGGAGTCGGGCCTTCGCCTGGCTGAGGAACCAGTTTTTCAACCAGCCAACGGGTTGGTTTGATCGCAGATGCCGTGAAAAATGCACCCAGCGCGGCCACAACACCATAAGCCGTCAGACGGCCCTTGGTGCCCTTCCCTGTCATGATGGCTTCATCGTAGGTGAACTCTTTGCCGTAACGAGCACCCTGCACTGCGTTCGAGCGATGAACCACACGAGTGTTAATGGCACCCATTACAAACGGCGCCAGCCAAACGTCGAAATCTTTGTCGTATTCGGCGGATTTCAGGCTGGGCTGTCTTGTCTTCGAGCGGTGTTCTGGCGGGCAGATCGAAAACGGGTTCGCGAGTTCTTTACGCAACGCCGGGTTGGCACCCACTTCCTTCGCGATGTTAATCATGGATGCAACCGTGCCGCCCGAAAGACCGCCTTTAGCCACTTTCACGCGCATTCGAACGTCCTGACACGGTTGACCAAAGGTTTCTTCGGCCTTCTGTTGCAGGAACCAAACCCCCATGTCAGAGGGGATCGAATCAAAACCACAGCAATGCACGATGCGCGCGCCGCTTTCCTTTGCCTGATCTTCGTAACGCTTGATCATCCGGCTAATCCATTGGACCTCACCGGTCAGATCGCAATAATCGGTGCCGGTGGTTACACACGCCTTGATCAGCGGCTCACCGTACAAAGCGTAGGGACCAACCGTTGAAATCACCACTTTGGTTTGCTCGCACAGAGCAATCAAAGCGGTTTCGTCGCTGGCATCGGCAATCAGCACGGGCAAGTCAGCGGCGCTGGCACCCAACGTAGCTTTAAGATCATTCAGTTTGCCCTCGGAGCGACCGGCAATAGCCCATTTCACCTCACCGCCTATCCCGTAGTTCTTAGCAAGGTAGCTGGTGAGTATCTGGCCTACAAAGCTTGTGGCGCCAAATACAATCAGATCGTAATTTGCCTGTGTGTTGGTCATTGCGTGTCCTTGTCTTTATTGGATTTTATGATGGAAACGATGGTAACAGGTTTAATCGTGCGTGTTACTTTCATCTTTTCACGAAAACTGCGTCCTTCCGGCCAATCGTTTAATGGCAAAGCAGGTTCAAACTGGTGACACCTTAACAAATACCCCGGAGGACATACGTGGTTGTATTCCTGCTTATCACGAGTTTCGTACTGGCGTGCCTGAGCGGCCTTCTGCTCTGGCAATTGCTGGAACAGCGCAAGATGATTGAGCAAATGCTTGAGCGCGAAGATATACCCGAGCATCCGCCCGAACCAGAGCTGGCGATCGTTCTCAAGGTGCTGGACCCTATCGGGCTGGCCAAACGCGAGTCCAGAGCCGGGCGTCTGATCGGCGACCGTTTGCCCACGACGGCAACCAAAATGGTGTATCAGGAAGTTCTAAAGGAATTGACAAGCGAGCTGGAAGCCCGTGAAATCGATGTTGATATGCAAATCGAATATCGCTGAGGGAGCCCATCATGGCCATTTTGATAACCGCCGGTGTTTGTCTGGCTCTAAGCGCAGGTTTGCTGGCTGCCGGTTTCAGGGAATCTGTCAGTTCTCGTAAACAACTACGCGTTCTCAATGCCAGCCGGCTAAACGCCCAAAACGAGATTCAGCGAAAAAGAATGGAGCTGCTTGAGGTGCGTAATCGCGCCAAGCTGATGGAAGATACTGTATCCGGGGGTACAGCCGCCGTTGAGAAAGTTCACAAAGTGATTGCCAATACCACGTTTGGTTTGATCGACCGTTTCGCCAAGGATGAAGCGTTCAAGAGCACCGCGCGTAGAGTCAGGAAAACCCATCACGAGAAAAGCGAGAAAGTGTATAAAGTGGTAAGAACCACGAATCGAGCTGCGCATTTACTGGCCGACAGCCTATTCATCGGTAAAGCCGAGAAGCGCATTATCTCCAAAACAAAAAAGGCACCCTAAGGTGCCTTTTTCAGAGAGATCAGAAAGTTACAGAACTTTCTTCAACTCTTCTTCAAGCTGAGGAACAGCTTCGAACAGGTCCGCTACCAGGCCGTAATCGGCAACCTGGAAGATCGGAGCTTCTTCGTCCTTGTTGATCGCAACGATCACTTTGGAGTCAGACATACCTGCCAAGTGCTGGATAGCACCAGAGATACCAACCGCTACGTACAGCTGAGGCGCAACGATCTTACCAGTCTGGCCTACCTGCATGTCGTTCGGTACGAAACCGGCGTCTACCGCGGCACGGGAAGCACCTACAGCTGCGCCCATCAGGTCAGCTACTTGCTCAAGCATCTTGAAGTTTTCGCCGTTCTGCATACCACGGCCACCGGAGATAACGATGCCGGCAGAGGCCAGGTCAGGACGGTCAGAAGCGGCTTTCTCTTCGCCTACAAAAGAGGACAAGCCAGCGTCTTTAACAACGTCAAGCTGTTCTACAGAAGCAGAACCGCCTTCAGCAGCTACCGGATCGAAACCAGTCGGACGAACAGTAACAACTTTGATGCTGTCGCTCGCTTTTACAGTCGCGATGGCGTTACCAGCGTAGATCGGACGAACAAACGTGTCTTCAGATTCAACACGGATGATGTCTGAAACCTGGGCAACGTCCAGCAGCGCAGCTACGCGAGGCATGAAGTCTTTACCTGTGGTGCCGGCAGAGGTCAGGATGTGGCTATAGCCCTTACCTACTTCTGCGACCAGCTCACTCAGGTTTTCAGCCAGGAAGTGGCCGTAGGCAGCGTTGTCAGCAACCAGAACCTTGTTTACGCCTTCGGCTTTTGCAGCGGCTTCAGCGACGGCGCCTACGTTTTCACCAGCAACCAGCACGTCGATGTCACCACCGATGGCCTTGGCTGCCGCTACAACGTTCAGAGTAGCCTGCTTCAGGCTGCTGTTGTCGTGTTCAGCAATTACCAGGATGCTCATTTAGATCACCTTCGCTTCGTTCTTCAGTTTATCAACCAGCTCAGCAACGTCAGCCACCTTGATACCAGCCTGACGTGAAGCAGGCGCTTCTACTTTCAGGGTGGACAGACGAGGTGCGATTTCAACACCCAGGTCAGCTGCACTTACTGTCTCGAGGGGCTTCTTCTTAGCCTTCATGATGTTCGGCAAAGAAGCGTAGCGCGGCTCGTTCAAACGCAAGTCAGTGGTAACAACCGCAGGCAAGTTCAGAGCAACAGTCATCAGACCGCCGTCTACTTCACGGGTTACGTTAACTTTTTCACCGTCAACAACTACTTCTGAAGCGAAAGTACCCTGACCCATACCGGTCAGAGCGGCCAGCATCTGGCCAGTCTGGTTGTTGTCGGAATCGATGGACTGTTTACCCAGAATAACCAGTTTCGGCTCTTCTTTCTCAACGACAGCTTTGAGCAGCTTGGCCGCTTCGAGGGATTGGACTTCTTCGTCAGTCTCGATGTGGATACCACGGTCAGCGCCCAGTGCCAGAGCAGTACGGATTTGCTCCTGGGAGGCCTTCGGGCCAATGGATACAACAACGATTTCAGTGGCAACGCCTTTTTCTTTCAAACGAACCGCTTCTTCAACTGCGATTTCGCAGAACGGGTTCATTGCCATTTTGACGTTGGCGAGGTCAACACCGGTGTTGTCCGGCTTGACGCGCACCTTTACGTTGTAGTCGATAACTCGTTTTACAGCGACCAGAACCTTCATAGATTCCTCGTTCTTCTACAATGGGTTTAATGATGCACAGTGCTAAACAGAGCGCCTGCCACGGAAAGCATGACAATACTGCAGGTTAAAACAGAAGGGGTAATTGCCCCATCCGACGCTCCAGGCCTGCGTTCACAGCCAATCGACCGGGTTGACCCGGCCAGGCAATGAGACGATACTAAAAATCGACTCAAAACACACGTTATTTCGGTGTATACGTACAATGCCAAAGGTAAGTGCAAATTTCAAACAAACGTTTGTTTGATTTGTCAAATGCGTTATCCTTCGGAAAATAACATTCATTAAAGCTGTATGAGGAGACCAACGTGGAACGCGAATCAATGGAGTTTGATGTTCTGATCGTAGGCGGCGGCCCTGCGGGACTGTCGGCAGCCTGCCGAGTCATGCAACTGGCCCAAGAAGCCGGTGAAGAACTGACTGTTTGTGTAGTTGAGAAAGGTTCCGAGGTTGGTGCACATATCCTCGCCGGTACCGTTTTCGAACCTACCGCTTTGAACGAACTCTTCCCTGACTGGAAAGAAAGAGGCGCGCCTCTGAACACTCCGGTTACCCGGGACGACATTTTCCTGCTTAAAGATCAGGAAAAAGCCACCAAGATTCCGAACGCGTTTGTGCCCAAGAACATGCACAACCACGGCAACTACATCATCAGCCTTGGCAACCTGTGCCGCTGGTTGGCCGAACAAGCCGAGCAGCTGGGCGTAGAAGTTTATCCAGGCTTTGCCGCGTCAGAAACTATCGTTGAAGATGGTCAGGTTAAAGGCATCATTACTGGCGATATGGGCGTAGCCCGTGACGGTTCCGAGAAAGACGGCTACATGCCGGGCATGGAACTGCGTGCCAAGTACACCCTGTTCACCGAAGGTTGTCGTGGCCATCTGGGCAAGCGCCTGATTAACGATTTCAAGCTGGACGAAGGCAAAGACCCCCAGCACTACGGCATCGGCATCAAAGAGCTGTGGGACATCGATCCGGCTAAACACGAGCCAGGCCTGGTTGTTCACACCACTGGCTGGCCACTGAACGAATCCGGCTCTACCGGCGGTTCCTTCCTGTATCACCTTGAAGGTGGTCAGGTGTATGTAGGTCTGATTACTGACCTGTCCTACAGTAACCCGCACCTGAGCCCGTTTGAAGAATTCCAGCGCCTGAAGCACCACCCTGAAGTGAAGAAGTACCTGGAAGGCGGTAAGCGTGTTGCTTACGGTGCCCGAGCCATCACCAAAGGCGGCTACAACGCCCTGCCTAAGATGAGCTTCCCGGGTGGTCTGCTGCTGGGCTGTGATGCCGGTACGCTGAACAGCTCCAAGATCAAAGGTTCCCACACAGCCATGAAGTCTGGTCTGTTGGGTGCTGAAGCGGTGTTTGAAGCCCTGAAAGAAGGCAAGAACGGCGAAGAGATCACCAGCTTTGCGAAGCGTTTTGAAGACAGCTGGTTGTACAAAGAGCTTTACGCAGAGCGTAACTTTGGCCCGGCCATGCACAAGTTCGGCAACTTTGTTGGCGGAGCAATTGCCTTCTTCGAGCAGAACATTCTGCGCGGAAGCCTGCCGTTCACGTTCCGTGATACCACTCCCGATTACGCAACGATGAAGCCAGCAGCCGACTGCAAGAAGATCGATTACCCGAAACCGGACAACAAGTTGACCTTCGACCGCCTGAGCTCTGTGTTCATCTCGAACACCAACCACGAGGAAGATCAGCCGATTCACCTGAAGCTGACCGACCCGGACATTCCGCTGCAGGTTAACCTGCCAAAGTACGACGAGCCCGCGCAGCGTTACTGCCCGGCTGGCGTGTACGAAGTGGTTGAAGCCGAAGACGGAAGCGGTAAGAAGTTCCAGATCAACGCCCAGAACTGTGTTCACTGTAAGACCTGTGACATCAAGGATCCTTCACAGAACATTACCTGGGTAACACCGGAAGGAAGCGGTGGACCAAACTATCCGAACATGTAAGAAAATGTTCTGATATGACCAAAAAAGCCGGGATTTTCCCGGCTTTTTTGTGTTTTGATGGCACAAAAAAACGGCTCCCGAGGGAGCCGCTTTCAATCAACCTTTCGGAAGAGATCAGTGCACGTGACCGTGCTCTTGCTCTTCGTCAGTTGCTTCGCGAGCTTCTACAACTTCCACGTCGAAGTGCAGAGTCTCACCCGCCAGCGGGTGGTTTGCATCGATAGTGACCGTTTCTTCGCTCACTTCAACAACACGAACAACCTGAGGGCCGCCCGGAGTTTGTGCTTGGAACTGCATGCCCGGCTCGATGGTGTCTACACCTTCGAAAGCGGAGCGAGGAACAGGCTGGATCAGCTCTTCGTTAACTTCGCCGTAGCCTTCAGCAGGTTCTACGGAAACTTTAACCTGGTCGCCAGCGTTCTTTTCGTTCAGTGCGCTTTCCAGTCCACCGATGATGTTCTGTGCACCTTCCAGGTAAGACAGAGGCTCACGGCCTTCTACACGGGAGGAGTCAAGCTGCTCTCCCTGGTCGTTGGTGAGCGTGTAATGGATGGTGACAACACGTGGTTGGGCCATGTGATCTCCTTGCGAGTCGCAGTGACTATGTATTTAAAATGGAGGTAATCGAAAGGAACGTGAACAGATGCACTGCACAGAGGGACTAACGACCACCGGCCTCGTTAGAGAGCCTGGCTCGATAACAAGAAAGAAACCACAGTTTAACAAGTGACAGACTGCGTTTTCTACCTTCTTTATGGAGACAGCTCCGGGCTTTTCAACCGCCCTGCCCGATTTTCCAGAAATTTCCGTTGCTCATCACACCGACAACGTTAACTCCGTTGATCTCCCGCTCTTCAGCAACCGCCACCAAATCGTAAAACGCACTGGTTTGCAGCCGTGCTTCAACACCATGACGCACAGAGATTGTCGGTCTTGGCTCATCGCTGCCCGGATAGCTTTCAATCGTCAAGCCGTGGTCGCGGCCAATCTCGAGGGTTTCACCCATGTTGGTGGTAAAACTCAGCACCTGGCTCTCGCCTTCTCCCGTTACTACCAACGTGTGCGCAAGCAAGGGAGAATCCTCAACCTGGATACGCCATTTCTCTACGGGGGTTACCAGGTAATAATGGCCGTCGTCTTCACGGCGTAGAATGGTCGAAAAGAGTTTAACAATGGCCTCACGCTCGATGGGGTTGCCTTTGAAAACCCACTGGCCATCTCGAGTGATCACCAGGTCCATGTCACCGGAGAGTTCCGGATGCCATTTGTCCAGCGGTGGCAAACTGCGCTCATTCGAATGCTCGCTAACGACCTTGGCAATGTCTTCGGGTTTTGTACTCACGGGCGAACTCCTTCTACTTTGTTGCCGGCAGCGTTACAGACCGCGCATAGACTCGGGTCGCAAAGGCACAGCGCCCGGCTTGGTGATGGCGAGATTCACCTGCTCCAGCAACCTCTGCTTGTCCTGACCTAACGTGCCTTTGAGCACCAGATAGTTCGAAGCGTGATCACTGCGGAAGGTGGTATTCTCAAGCTCCAGGTGCTCAAGGAACACCTGAATTTCTTCAAACAGCCCTTGCTGGTCAAGAGGCTCGAAGTCGTCTCCAAAACCCTCACGGAACCGCTCTTCGCCCTGAGGAAAACTGACCACCAACGTAGACAAGTAATCCGGCTGGGTTTCGTTGCACAGCGTCGCGGTGTTGATGGCGTGTTGGCGAGAAAGTGTTTTGCCACCGAGGCCGTTAAGCACCATCACAGAACTGGTCAGGCCGGCCTGCTTGATTTTGTTCAAAGCAGAACGAGTGGATTCCCAGGTTTCACCTTTGTTGATCCGTCGCAGTACTTCGTCGTCGCCAGACTCCATACCCACGTACAGAATACCCAAACCAGCTTCACGCAGAGCGATCAAATCCTCAACGGACTTTTTGGTCAGATTTCGCGGCAAACAATAGCTGGACACCCGCTGCAACCCCGGGAACGCCTCTTTCAGCTCATGAAGAACTTCCAGCAACCGCCGCGTGGGTAGCACCATGGCATCGCCATCGGCCAAAAACACACGGGGCACGCTTCCAAACGCCTTGGCGGCCTTTTCGATGTCAGCCCGAACATCCGCAGGCTTTCTGGCCCGGAATTTTTTCTGGGGCTGGGTATACATCTCACAGAACGTACATTGGTTCCATGAACAGCCATTAGTGAGCGGCAGAATAAGAGACTTTGCCTCACTCGGTGGCCTAAAGACCGGTTCAATGTATTCAATCGGGAAACTGTACATAGCGGCTCAGTTAACGTGAGAAAAAATGGCAGTATCGATAATCAGGGCACGAACTGCGTTTTCAAGGTGGCACAGTCCGGCCCGACAACGGGCATGTCGAGCACAACCGCTTGCGCAGTCATGAACGGCATGCCATTGCGGTGCCCGTCTGATAACAAGGTTGTGAGGCTGCCCACTAAAGGCATGTGCGACACCAGCATCAACGGTGATTCCTTGTTTTCGAGCAACGCATCCAGGCATCGGCCCGGATCATCGTCCGGCGTGATGAAGGACTTCTCTTTCACAGGAACGCCCAGTATGTCGGCAACAATGGCAGCGGTCTGCCGTGCCCGGATGTAAGGGCTACACCATATAACACAGGGCTTGGAATCGGATTTGGCGATTTGTTCCGCCACATTGGCGGCCTGCTTCCGCCCGACCTCGGTCAACTCCCGCTCGTGATCAAGAGAGTGCCTGCCTGCCTCACCGTGGCGCATGATGATCAGTTGCATAATACTCTCCTCGTTCAGCTTGGGTGATTACTGAGCCACTGTACGGGGCAAAATGAACTCCACATCCGAGTTCTGAACGGCGTTCATCAGATTTTTGATAACGGCCCCAATCGGCGCATCGTTGTATAGAATCTCGTACAGCCCCCGTACCAGCGGCATGTGGATTCCGATAGCCTCAGATTTGTCTCGTACTAGCTTAAGAGTATAGATGCCCTCAGCCACCTGCCCCAATTCTTCGGCGGCCTCATCCAGTTTTTTACCGGTGCCTACGGCGTAACCCACCCGGAAGTTTCGGCTCTTGCTGGAGGTGCAGGTTGCAATCAGGTCGCCCACGCCGGCCAGCCCCATGAACGTCATAGGATTGGCGCCCAGGCTCACCGCAAACCGGCTCATCTCCGCCAGCCCGCGGGTAATCAGCATCGCTTTGGCGTTTTCACCAAGATTTTGGGCAGAGGCTAATCCTGCAACGATGGCGTAGATGTTTTTCAGTGCACCCGCCAGCTCGACTCCGTAGACATCAACGTTGGCGTAGACACGGAAATAGTCGCAACCGAGCAATTCCTGAACAGTCTGACGAACCGCTGGATCCTTCGCGGCGATAACCGTTGCCGTCAACTCACGGTTAACGATCTCACCCGCTAGGTTGGGACCACTCAGCACACCGGATCGGCAGCGCGGGATTTCTTCCAGCAAGATTTCACTCATCAGCTTGAAGCCTTGCTGCTCAATCCCTTTGGTCAGGCTGACAACAATCTGATCATCTTTGAAGGCGCTGCTGTTGTCGCGAATCACCGAACGGAACGCCTTCGAAGGAATGGCCACAAAGACCACATCGGCACTGCCCACGGCCCCGGCAAGATCCGTTGTCGGCAGGATCTCGCCTTCAAGGACGATATCCGGCATGTAACGGCCATTCATGCGGGTTGAGCGGATTTCTTCGACCTGACCTTCATCGCGCATCCAAAAGTGCACGGTATGGCCGTTTTCACCGAGAACCTTGGCCATAGCAGTTCCGAAACTGCCGCCACCAAGGACTGCAACGTTTTGCGTTTTCGCCAAATCAGATTTCGGCGTTACGTTTTCTGGCATAGTGTTTCCGTAGGTTCGTGTTAGGCATGACCCGGCGTTAGAGGATAACGATCAGCCGGGTTCTTCACACTCTAAAGCTCGGACGAGATTCTTGAACTCTTCCCGGTTTTTGCTGTTCATGCCCATCAATACCCGATGAGCGTCCAGCACTTTCTCGCGGACTTGTTGTTCGCTGGCCTTGAGAACCGGAATTTCTTCAAGATCTTCAATTCGGGACGCCGGCTCGCGGACAATGATAAAGATCTTGTCGAAGCCCATAGACGAGATGATGCGGGTGACATCGGGGTTGGTAGAAATCAGAGTCGGAAGAAAGTGGCTCTGTTTGTATGCCGCCAACGCAATCTTGGCAAGCAGCCCGAGCGTTGTACTATCGACAATCTCGGTTTCGGTGAGGTCGATTACGACCGTTTTGAAGTCTGGATCCCGGGTGATGGACTCGACGAGATTATCCAGCGTCGAACACAGGTTCAGCCGGATCTCTCCGATAAACTTCAGGACGTAGATTCCCTGCTTATCTGCTTGCAGGATTTTATAACCAGCCATTTTTTTCACAGTGCCACTAAGTCGACGACGTTTGATCTGAGCCAGTTAACTGGTCAGTTACCGATACTATCGCTATATCGTCAGGCAGCTCCGAGATGCTTTTTAATCCCAAGGCCTCGCTCAGCGATGCGATAGTGTGACTACCTCCTGATACGAGTTCAAGTAGCGTTCGTTCCTTTTCATCGAGACTTTTGTCAGGAATGACCTCCAAAATACCATCCGAGAACAATAACAGACGGAAGGGCCGATCCAGTTTAACCTCGTACAACTCCCATTCGGGCTCGTCGAACAAGCCCACCGGCAGGCCACTGCCTTCCAGAAACCGGGTCTCTCCGCCTTCAAATGATAAAATAGGCATCGGAAAATGCGCCCCCACCGCGTAACTCAAGGTTCGCTCGGACAACGTGATAATGCCGACAAATACAGTGACGTGTTTACCGAGCCCGGTATCCATCAACTCTGAGTTTATACGCTCGAGAATCCGCTGTGGATGCATGATGTCATCACTGGACTGGCGGCGCAGGTTACGCTTTAAGCGGTTGGTCAGGTTCTTGAGCAAGACGGTGACAAAGGCCGAGCTGGCACCGTGGCCTGATACATCGGCGATGTAGACCAGCACTTTGTCTTTTGTCAGGCGGATGTAATCCAGAAAATCGCCGCTGAGGTACAAAGACGGCTTGATCAGGTAATCCGTATGCAGCCCGCACATTTCCTGATTGTGATCAGGCAGCATCTTCAACTGAACTTTGCGGCCTGCGTTTTGATCGGCCCGCAGTTCGGCAATGCCGCTACGTAGGTCCAGGTTCGCCTCTTCCAGCTCTTCCCGATAAAGCTTGTTCAGTCGATTCACCCGAATTCGATCGAACAATTTTTCGATGACATCGTCCAGCGCATCTTTGCTGGCGCTGCAAGGCTTGAGCACAATGTCTTCGGCACCCGCACGCAGCAGCTCAACAACCTCGGCACTGGAGGTACTTCGGGTATACGCAACGATGGGGATATAGCTGTCAGCCGCATCCAAACGGCGGTTAAGATCTTCTATAACATCCGGAGCAAGGTCGGCAAAGATGGCGTCCGGCATGTGCTCGGCAAACAAACTGCGGGCCGCGCCAATATCCGGACAAACGCTCACATAGAAGCCCCTGGCATCCAGGTATCGTGACAGGTCTGAACGGGCCTGTTCATTGGCGTCGATAATTAAAATGCGCTCGGTGCGCGAGGTCATGTTAGTTGCCCTAAACTACCAGCGGTAAAAGAAAAACAGGCGTTATAAGGACTATTCTGGCATGACCTTGTGATATAACAAGGCCATACTGATTTTTTTGGGGGATTTGTAACCATGCGACGTGCCGTCAAAGACCTTCTGGGTGCCTACGACAAACTCATCATGGACCCTGTGCATGGTGGTATTCCTCTTTATCGGCACGAAATTCAGGTTATTGACCACCCTCTTTTCCAGCGTTTACGAAACATCTGCCAGAACGACATTCTCAGTTTGGTGTTTCCGGGCGCAACCCATTCACGGTTCCTGCACAGCATTGGTGTCATGCATGTCGGCACACGCATGTTCCGCGCAATGATCGACGCCTATCTTCGCGAGCGGCAACTTAGCGAACAAACGGAATTAAGCCTGAATCAACTCGATGCCATTGATTATCTCGCCAAGATCATCCGCTTAGGGTGTTTGTTGCACGACAGCGGCCACTCCAGCTTTTCACACCAGTTCACTCAGGCCCGCCGGATTCGGGAGCTTATGTCACGCCCTGAACGATTTAAGGAACTGTGGCGTGGCGAAGATTACAGCCGTTATCATCCTGAGGAACCAGAAGAGCTGGAGCACGAGCACTATTCGGTGCGTGTAGCGCACGAAGTGCTTTCATCGGTGGATCTAGACGCTGCTGGCCTGCATGCAGAAGACATCATTGGCATCATGGAAACGACTCAGGTAACGCCAAGTGAAACCTTCTGTCGCCACGCCCATACGTTCCTTGCTTTTATTGCGGGCGATCAGACACTGGCGAAATCCAACGGTGAGCAAGAAGTACCTAAGCTCGTAATGGGACTGTTATCGTCCATCGTGTCTGGCGAAATCGATGCCGACCGCGCCGACTACATGCTTCGGGACGGGTTCCACAGTTCCGTTACCATCGGCGGTTTCAATCTTGACCACTTGCTCAGTAACCTGCGGTTCGGCTGGGATGTTTCAGAGCCCTGGATGGGTCTTGCCATCACTCATAAAGGCCTCGGTGCCCTCGAGGATTTCGTTTACAGCCGCTACCAGATGTATCGCAAAGTGTATGGCCACAAAACTGCGCTCGGGTTTGACTGGCTCCTGCGGGAAGCTATTAACGAAGTGTTGGAAGATGCTGAGAGCTTTGAGTGGATTGATACCTGCCTCAGCGATATGAGCTTTTTTGCCGAGCTGACCGACAGTTTCTTCTGGGAAGCGTTCCGTAAAGTTGCCCGCAAACAGCCCAAGAGCTACTCGTTCCTGATTGTAAACCGGGTCAAGCTCAATCATCTGGATACCCGGGAAAACCTGAGCACCGCGGAGATCCAGAATCACAGCCGGTGGCTGGCAGGGGAACTCGGTTTGTCCGCTGACGACGTGGTGACCTGCACCATGAAAGCCCGGTTCTCAAACATTCAGGACAATTTCAACGGCATCAAAGTACTGGCCAAAGACCCGATCACCCGCAAGCGCTCCCTTCGCAAGATTACCGATGTGAGCGCCTTCTTCTCGAAATTCGGGGACGGCACCATCATCCACTTCTACCGGCAACCCGACGTTGCGGCTAAAGCGCCAGATCTCACTGAATAAATCCGACGCCCAAATCTCAACCCGCCAGCATGGCCTGGGTCAGCCGGCTGGCGCTTTCCCACGCCCCTTCAACACGACCACCCACCAGCCAATCACCGGCGATGCCCACGCCTTCGCTCTGATCCCACAAAAAGCCGGGGCGATCGGTAGACGCTGATCGCGCGTACAACCAGCGGTGTGCAACCGAATCAGTGGGCGTTCCGTCAAAGCCGGTTAGCTGTTTAAACTCCGCCAGCAAATCATTACTCACCTTTTCGGGACTGGCATCTACGTTAGCATCTGTCCACTCAGGCGTAGCATGCAGAACCCACCATTGCCCGTCATCATTGCGCCCCGGCTTTGACGAATTATTAGCCACCCAATACAGCACGTCGGAGTCGGGCCGCATCGCGTCGAATTGAGCCGAGGGCATTTCATCAAACCGCGCTGCAACAGCCCAGCAAGGCAGTATGTCGCCCCCGGGCGATCGGGTTTCGTTCACCAACGGCATCAATCCGCTCGCGGCCAACAGCTCCTGAGTTTGCGCGGGAGGCGCAGTGACCACCACCTGATCAAACTCACCGTGATCTTTACCGTCGGTGCAAATCAACTGCCAACGCGAACCTGCACGGTTCATGCGAGCAATCCGGACCTGCGCCGTGAGTTCTACATGCTCTGAAAGCCCACGAGTAATGGCGGTCATTCTCGGAATCCCTACGTAACGAGATTCGTCCGGAAACGGTTGCCAGCTTTTATCCGCTTGCTGGAACCCGAAAGTCGCGCCCCATTGCCCAAACGAATCTGAGCTCGCGTAAGTTTCGAGAAAGGTCAAAAACGCCGGATCCCGGCCCGTAAAATACTGGGCACCAATATCGACAGATCCGTCTGCTACTCTTTTTGAAGACATGCGGCCACCTGGCCCCCGGCTTTTTTCAAACACCCGGACACGATGGCCTGATTTGCCAAGCAAAATCGCTGCGGTCAAGCCCGCCAGACCTGATCCGATAACGGCAACGCTGCGTATAGCTGGGGTATCTAAGGTTTCACTTTCCATGGCTGTATATGACCCGAATTAATGATTTTTTGACAAACATTCTAAGATGGTTCGACTCTGAAGCAGGTTTGGATCACCTGGATTCTCAATGCCGCCGGTTCAACATGATCAGAGTTCTTCCCTTTCTGGCGCTGCACGCGGCCTGCCTACTGGTAATCTACACCGGAACGAGCACTTTTGCCGTGGGATTTGCCATCGCCTTTTTCCTGATCCGGATGTTTTCAATCACCGCCTTCTATCACCGATATTTTGCTCACAAATCGTTCAAAACCAGCCGCGCTGCGCAATTCGTTTTCGCCATTCTCGGTGCCAGTTCGGCTCAGCGGGGCCCTCTTTGGTGGGCAGCTCATCACCGGCATCACCACCAGCACTCGGATAACCCGGAAGACCTGCACTCCCCTCATCATGGCGGATTCTGGTGGTCACACGTGGGCTGGTTTACCTGCGACGCCGGATTTGTGATGGATGAACGCCGTATCCGGGATTGGCTAAAATTTCCGGAACTCCGCTTTATCAACCGCTTTGATTCCCTGATTCCTGCCGCTTTTGCCGTTCTGATTTACCTTTTCGGGGAGGCGTTGGCCAAATGGGCGCCCGCCCTCGGCACCAATGGCTTGCAGCTTCTCGTTTGGGGTTTCTTTATTTCAACCGTTGCGCTGTTTCACGCCACCGTATCCATCAACTCGTTGTCGCATGTTTGGGGCAAACGCCGGTTCGACACCAACGACGACAGCCGGAACAATTTCTGGTTGGCGTTGCTAACGCTGGGAGAAGGCTGGCACAACAACCATCACCGTTGGCCCCAGTCGGCTCGCCAGGGGTTCCGCTGGTACGAGATTGATATCACCTGGTACGGCCTCTGGATCCTTTCCAAGCTGGGCATCATTTGGGATCTGGCACCGATTCCGCCCCACATCGTTGCAGAAACCCTGGCCACCGACCAAAACCGATCAAGGAAGCCAAGACAATGAATCCCCCAGACAACGTTGTGGAAGTTGGCTCCAAAGAGAAAGCCATGCAGATAACACTGAACGCCTTCTGCGGCCTATACAACAAGCTGGATAAAGGCCACCTTAACGAATTGGCGGCGGTGTACCACGAAGACATCGAATTCCAGGACCCGTTCGGGCAGGTACTCGGGCTTGACGCATTGACCGAATACATGGCAGGCGCCTACCAGAACGTTATCCGGTGCCAGTTCCGATTTGGCGAGCCGGTTATCCAATACCCGCGGTGTTGTATCCCTTGGGTGATGGAACTCAGCCACAAACGTATCCAGCGCGGCAAGCCTGTTTACGTCGAAGGCATGAGCCATTTACTCATCCGAAATGGCAAAGTGTGCACTCACCGGGATTACTTTGATGCCGGGGAGCTGCTGTACGAGCACCTCCCGCTATTCGGTGGCGCAATACGCTGGGTTAAGAGGCATGCCGGATGAGCAAGCGTGTGATGCCTGAATCCAATATCTGGCTGACCGGAGCCTCCTCTGGCATTGGCGAAGCGCTCGTGCATGAGTTGGCCCAACACGGGCACAATCTGGTGATCACAGGTCGGCGCCAGCAACCTTTGAATGAGTTGGCCGGGCATTGGCCAGAGCAGATCCATACCGCGGCCGCTGACACTACCAGTCGGGATGAACTTGCCGAGCTTGCGAAGTCCCTGAATCACTTTGGCGACCTCGACATGGTGATTCTCAATGCGGGCACGTGCGAGTACGTAGACATAGCGGAATACGACAGCTCGATTATCGAAGCCAACCTGAACACCAATGTGCTCGGAACCGCGCGATGTCTGGATATTGCCCTGCCTGCGCTGCGAGCGACCCGCGCCAAAGGTAAACCGGCTCACGTGGTGATTGTCAGCTCCTCGGCCTGGTGGTTTCCGTTTAGTCGAGCAGAGGGATATGGCGCGTCGAAAGCAGCCCTCACCTATCTCGCTCACTCGCTGAGAGCCGACCTGGCCTCAGAGGGAATCGAGGTTGTGGTGGTTTCTCCCGGCTTTGTAAAAACCCCCTTAACCGACCGAAACGATTTCCCGATGCCCTTTATGGTCAGCGCCGAGGAGGCCGCAATCCGCATTCACCAGGGCCTCGCCAAAGGGAAACGGGAAATTGCCTTTCCTCGCCGTTTCACCTGGACTTTGAAGGCGCTGGGCTGCTTGCCTCAAAAGATGATTGATCGTATGGCCGCCTCAATGGCCCGAAACACAGATAACAACGTTTGAATGGATCTGCTACAGGAATTGCTTTGATGAATCAGGAACGCCAACGGATTGCAGTAATCGGTGCCGGAGTATCTGGCTTGACCGCAGCCTGGCTGCTTAGCGAACACCACGATGTGGAACTCTTTGAGGCAGCCGATTACGCCGGCGGTCATACCAATACCGAATACGTGAAAGTGGGTGAAAAAACCTGGCCGGTGAATACCGGTTTTATTGTGTTCAATGACTGGACCTACCCTAACTTCATCAAGCTGATGGATCGTCTTGGCGTGGCCTCGGAAGTCAGTACCATGAGTTTCAGCGTGGATTCCCACGCCACGGGGTTGCAATACAACGGTACGAGCCTGAACACCCTGTTCGCGCAACGTCGTAATCTGTTCAATTTCAAGTTCCTGACCATGGTTCGGGAGATTCTTCGCTTCAACAAGGAAGCCCGTGCCGATTTGTCCGATGGACAAATACCCGAAGGTGAAACCCTGGGCGAATATTTAAACCGCAACCGATACAGTCATTACTTCCGCAAGCACTACATTGTGCCCATGGGTGCCGCCATCTGGTCTGCTCCGGAGCTGGTGCTGGAACAATTCCCGATTCGTTTTTTCCTTCAGTTCTTTAACAACCACGGCATGTTATCTGTCGATGACCGGCCAACCTGGCGTGTCATTTCCGGGGGCTCTGCCAGCTACGTCACACGGATGATGAAACGGCTTGGCGACAAAACGCATCTGAACAGCCCGGTGTCGGATATCCAACGCGATAACGAGGGCGTGACCGTGGTGTCGAATGGCAGAAACCATCGGTTTGATCAGGTTGTTCTTGCCTGTCACAGCAATCAGGCTTTGGCGATGCTGAGTGCCCCAACCTCGAAAGAACAGGATATTCTGGGGGCTATCGGGTACCAGAAAAACGATGTAGTGCTGCACACCGATGCCAGCGTGCTGCCCTCAAACCGGCTGGCGTGGGCGGCCTGGAATTACATGGTACCGGAACACAGCACTCAGCCAGTTTCGGTTACCTACAACATGAATATCCTCCAGAACTTTGACGACGCTCCGGAAACTTTCTGTGTCACCCTGAACCGCAGCCACGATATCGCCCCAGACAAAGTCATCAAACGCTTCGAATACGATCACCCGGTGTTCACACTGAACGCAGTCGCCGCCCAGGAGCGTTACCACGAAATCGGCGAGCACAACCGCACACATTTTTGCGGTGCGTATTGGTTCAATGGTTTCCATGAAGACGGCGTGCGAAGCGCATTACGGGTCGCAAAAGCTTTTGGGGTGGAGCTCTGAGCATGGCCAGCCAATGGCTAGAAGGCACTATAAGACACAGGCGTAAGCGCCCGACACAGCACGAATTTACCTATAGCATTGGCATGCTGGCGCTGGACGTCGACGAATGGGGCACAGTCACAAGCATCAGCCCCTTTTTCTCGCTTGAGCGGTTTAACTGGCTGGCGCTTCGGCGCAAGGATTACCTGGATCCCGACGAGCCGAATTTGCGCAGAGCCGTAGATCAACGGGTTCAGGAGGCCACCGGCTGGCTGCCGGATGGCCCCGTACAGCTGATTACCCACCCTCGCTACTTCGGCCACATTTTTAACCCGGTCAGTTTTTACCTGTGTTATGAACAGGGCCAAGCCCCGGAAAAAGGCGACATTCCCAAAGTCATCCTGGCGCAGATCACCAATACGCCCTGGAAAGAACGGCACGTTTACTGCCTGGAATGCCAGAAACCTGCGGGTAGTTCGGATCAATGGCATACCGAGCGTTTCGCCTTCAGCAAGCGCTTTCATGTGTCACCGTTCAATGGCATGGATCAGCATTATCTGTGGTTATTCAGCTTTCGGGGCTCCGAACTGCGCATTCACATGAATGTCGAGCAGGCACATCAGAAGCAGTTTGATGCAACGCTGGTGGTCCAACGCACTGCTTTGGATCGTATAACCCTCCATCGAAGCCTGCGGCGGTTTCCGCTGGAATCCCTCAAAGGCGTTGTGGGGATCTATTGGAATGCTTTGAATCTAAAGCTCAAAGGCGCGCCCTTTTACACCCACCCGGACAAACTGGACGCCCAGGCACCGGACTACCGCAGAGGCGCAGACGATCAGGGCACAGACATCACCGAGCCGCACCTCTTGGAACAACCAGATACCACATCGACAGGAAGGGTAACCTCATGGAGAACGTGAACACCTCCAGCAACAAATCAAGCGTCGCGCAACGTTTGCCATTGGTGAGCCGGGTTGCCAGGCAGCTGGTTTGCCGTCAGCTGGCTCAACTTGGCAAAGGCACATTGCGTATCAGGGAAACTGACTTCGATGAACAGGTATTTGGCGATGATGATCCGAACTACCCAATAGCCGAGTTGGTTATTCACAATCACAGCACCTGGCGCGATCTGTTGACCGGCGGCAGTGTGGGAGCCGCAGAGTCCTTCGTAGCAGGCGACTGGAGCTCACCCGACCTTGTCGCCCTTCTGCGATTTTTTACCCGGAATGTGGATACCATGAACGCCTTCGAGGACAAGTTCAGCTGGGTCAGCAAGCCTGCGCTGAAAGGTCTGCACTGGTTGAATCGAAACACACCGGAAGGCTCCCGCAAGAACATCAGTGCCCACTACGATCTGGGTAACGATCTGTTCAGCCAGTTTCTTGACCCGACCATGATGTACTCCTCGGCGATCTATCCTCGGCCGGACGCCACACTCGACGAAGCAGCGGTGCATAAGCTGGATGTGATCTGCCAGAAACTGAATTTGCAGCCAAACGACCAGGTGATGGAAATCGGCACCGGCTGGGGCGGCTTTGCCATTCACGCAGCAAAACACTACGGCTGCCATGTCACCACGACAACCATCTCCCGGGAACAGCTGGAGCTGGCTCGATCACGAGTGAAAGCCGAAGGTCTTGAAGATAAAATCACTCTGTTATTTGACGATTACCGCGATTTGACCGGCCAATTCGACAAACTCGTCTCCATCGAGATGATTGAAGCGGTCGGCCCGGAGTTTCTTGACAGTTATTTGAGCCAGATCAGCGCCTTGCTCAAACCCGAAGGCATTGCATTGGTGCAAGCCATCAACATGCCGGAGCAGCGCTATGAGCGCGCTTTGAAGAACGTGGACTTTATTCAGCGATACATTTTTCCGGGCAGCTTCATCCCATCCTTCGGCGCCATTCTGGGTTCAATGAGCAGAGGCTCAGACCTGGTGCTCACACAGGTGGACGACTTCGGCTTCCACTACGCCCGCACACTGCACGACTGGTGTGTACGCTTTATGGCCAAGCGCGAAGAGTTGGCGGCACAAGGCTATGACACCCGGTTCCAACGCTTATGGCAGTTCTATTTTGCGTACTGCGAAGCGGGCTTCAGCGAACGTGCCATTGGCGTCGCCCACATAGTAATGGCCAAGCCTGCCAACAAGCACCGTAGCATTACTGCGTCATGATCAGCTCCGCCACCGTTCGGAATACGCTCAATTTTTTGTTGTTCCAGACCGGATGGTTGGTGTGTGTACTTTACCCAAGCCTCGCAGCCTCGTTGCTTGCGCTACTATTTGTGATCATCCACCTGCTGCTGGTGAGTACACAGCGTGGCGCCGAACTGCGGTTCATCGCGGTTGGCGTTTTCCTTGGCAGCCTGATGGACTCCCTGTGGCTGAACGCTGGCATTTTAGGCATTGAAACTCCTGACGCCATTCAGATTTCGCCAGTATGGCTGGTGGCCATCTGGGCGCTTTTCATGACCACCTTGTGTCATTCCCTCAACTGGGTTGCGAAGCGGGCATGGCTGCCGTTTGTGCTGGCGCCCTGTGCCGGCTCATTTGCCTACTGGTCCGCAAGCAAGCTGGGAGCAGTGACACTCCCCAACCACGCCGTGTCTCTGGTCGTTATCGGGGCTGGCTGGCTTGTGCTGTTCCCATTGTTGCTGTTCATTCGAAATCATCTGGTTCGGGAGCCGGCATCATGAATCAATGGGCAATGATCTGCGCAATACTGTTAACCAGCGGTCCGACAGCAGCCGAAACATTTGAATTTACCGGAACCGCCGAATCGGTTGATACCCAAAGCCAACTTTACGAAGAACGGCACCAAGTCACCGGAATTTGCTCAGATGCCGGGTTCCAACCCCTTGAGCACACCGTTAGTTACCACAAAGGCCCCGACGATCGGCGGTTTGCCGTCAAAACGCTGGAATACGGTAAACACCCGAGCCGGCCCAGCGTCGTTTTCCGCCAGCCGGATTTCGACGAGTCGCTGGAGATCCGTTTCACTGACTCGAACCAGCTAACCATCGACTGGCAACCCCCTTCGGAAAATCGGAAAAGGTTCCAGGTCATCTACAGCAATCGCTTGGTGATCGATGCAGGGTTTGATCAGTTTGTCAGGGCCAACTGGCAAGCGGTCACAGCCGGAGAGTCGCTTCCCTTTCGTTTTCTCGCTCCAACTAGCGGAGATCATTACGGGTTTGTGCTCGAACCGGCACCCGATGCAGCTATCGACGCAGACGTGGTGATTCAGATTCGCCCGACCAGCGTGGTATTACGTTTTCTGGTAGACCCCATCATTCTGGGTTACAACCAAAACGGCGCGTTAACGCACTATCAGGGCCTGACCAACATTCGGGCTAACCAGGAAACAAACCACACCGCACTCATCCGGTACCGTATCAGCCAACACCCCGGCTGCGATCTGACCTCCTGAAGCTTTACCCTGCGGCCACTCGGCCAAACAGTTATACCCCTTCGATATGGTAAACTCCGGGCCAAACTGATTCGGAGATTCCACAACCATGATGTTCGTGTCGTTCAACGTCAACAGTATCCGCACTCGCTTGCACCAACTGGAGGCTGTTATTGAACAGCTGAATCCTGATTTCATCGGGCTTCAGGAAACCAAAGTTCGAGATGAAGAGTTCCCCGAAGAGGCCATTCGAGAACTCGGCTACCACGTGCATTTCCATGGTCAGAAGACCCATTACGGGGTCGCGCTCCTTTCCAGGCAGGCACCCGACGAGGTGGTGAAAGGCTATGCAACCGATGATGAAGACGCACAGCGCCGGCTCATTACCGGCCATTTCACCGTGAACGGCGAACCGCTCACCGTGATTAACGGTTACTTCCCGCAAGGCGAGAACCGGGATCACCCGACCAAGTTCCCCGCCAAGCAAAAGTTCTACGCCGATCTTATGGATCTGCTGGATGAGCTGAACAAGCGACCGGGCCATGTTGTTTTGATGGGTGATATGAACATTTCACCCACCGACAAAGACATCGGGATTGGTCCGGACAATGCCAAGCGCTGGCTCCGTTCCGGAAAATGCAGCTTCCTGCCGGAAGAACGGGAATGGTTGAGCCAGGTCGAAGCTCGCGGATTTACCGACGTGTTCCGGCATTTGAATCCTGACGAAGCCGATACCTTCAGCTGGTTCGATTACCGCAGCAAAGGATTCGAGCGCGAGCCCAAGCGAGGCCTTCGTATCGATCTTGTGATGGCCAGTGACAACCTACTACCGAAAGCCAAGGATGCCGGTGTCAGCTATGAGATCCGGGCTATGGACCGTCCTTCTGACCACTGCCCGATCTGGGCCAGTTTCGAACTCTGATAGGCCAGCCGATCCGTCATGAAGAAAATAAAAACCAGGGACAGGATACTCAACACCAGCTTGCAGTTGTTCAACAGTCTGGGTGAGCCGAACGTCACCACCCTGTTGATCTCGGATGAGTTGGACATCAGTCCGGGCAACCTTTACTACCACTTCAAAAGTAAAGGCGACATCGTTGAAGAGCTTTTCAAAAGCTTTGAAGCTGAAATGCTGGATTTGCTCGCGGTGCCGGAAGATGCAGACGTACCACTGGATCAGTTCAGCTTCTTTCTGCACCTGTTGTTCGAGGCGGTGGCCCGCTATCGGTTCATGTATCAGGATCTGGTGAACGTGCTGTCCCGATACGACCAGCTGCAAGTGCGTTTTCGGCGAATCTTGAAGAAGAAAACCTTGGCGTTCGAATCGCTGTGTACCAGCTTCAAGCGCCAGGGCTTAATGGTCATCGAATCGGCGGAGTTGGATGCTCTGTGCCAGCAGCTGACATTGACTGTTTGCTACTGGAGCAGCTTCGACACGCTGTCGCATCTGGATGATCGGGAGTTCGTCGATCCCGGGAAAGGGGTGTATCAGATTTTGCACCTGATACTGCCCCATCTTACCGAAGACGACAAAGAAGAGGTCAAACTGATCAGTGAGACGTATCTGTAAGCGTTACCTATTCTTCTTCGTCCCTGCCATTTGCTGAGTCTCCTCGGAGCTTGGCCAGCTCAGCTTCAAGGTACTCGATGCGGCTTTCCAACGCCTGGATATCTTCTTTGCGATGAATGCCCAACCGGCGCAAAGCTCCGGAAACGCGCTGATCGAACATATGCTCAAGCTTGTCCCAGGTGCCGGTTGCGCGCTCGCGCACCTCTCCCACCCGGTCTTCTACGGTGCGAATCTGCTTGCCGACAACGCCACGGGTTTTCGATTCGAGCTGCTCACCTTCCTGAACCAGTCGTTCGAAAAACTTGCCGGCATCTTCCTCAGCTTTGGTATAGGCACCAAGCCCTGCCAACCAGATCTGACGAGCAGAGTCCTTAATCTTTCCCGGAAGCTGCGGATCTGTCTCGGGGGTTTGATCATCGTGCTCAGACATGAGTACCTCTTAAATACGGGCCGTAGGATTAGTTACGCATTATATTACAGCCATCTTTTGATTGCAGTGGTTGCGGCAACCCCCTGTAACCCGCATAACGAAGGGCTTCAATATAAAGAACGGCGGCATATGAAGAAATGTTTTCAAAGGAATCGGGCCAAAGCTTGAGTTGTACGAAATATGGTCAATACTTCTCAATACCGGTGTCCCCGTCGATGCCGGTTTGTCTGGAAGTCTTTCATGGATACTACTCGCACGCCTCTGCCCGGCATCCCAAGCCGGGCTTTTTTTGCGCTTATTTCCTGTTATTATATGCTTATTCCAAAACGAACAACCAACCGGAGTTAAGCATGATAGATATTGCCTGGAGTGAATTTACCCCCATCAGCGCCTTGGCTGGCGGTATTTTGGTGGGGCTTGCCGCCGCCAGTTTCCTTTTGTTTAACGGTCGCATCGCCGGCATTAGCGGAATTCTTGGTGGACTGCTAACCCCCGTGCGAAACGACATGCTCTGGCGCATGGCCTTTCTCGGCGGTTTGATCGGAACGCCGATCGTCTGGAAGCTGTTTGCCGAGCTACCGAAAATCGAAGTCAACGCCGGCTTCCCGGCGATTATCATTGCCGGCCTGCTTGTGGGCATCGGCACGCGCTACGGCTCCGGCTGCACCAGTGGTCATGGCGTATGCGGACTGTCACGTCTCTCACCTCGTTCGCTGGTTGCCACGCTGAGCTTCATGGCAACGGGCTTTATTACCGTTTACGTTATTCGCCACCTGATCGGAGCCTGATCCCATGAAATACAACATTACCTCTTTGGTTGCCGGTTTGATTTTTGGTTTGGGGCTGATCATTTCCGGTTTGGCTAATCCGGCGAAAGTGCTTGGCTTCCTCGATCTTGCCGGTCTGTGGGACCCGTCGCTTGCACTTGTCATGGGCGGCGCGATTCTAGTAGGTTTGGTGGCCTTCACGGTCGCCAAAAAACGCACGCTATCGCTGCTTGGCTTCAACATGAAACTTCCAACCAGCACCAAGATTGACAAACGCCTGGTGGGTGGCAGTTTAATGTTCGGCGTGGGCTGGGGCATCGCTGGTTTCTGCCCGGGACCGGCATTGGTTGCCGTCGGCGCAGGTGAAATTAAAGGGATAGTCTTTGTCGCGTCCATGGTGGCAGGTATGATGCTCTTTGAACTTATCGAACGGAAGCGCGCGCAATCTGCCTGAGGAAAATCCAGCGATCACGCTCGAATCCGTGCCGGGCTTATCAAGCCCGGCTTATCCAACCTTTGGAGAAGCCCAGTGGATATCAGAAAAATTGACGACAACATTTCTGTCGCGCCTCAAATCGCCATCGACGATATCGCCGAAATTGCCCGCCTGGGCTTCAAGACCCTGATCGCGAATCGGCCCGATGGCGAAGAATTCGGTCAGCCTCCGATGACCGACATCAAAGCAAGCGCAGAAGAACATGGGTTAAAGTGGGTGTATCTGCCTGTTGCTTCGGGCCATATTACTGATGATGATGTCGATGCGTTTGCCCCCATGTTCAAAGAGGCAGAAAAACCTGCTCTGGCGTTTTGTCGGTCCGGCACACGCAGCACCGTATTATGGGCCCTCAGTTCAGCGCGAGAACAAGACCCACAAGATCTGCTCTCGAAAGCATATCAAGCCGGTTATGATCTCACCGGGTTGATTGGCCGTATGCATACGCAGCAGCAAAACCACCAAAGTTAACACCCCACAACCGGAAAGTTTCAATGCCATACCAAGGGACTGAAAATTTCAGCCACTCCCAGGCCGAACGGCTGGGCGTTCTTGTCACGAATTTGGGCACCCCCGATGCTCCCACCCCGTCAGCGTTGAGAAAGTATCTGGCTGAGTTTTTATGGGACCCACGCGTGGTGGAAGTACCACGCCCACTCTGGTGGCTGATACTTCATGGCGTGATCCTGCGCATTCGCCCCAGACGAAGTGCCAAAGCCTACGCAGGCGTGTGGTCTCCCGAAGGGTCTCCGCTATTGGTACATACCGCCAAGCAAGCCGAAGGCATCCGCGAGGCCTTACAGGCAAAATACGGAAGCAACGTGGTGGTGGGGTTTGCCATGCGCTACGGCAACCCTTCTATCCCGCGAGTACTGGACGAGATGCAGCAGCAAGGCGTCAATAAACTTCTGGTGCTTCCCTTGTACCCGCAATATTCCGCATCGACGTCGGCTTCAACCTTTGACGCGGTTTCCAAAGACTTTATGGGGCGCCGCTGGCTTCCCGACTTCCGTTTTGTGTCCCACTACCATGACTTCCCTCCGTATATCGAGGCGATGGCACAGCACATTGAAGCTCATTGGGCCGAACACGGGCGCAAGCAAAAGCTGATTCTTTCTTATCACGGTATTCCACTGAAGTACCTGCTGAAAGGGGATCCGTACCACTGCGAATGCCATAAAACTTCGCGTTTGCTGGCGGAACGCTTGGGGCTGAATAGCGAAGAATACCTCACCACCTTCCAGTCGCGTTTTGGCCGCGAAGAATGGCTGCAGCCCTATACCGATGAAACCCTGAAATCACTGCCTGCGAATGGCGTGAAGTCGATCGATGTATTCTGTCCGGGCTTTTCAGCGGACTGTCTGGAAACCGTTGAAGAAATCGATGAGGAAAATCGGGAATACTTTATGGAAGCAGGCGGCGAGGCGTTTGCGTACATCCCCTGCCTCAACGCGACGCCGGGTCACATCGATGCACTTGTGCAGCTTGTGGAGGAGAATATCCAGGGCTGGGCCGTGCCTTCTAACCACAGCGAGCAACTGGAAGCTCGGGCAAAACGCGCAGCAGCGCGCAAAAACGCCACCTTCCCTGGCCGAACCGACATCTGATCTGAAGCGGAGGGCCATCATTCTTACTTGGGATGCTGGCCCTTGGTCACTTCGGTCTTCGACACGGCTCCTTTACGCTCCGCATCAGGCAATGCCTGACAGAACGTACACTCTTCTGTATCTATAGCGGCCCCGCCGGATTCAACGTAGCGAATTCGGTGGCTCGCGTTACCCCGATTGGCCGATACCGAGAATCGACGATTCTTGCGCTCATCCTGCTCGGCAAACTTGTCGTCGTGCGCCATAAAACACCTCCTTTCAGTTCACCGGTTATGGTCGAGGAACGGTGGGGTAAAGGCAATACGAAGATAGACGCACCAAAGGAAAGATCAGGCGAACCTGCCCACCGAACACGGTTTCGGCGGGCAGATCCTTTCAGGGGTCAGCTTTTACGAGCGTCCTCCCAGGTTTTCAGCAGTTCCTTGTAAGGCACGGTCTTGCCCTGCACTTTTTCGTTCGCCAGTTTCGGCTTAGGTGCACCGGGCTGATCCAACCAGTACTGGGGGTCGCGAGGCTCGTTGAGTTTCGGACCGCAATTGGGCATGACATTAGCCCGCTCCAAACGTTGCATTACACGGTCTTGAGCATCCGCCAAACCATCCAGCGCTTCTTGAGGCGTTGCTTCGCCACTGGCTGCCTGCGCAATGAACTGCCACCAGAGCTGCGCCAGTTTTGGGTAGTCTGGCACGTTGGTACCGGTTGGGGTCCACTGCACACGCGCAGGGCTGCGATAGAACTCGACAAGACCACCGAGTTTCGGGGCCATTTCCGTCATGTAGTCCGAGTTGATGTCGGAATCACGAATGGGGGTCAGGCCTGCGATGGTTTTTTCCAGGGAAACCGTCTTGGAAACCGTGAACTGTGCATACAGCCACGCAGCCAAGCGACGCTTCTCGGGTGTAGAGTTCAGGAACGTCCAGGAACCTACGTCCTGATACCCCAGTTTCATGCCCTCTTCCCAGTACGGCCCCCTGGGTGAAGGTGCCATCCGCCATTTAGGTGTACCGTCTTCATTCACCACCGGCAGACCATCTTCGATCATGCTTGCCGTAAAGGCGGTATACCAGAACACCTGTTGAGCAATGTTGCCCTGAGCCGGAACCGGGCCGGATTCAGAGAAGGTCATGCCAGTCGCTTCAGGCGGCGCGTATTTCTCCATCCAGTCAACGTACTTGGTGGTTGCATAAACCGCTGCTGGCCCGTTGGTAGCGCCGCCGCGCGACACATTGGAACCAACCGGGTGGCAGCCTTCAACACGAATGCCCCACTCGTCTACCGGTAAACCGTTAGGTAACCCCTTGTCGCCGGCACCGGCCATAGAGAACCAGGCATCGGTAAAGCGCCAGCCCAGAGACGGGTCTTTTTTGCCGTAATCCATGTGACCATACACTTTCTCTCCGTCGATCTCTTTCACGTGGACGGTAAAGAACTCGGCAATGTCTTCATACGCAGACCAGTTGATGGGCACCCCAAGTTCGTAACCGTATCGGTCCTTGAACTGTTTCTTGAGATCGTCTCTTTCAAACCAGTCCGCCCGGAACCAATACAGGTTGGCAAATTGCTGGCTCGGCAACTGGTACAGTTTGCCGTCCGGCCCGGTGGTGAAATCCAGCCCGATAAAGTCGTCCAGATCCAAACTTGGCAACGTCAGGTCTTTGCCCGCACCGTTCATAATGTCTTCAACCGCAACCACCTTGCCGTAGCGCACGTGGGTGCCGATCAAATCCGAGTCGTTGACATAACCGTCGTAAATATTACGGCCGGACTGCATCTGGGTTTGCAGCTTCTCGATAACATCGCCTTCCTGAATCAAGGTGTGGTTGAGCTTGATGCCGGTGATGTCGGTAAACGCTTTGGCGAGAACATTGGATTCGTATTCATGGGTCGCGATGGTTTCAGAAACCACATTGATTTCCATGCCGCGGAAGTCTTTTGCTGCCTCGGTGAACCACGCCATCTCTTCGAGTTGCTGCTGTTTGGTCAGCGTCGATCGTTTGAACTCATTCGTTACCCACTTTTCAGCGGCGTCTGAATATTGATCCGCGTAGGCTTGCAGGCTGAGCCCCATCGCCGCTGCGGCAATAGCCGCGCTGAGTATCAGGGCCCCGGGATGTTTTTTATTCTTGGACATATCCGACCTCATTTACTGTTGTTATTGAGAGAGCGCCACAAACCGCACTCGGGGTTTCATTACCTTTCAGTGACTCCATGAAAACCGTGTTCGTATAAACTGAATGGTCGTTTTCAAACACTGATTACAAGCTAGTTCGCAAACGAACCTTTTACAAATTTCATCGCCCTGCGCTCAGCCCCAACGCAACAGCACCAACGCCCACAGGACGGAAACGCCCAGCGCGACCCATAAACTGATGTCACTGACCGCCAGAAACGCCAGGTGAATATAAGCCGCGGATAGCAGCCCAATGAAAAGCCGGTCACCTCGAGTTGTTTCAATCGGTAGAAAGCCCTTGCGCTCGGTGCATGGGGAGACAATTTCGTAAACCGTCATAACCGCCAGTATGGCGGCAATGACTGCGAAAAAAATGGCGACGCTGGGCGTCCAGTTCATCCACGCAATCATAGGTTATCTCCTTAAACGCGCCCGAGCGCGAAGCCTTTGGCCACGTGATTCCGAACAAACCAGATCACCAGTAAGCCCGGGATAATGGTGAGCACACCCGCGGCGGCCAGAACGCCCCAATCAATACCGCTTGCCCCTATGGTGCGTGTCATGATGGCGCCGATGGGCTGGGCATCGACACTGGTCAATGTTCTTGCCAGCAGCAGCTCAACCCAGGAAAACATAAACGCAAAGAACGCCGTGACACCAATACCGGAGCGGATCATGGGCAAAAACACCTTCACGAAGAACTTCGGAAAGCTGTAGCCATCAATGTAGGCCATTTCGTCGTATTCTCGCGGCACCCCTTTCATAAACCCTTCCAGTATCCATACCGCCAGCGGCACGTTGAACAGACAGTGAGCCAAGGCCACCGCGATGTGGGTGTCGAATAAACCGATGGATGAATACAGTTGGAAGAACGGCAACAGGAACACCGCAGGTGGCGCCATGCGGTTGCTGAGCAACCAGAAAAACAGATGCTTGTCGCCCAGGAACTTGTAACGACTGAATGCATAAGCCGCGGGCAGAGCCACCAGCAAAGTGATAATGACGTTGATGGTCACGTAGGCCATGGAATTCAGATAGCCGTTGTACCAACTGGGGTCGGTGAAAATCACCACATAATTCTCAAGGGTGAAGTTCTCAGGCCACATGGTCAGCCCACCAAGAATTTCCTGATTGGTTTTGAACGACATGTTCAGCAACCAGTACACGGGGGTTAGCAGCAGAACAATAAACACGGTGATGGCGACATTTTTCGAGCGGGCTTGTTTCATCACACTCTCCTTATTGTTCTTTGTCAGCGTGAGTGATCGCGGTGAAGAACAACCACGAAATCAGCAACACAATCAGGAAGTAGATCAGCGAGAAGGCGGCCGCACGGCCAAGATCAAACTGCCCGATCGCCATGGTGGTCAAGGTTTGGCTCAGGAAGGTGGTCGAACTACCCGGGCCGCCACCGGTCAGAACGAAGGGTTCGGTGTAAATCATGAAGCTGTCCATAAACCGCAGCAACACGGCAATGATCAGCACGCTTTTAAGCCGGGGCAGCTGGATGTAACGGAACACCGCCCATTTGGAAGCCCGGTCAATTTCCGCGGCCTGATAGAAGGCTTCCGGAATCGCGCGAAGGCCGGAATAGCACAGCAACGCCACCAATGGGGTCCAGTGCCACACGTCCATTAACAGGACCGTTAACCACGCATCGACGGTGCTTCCGGTGTAGTTATAGTCCACGCCCAACTGGTTAATACCCCAGCCAAACAACCCAATGTCACCACGCGCAAAAATCTGCCAGATCGTGCCAACCACGTTCCAGGGAATCAGCAATGGAATGGCCACCAGAATCAAACACAAGGACCCTTTGATACCAGACTTCGGCATCATCAACGCAACCCCGATACCCAGCGGAATCTGGATCAGCAGTACGGCGCCCGAGAACAAGAACTGGCGCAGCAACGAATCCTGAAGGCGCTCATCCGTCAGGACTTCTTTGAACCATTCCGTACCGACAAAGTACGCCTGCCCCGGCCCGAAGATGTCTTGTACTGAATAGTTGACCACGGTCATCAGCGGGATAAGCGCCGAAAACGCTACCAACAGGAACACCGGCAACACCAACCACCAGGCTCGGTTATTCGGGATTTTATCCATCACGCTTGCTCCTGCATCAGGAATTCATCGACATACAGCATGGTCCATTCAGGCGGCAAAGTAAGGTGAACATGGCTGCCGACCTCGGCATTGAAATCCTCATCAACCCGTACCTTCAACGCCTGCGAATCCAGGTCTACATCGATGATTTTGTAGGTGCCAAGATCTTCCATATCCAACACCTTAGCCTCATACGAACTAACTTCAGGTTTATGGCTTAACTTTATGAATTCAGGCCGAATACCGATCTTTAGATTGGTTGATTCAAGTCGGTTTAATTGCTCAAGCCGCCAGCCCTCCAAGGCCACGTCGGTGGAGCCAAAACGAACGCCCGAAGCGCAGCGTTCAACGTCGATCAGATTCATCCCCGGACTGCCGATAAAGTAGCCAACGAAGGTGTGATTGGGTTGCTCGAACAACTCGGTCGGGGTGCCAAACTGTACGATCTGGCCGTCGTACATAACCGCGATCTTGTCAGCAAAAGTGGACGCCTCTAGCTGATCGTGGGTGACGTAAACCATGGTGATATCGAACTGCTCGTGGATTTGTTTGAGCTTGCGGCGCAGCTTCCACTTCAGCTGCGGGTCGATGACCGTGAGTGGTTCATCAAACAAGATGGCAGACACATCTTCCCGCACCAGCCCGCGCCCCATAGACACTTTCTGTTTTTCGTCGGCGGTGAGGTTCTTGGCTTTTTTATGCAGTTTGTCTTCGATCTCCAGCACTTCAGCGATTTCCTGCACACGCTCCTTGATACGTGCCGCAGGCACTTTGTTGTTCTTCAACGGAAACGCGAGGTTTTGGTAGACGGTCATAGAATCGTAAATCACCGGAAACTGAAAAACCTGGGCGATATTCCGGTCCCTTGGCGAGAGTGCGTTGACTCGCTTGCCATCAAATAAAACTTCGCCTTCCGATGGCTGAACCAAGCCCGAAATAATATTGAGCATCGTGCTCTTGCCACATCCGGATGGCCCGAGGAGTGCATACGCCCCTCCTTTTTGCCAAACGTGATCGAGCTGACGAATCGCGTAATCGTCGGGGCCGGATGGCGATTTGCTGTAGCTGTGAGCCAGGGACTTCAGGTGAATCTCAGCCATTACACTCCCCTCCCCGAACGCTGCGACGGCGTATGTACCAGCTGTTCGTGGGTATCGAATACAAACAGTTTGTTGACCGGCAGGTACACGCGAATGGGTGCGCCTGTGTGATATTGATGCACGCCCATCGATTGAGTGACCATCTCGAAATGGCGGCTCTCGACATGCATAAAGGTTTCAGAGCCGCTGATTTCACTCAGCGCCACTTCCACGGGGATCTCAAGATCGTCCTCGTTGGCGGGTGTCAGGGCAATGTGACTGGGCCGGATACCGAACCAGTATTCGCCGGGCTTTAGATTGGCGAGTTCCTGAGTCAGAGCGTGGCGGGTATCTTCATCGAACGACAGTTCCGTATCCGAAACACGGCCACGAATCAGGTTCATCGGTGGCTCGCTGAATAGTTGAGCGGCCAGCGTATTCACCGGCTTGCGGTATACGTCCATCACTGGACCACTCTGGACCACACGGCCTTCGTGAAGCAGTGTGGTGGTTCCGCCCAAAGCCAAGGCTTCGTTGGCCTCGGTGGTTGCGTAAACCGCAATACACTGACGCTCGCGGAACAAATCCCGCAATTCGGCCCTCAACTCTTCGCGCAACTTGTAGTCGAGATTCACCAGAGGCTCATCGAAAAGCACCAGAGTCGCGTCTTTCACCAAGGCTCTTGCCATGGCTGTGCGTTGCTGTTGGCCTCCGGAGAGCTCGAGGGGAAACCGTTTTAAAAGCGGTTCGATTCGCAGCATAGCCGCGGTTTCTATGACTCGCCGATCGATCTCCGATTCCGGCATCTTCGCTAGGCGCAGTGGTGAAGCGATATTCTCGTAGACAGAAAGATTCGGGTAATTGATGAACTGCTGATAGATCATTGAAATGTTACGGCGCTGGACACTCTGACCGGTTACATCGTTGCCGTTATAGATCAAACGGCCTTCGGTCGGCTTGTCCAGCCCCGCCATCAAACGCATCAGCGAGGTTTTACCTGCGAGCGTCCGCCCCAATAAAACATTGAACGAGCCAGCCTCAAATGTCAGGTTGGCATTCCGAATGTAATCGACCCCGTCGACGATTCGGGAAAGGTTCTCGAGCGTTAAGGACATGTGTCTTCCTTGTTGTTCTTGTGAAAACGTGTCCGGGCACTGGGATCCAGTGCAAGCTGCAATAGAGCTCGGGCTTAGGTTAGCTAAGCCCTTGCCTGCCTATAGCTTTTGCACCGCATTGATCCAGCCCTCGTACAAACGGTCGCGATGCTCCTTTGACATCACAGGCTCAAACCTGCGATCGCAGCGCCATAAATCCGATAAATCGTCCAGCGATTGATACGCCCCGGCTTTCAGCCCGGCCAGATACGCAACACCCAGCGCAGTGGTTTCGACCAGCGACGGACGATCCACCGTTGCCCCTAGTATGTCGGCCAGGAACTGCAGCACCCAGCTGTTGGCGACCATCCCGCCGTCTACCCGAAGTGTAGTCGGGCGAATCCCGTCTTTTTCCATCGCTTTCTGCAAATCCTTGGTCTGGTAACACACAGACTGCAATCCGGCGGTCACAATCTCTTTGATACCGGTATCCCGCGTTAAACCAAAGATAGCCCCTCGTGCGTCAGGATCCCAGTAAGGTGCGCCAAGTCCGGTAAAAGCAGGCACCAGATACACTCCGTGATCAACGGGCGTTCCCTGTGCCAGCGGTTCGGTATCGCAGGCGTTGTTGATCAGCTGCAGGCCATCCCGTAGCCACTGGATCGCGGCTCCGGCAATAAAAATACTGCCTTCCAACGCGTAAGTGGTTTTGCCGTTCAGGCGATACGCCACGGTAGTGAGCAGCCGGTGCTCCGAGCGCAGCGCCTTATCACCGGTATTGAGCATCAAAAAGCAGCCGGTGCCGTAGGTGCTCTTGGCCATACCCACTTCAAAACAGGTTTGCCCGAACAGCGCGGCCTGCTGGTCACCGGCGATTCCGTACACGGAGCTTCCGTTAAGCGCGCCGCCTTCGGTGATTTCGCCGAAGTCGTCGGATGAATCCATCACCTCGGGCAACAACGATTCCGGAATACCGAACATCTCTAACAGATCTTGGTCCCACTGTTGGGTATGAATGTTAAACAACAGCGTTCGGCTGGCATTAGTGGCGTCGGTGCGATGCACCCGACCACCGGTGAGGCGCCACAAGATAAAGGTATCCACGGTACCGAAGGCCAGCTCTCCCCTTTCCGCCCGCTCCCTGACGCCCGAGACATTCTCGAGAATCCAGCGAATTTTGGTGGCTGAAAAATAAGGGTCAATCAATAGCCCGGTTTTACCGTGCACCCAGGGCTCATGGGAGCTCAACTTGAGTGACTTGCAGTAATCTGCGGTTCGCCGGTCTTGCCAAACGATAGCGTTGTAGACCGGCTTCCCGGTTTTCCGGTCCCAGATGATGGTTGTTTCACGCTGATTGGTGATACCGACCCCAAGCACCTCATCGTCCGGACCAAACTCTTCCGCCATCACCGCGTCGCAGGTGCGCTTCACCGTTGACCAAAGATCCTCCGGGTCGTGCTCAACCCATCCGCTGTCTGGAAAATGCTGGGGGAATTCTTCTTGTCGAACTGCATGGATATTGCCGTCCAGATCAAAAAGAATAGCCCGGGAACTGGTGGTTCCTTGATCAATGGAAAGTAGATACTGACTCATGTGCTATCGGCCTCGGCTTCATTTTTGTTCGCATTTTTGCTTTTTTGAAAAAGAAATACCAAGAATTTTGACTCATCCCCCTTATATAGCAGTCATATTGCCCCCAACCCATCTGGAGAGCTGCACAAAGCCATTAAAACAACTAAACTTTCCCCGAATTTTCGTTTTCACGCGAAATCGAGCAGTAAACAGTCAATTGCGGAGGGTATTGAATGGCACAGCGGCGCCGACAGGAACTCATTCTGGAGTTGATCCAGGAAAATGGTTTCGTCACTACCGATCAGTTGGTCGAACAGTTTCAGGTTACGCCGCAGACCATACGCCGGGATTTAAACGAGCTCGCCAAGCACAAGAAGTTACGGCGACACCACGGCGGAGCCGGGATCGACTCGAGCACCGTTAATACCGCCTATCAAGCCCGGAAAATCATGGACCTCGAGGCGAAAGAACGTATCGCCGAGGCCATGGTAAAGCTCATTCCCGACAATGCTTCGCTGTTCATCAATATCGGCACTACCACGGAAACCATTGCCAAGGCCCTGCTGGCAAAAAATGGCTTACAGGTGGTCACGAACAACCTCCATGTCGCTTCGATTCTTTCAGCCAAAGAAGATTTTCGCGTGATCATCGCCGGCGGTGAAGTCAGAAGCCGCGATGGCGGCATTGTCGGCGAGGCAACCCGTGATTTCATCAACCAGTTCAAAATGGATTTTGGCATTATCGGGATCAGTGGCATCCACAATGACGGTTCACTTCTGGATTTTGATTATCGCGAAGTACGAGTCGCTCAAGCCATCATCGCCAATTCCAGCCAAACGCTGCTGGCTGCAGACCACTCCAAATTTGGCCGGAACGCCATGGTTCGCCTGGGCAGCATCACTCAAGCAGACCATGTGTTCACTGACGAAAAACCACCTGAAGAAATTTCGAAAATGCTCAGAGAGCACAACGTTACCCTGCATTTGGTTTAAGTCTCTTTTTTAATCCCCAAACACCCTCCTCGCGACGTTCGTTTGTTTTCTTATTTTCCTTTACGAACATCTAAGACTTTCGCATAATAGCGAAACGAATCTACCAAAGCGTCGGAGAGCATCAGAAATGTCAGCAGAACACCCCCACTACGATGTCGTTGTCGTCGGCGGCGGCATTAATGGTACAGGCATCACAATGGATGCCGCTGGCCGCGGATTGAAGGTTCTGCTGTGCGAAATGAATGATCTGGCGTCCGCTACGTCGTCAAACAGCAGCAAACTGATTCACGGAGGGCTGCGCTATTTGGAGCATTACGAATTCCGGCTGGTGCAAAAGGCGCTGGCTGAACGGGAGTCCTTGTTACGCAATTCTCCGCACATCATGCACCCGATGCGATTTCGCCTGCCCCACCGCTCCCATCTCCGCCCCGCCTGGATGATTCGAACCGGACTTTTTCTCTATGACCATCTGGCCAAGCGTGAAATGTTACCCGGCTCTCGCTCGATCCGCTTTAACGACTCCGGTCCGCTTAAGCCGGAACTGACCCGTGGTTTCGAATACTCCGACGGCTGGGTTGACGATGCCCGATTGGTTGTTCTGACCGCCAAAAAAGCAGAGCAAGCCGGTGCCACCATCATGACGCGAACCAAATGCGTCAACGCAAAACGCGGAGCCAAGGCGTGGCAGGTAACGCTTCGAAACACCCTTACAAATGACGAGAAATCGGTCACAGCGAAAGCGATCGTGAACGCATCCGGCCCCTGGGTGAGTGCCTTGTTCGGTGAAGCACTGTCGATGCAAGCGCCCAAGATGATTCGCATGGTGAAAGGCAGCCACATCGTGGTGCCAAGACTGAATCAGGAAGAAGAGGCCTACATCCTCCAAAACGAAGACGAGCGCATTGTCTTTGTGATTCCTTATGAAGATAACTTCTCCCTGATTGGCACCACCGACGTTGAATACGAAGGCGATCCGTCGAAAGCGAAAATTTCACCAGAAGAAACGAGCTATTTGCTGGGGGTCGTAAACGATCACTTCAAACGACAGCTGCAACCTACAGACGTCATCTGGTCGTATTCAGGCGTGCGTCCGTTGATGGATGGCGAGGAAGAGAATGCCCAGAAAGCGTCGCGGGATTACACATTTGAGGTGAGCGCGGAAAAAGGCCAAGCCCCCCTGATCTCGGTATTCGGTGGCAAGATCACCACTTACCGTAAATTGGCCGAAGCAGCCACCGACAGACTGTGTAATTTTTTTGAAACCTCCGGAAAACGCTGGACGAAAACTGCCGCCCTGCCCGGAGGCGATTTCGATAATCAGGCCAACCTGATCAGCGCGCTCAAAGAAGAGTATCCGTGGCTACCTACCCCAATCGCCCGCCGTTACGCGCGAACCTATGGCACCCTATCCCGCACCATCCTTCAAGATTGCGCGTGCATCGAGGATCTGGGTAAGCACTTCCTTGGAACACTCTACGAGCGTGAGGTGAGCTATCTAGTGCAAAACGAGTGGGCCATCACGTCCGACGACATTTTATGGCGTCGCACCAAGCAAGGGCTTTATGCCAAAGCAGGTGATGTAGAAGCGCTAGAGGCATTTCTGGCGGGCAAATAGTTCTGTGCACGTGCTGAGGGGCGGTTAACACAACGCTCTGAGGCACGAGTGCGTAAAAATAAGACTTCGGATTTGCTGTATTGGGGAGGAAAACTTGGAACTTATTGATAAGAAAGAAGAAATGGCGGTGGGCCAGGGATTCGAACCCCGGGAAGGCTATTAACCTTCGGCGGTTTTCAAGACCGCTGCATTCAGCCGCTCTGCCAGCCCACCGCATCTTTCTTGCCGTCATCTCGACAGCGGTGTGCATGATACCGGAATCGCTTATGCTGTCAACGGTCTATATCGAAATTCATGAAAATTCTCGATCACTTTCTCTATATTGATCAACGATTCACCAACACCGACAAGGTGAATGAACTGTAATGAACTTCTTAACCCTCTTTATTGTCACAAATGATTGAAAGTTGCGCATACAACCTTATTATGGGCTTCAGGTTAAAGGGAAGTGGCGAGGCGCATCGGCCTGCCCTACCCGCCGTTTGATAAATTCGGAGACGAGAATGGATAACAGGCAATACAACGTTCAAAGCCAGGGTGGCATCCAAGTCGCTCGCGGTAGCGCTACCGGCGCCATCAGCCCGGAAGCCACCAAGGTTCTACGTAACACTTACACCCTGCTGGCAATGACCCTTCTGTTCAGTGCTGTTATGGCTGGTGTTTCCATGAGCATTGGCCTGAGCCAAGGCGTAAGCCTGGTTTGCAGCCTGGGCGCGCTGGCACTGGTATGGCTGGTTCTTCCACGAACCGCTAACAGCGCAGCCGGTATCGGTGTCGTTTTTGCCTTTACAGGCCTGCTGGGTCTGTCACTGGGCCCCATTCTGATGCACTACCTTCAGTTTGCGAATGGTAGCCAAATCGTTATGCAGGCACTGGGCGGCACCGCTGTTGTATTTCTGGGTCTGTCAGGCTACGTTCTGACCACCAAGAAAGACTTCAGCTTCATGCGCGGTATGTTGGTAGCCGGCATGATGGTGGTGATCGTTGGCATGCTAGGCGCGTTCGTCGCCAGTTTGTTCGGCGTTCAGGTCACAGCTTTCAGCCTGGCCATGAGCGCAGCTATCGTGTTCCTGATGTCTGGCTTCATCCTTTACGATACCAGCCGCATCGTGAATGGCGGTGAAACCAACTACATCATGGCAACAACCGGGCTGTACCTGAACATTTACAACCTGTTCGTCAGCTTGTTGCACCTGATTGGCGCCTTCACCGGCGAAGACTGATTCAGCCCGCTGAACCAGCCTCCCGAAACCCCGGCGCTTTGCCGGGGTTTCTGCTTTAGGTACACTGCCTAACTGCATCTACCCATTATCAGAATCCCGACACATGCCGAATTCGCTTGCTTACACGCTCGTTATCACCGGTGCCCCATGGACCACTCAAGCACCTCAAACGGCCTTGATGTTCGCGAGAGCCGCACTGTCGGCCGGGCACAAGATTGACCGTGTCTTTCTATACGGAGATGGTGTGCACCTAGCATCCAATCTGAGCTCGCCCCCTTCGGATGAAACGCACTGGTCGCAGCAGTGGGCCGACTTTCTTGTAGAACACCAGATCCCCGCTACCGCCTGTATTGCCTCCGCCTTGCGCCGGGGACTGATAAACGAAACGGAACAGGCTCGCTACGAACTGCCCGCCAACAACCTTCGTTCTCCGTTCGAGATTGCCGGGTTGGGTGAATGGGTTGAAGGTAAGCGGGCTGCCGACAGAACTGTTTATTTCCATGGGGGAAGCTGACGTGACCACACTCATCGTGATCGACCAAGCACCCTACGGGTCATGGTCAGGGCGGGAAGCACTGGACATGGCCTTTTCACTGGCTGCATTTGATCAGCCTGCGGCTATGCTGTTTACAGGCCCGGGCGTTAACTGGCTTCGCAAAGGACAACAACCCGACGAGCTAGGCCAAAAGTCCGCCGAGAAAAACCTGTCTGCTGCGCCGTTATTCGGCATCGAGGCACTGATCGCTGATGAGCGTGCCTGCCATAAATACGGCCTGAGCTCAGAAACCATGCTGTCTGGCGTAGAGCTATCCAGCAACATTCAAGAGCTACTGAACGGCCACACTCACGTGGTATTCGCAAGCTAGCGAGCAGATATTATGAACCCCCACCCTACGCTTCATATCCTGAACAAGACGCCAGAGCACCCACGATACGAGTTGTGCATGCAAGCATTGCTGCCTTCTGACACCCTGATGCTCATCGAGAACGGCGTGCTCAGCATTGCTGGCGCCCAACTGGAAGCCCCTTGCAAGCTGTACGGACTGAAAGCCGATATCGCCGCCAGAGCGCTCGACACGCTCTACGATTCGAGCAATACAGTGGATTTTGAGGGACTGGTTCAGCTTACACAGAAACATGAAAAGGTTATCAGCTGGTAAACATGAGCATCGCAAATCTACCCGAACGAAATAACGAAGGCTTTCTGGAAAACGCCACCGACTGGACATCAGGTGTGGCGGAAATCATTGCTGCCGAAGACCAGATCACGCTGAATGATAAACATTGGGAAATCATAGAGTTTCTGAGGGAATTTTATACAAAACATGAAATGTCGCCTCCCTCCAACCGGCTATTCGTTAAAGCGGTGAAAGATGCATTGGGCGACCAAAAAGGGAACAGCATTTATCTGATGCAACTGTTCCCGGGCACTCCGGCAAAAACTGCCTGCAAAATAGCAGGATTACCTCGCCCCACAAACTGCCTGTGACCGGTTTCGGGGCTCGCCAGCACCCGGCCATTTACCTGGGATGCACTAAAAACCAAAGGGCATCATAGGAAGATAGGCTACTCCCAAGACTTGAACCAAACCGGCAGCTGCACCGAAAAGACCACCCACCAGCATTAGCTGGAGCTCCTCTTCACGGAACGCCGGGCGCAGGATGTCCTGAAACTCTTCAGGCTTTAAGGCCTTCATTTGCTCGGATAGCACGGTGGCCACCGCTGGCGCCCGCTCTTTTTTAAAGTTCGGGTCGGAAAACACATCTTTTGTGGCAATCACGGCCTTATCGTTCATAACACGCTTCAAATCGGTATAGCCTTCGAGCCCGACGCTTACTTGAGCCGCCATTTTCAGCACCAGCGATTCGTCCAGCATCGGCCGGAGATGCTTCTGCAGAATGGCGCGAGTTCGACTGCCCTGCTCACCGTTCACCATCGCATCTGCGACCTGCTCTACCGTAATCAACTCCTCCGCGACGAGTCTGGCCCAAACATCGCTGATTTCGTCCTGGCGACGCAAAAACAACCCCTGAACCTTCCAGAACAGAAATCGACGCGGCTTCAACGGAGCAAAGATAAGATTAATGGCCAACCAGTTGGTTATAAAACCAATGAAGAACCCCCCCACAGGTAAAGCCCACGGCTCCGGATACCGAACCCAGAGCGGTAACAAAGCAGCCCCGAGCAAGGCGCCAATTAATGCACCGCGATTCACCACAGACCTCAGCTCCACCGCACCGGCTTCCTGGAAGATTCGGTTCATGAGATCCGGGTGGGCTTGCAATTGACGACTTAACAGAGCTTTCAAGTCAACAAGGCTGTCGAGATCGTCACCGATATCATCAACCAACTCTTCGATCCGCGAAGGCAATTGCTCCCGGGCCCATCGATAGATTCGGGAGCGGACAAAAAGCGGCAGATTGTCCCAGAGTACGGGCTGAACTTCGTACATCATGGAGTCGATATACTCATCCAGCCTTGGAGAGACAAGATTAACCACGTGCTCGACGATTTTATGGGGTTCAAGCTTGCGGTAAACCGTATTCAGATCTCCAAACTGCTGCAGTGTTTGGTCGATACAAATGTGAGCCATTTTTTCCGCTTTGCGCGGTATTACACCCTGCCAACCGAGAAAGCCTATTCCAACAAACTGAACAGGATAGAACGACATTTGTATGGCAAGCCAGTTAGTGACCCAACCGACAAACGCAGCCACTGCAGGCACCACTAGAAAAGAGTATTCAGACAAGCGCGACCCCAAGCATCATCCCCGCAGCCGTGCGGGTTATTGTTCGAGTTAAGCGGCACACTACCGCATTAAACATGTATTTATATGACAAATAATGAAGCAGCCATGCGCCGGGCACATTGGCCGCATTGCCAGCCAGAAGGCGTGATACCGGCAGGAGGCGGCAAACACCGCCACCTGCTCAAGGAGGGAAACGCGACTACGCGGGGCAGGAATTACTGGTAATAAGCGTTTTCAGTCTGCGTATGATCCGTTACGTCACGAACAGCCGTGATTTCTGGCACACGTTCTTTCAGCGTTTTCTCGACACCCTGCTTCAGGGTGAGGCTGACGGCAGAGCAGCCTTGGCAGCCGCCACCAAAACGAAGCACGGCTACGGATTCATCAACGATCTCGACCAAAGACACGTCACCACCATGAGCCGCCAGGTTTGGATTGATTTCGGATGCGAGTACGTACTGAACGCGCTCCGGCAGCGGCGCATCGTCAGAAACCTGCGGAACCTTCGCGTTCGGCGCTTTGATGGTCAGCTGTCCGCCCATCTGGTCTTTCGAGTAATCCACGAAAGCATCTTCCAAAAACGGTACAGAGTTGTGATCCAGATACAGCATGAATTTTTCCAGATCTTTCGCTTCGTCCGTCGGCACCACTTCGTTTGGCGGACAATAAGCCAAACACGTTTCCGCATTTCGGGTACCCGGCTGGGTTACAAAGATACGAACCCCCATGCCTTCGACATCCTGTTTTTCAATCAAGCTTGCGAGATAATCTCGTGCGGAATCAGTCACAGTTACCACGGCCATGCTTCCTACCTGTTTTCAAATGTAGCTTCCATTTTAAGAGACTTGGATCAAAGTTGAAAGACCAAGTAAAACAGTCAAGCATTCCTGAGGTAACTAGTTTCCCGTATTTGCGCCGTCTTCACTCCTAATTTTCAGTCACTTGATAATGATCATCTGTACTAAGACCTTCTGTTGCATTTTTGCTATGATCCCGCCGCACTACCTTTATTAGATGTTATTCATGACTCCGGAAGATTTACCTATGACCGATCGCAGCAGCCGTCTGGAACAGCTCCATCTCGCCCTTAAAGAACGCATTCTGGTTCTCGATGGCGCCATGGGTACCATGATCCAGAACCAGAAACTGGATGAAGCCGACTTTCGAGGCGATCGGTTCAAAGACTTTGCCCACGATGTGCAGGGCAACAACGACCTGCTGAACCTGACCCAGCCCGCCCTGCTCCGCAATATCCACGCGGAATACCTGGACGCGGGCGCAGACATCATTGAGACGAACACATTCAACTCGACGCAATTGTCTCAAGCGGATTACGGCATGGAGTCACTGGCGCGCGAGCTGAATGTCGAATCGGCAAAAATTGCGCGTCAGATCGCCGACGAATACACGAAGAAAACCCCGAACAAACCTCGATTTGTCGCCGGTGCGGTGGGCCCTACATCACGCACAGCATCTTTGTCACCAGACGTAAACAACCCCGGCTTCCGTAACGTCGACTTCCAGACCCTGGTCGATAATTACTACGAAGCGGTATCCGGTCTGGTTGAAGGCGGTTCCGACATTATCCTGATCGAAACCATCTTCGACACCCTGAACGCTAAGGCCGCCATTTACGCCACTCAACAGTTTTTCGAAGACAGCGGCATCGAACTGCCGATCATGATCTCCGGCACCATTACCGATGCCTCTGGCCGAACCTTGTCCGGCCAGACCACCGAGGCATTTTACAACTCGATTGCCCACGCCAAACCGATCTCCGTCGGCCTTAACTGCGCTTTGGGTGCAGACGCATTGCGGCCATATGTCGAAGAGCTGGCCAACAAGGCCGAAACCTATGTATCGGCCCACCCCAACGCAGGTCTGCCGAACGAGTTTGGTGAATACGATCAAACCCCGGAAGAGATGGCAGAGATCATCGAAGGTTTCGCCCGGGATGGCTTCCTGAACATCATCGGCGGATGCTGTGGCTCCAGCCCCGAACACATCGAAGCCATTGTAAACGCAGTCGCTAAATACCCAGCCCGAAAAATACCGGACCGCCCGAAGTCATTGCGCCTGTCAGGCCTGGAGCCGTTTACAGGTGACGAAAACACTCTGTTCATCAACGTCGGTGAACGCACCAACGTTACCGGCTCTAAACGCTTCCTGCGCCTGATCAAAGAAGAACAATACGAAGAAGCTTTGAGTGTTGCGCGAGACCAGGTTGAAAACGGTGCTCAAATCATCGATATCAACATGGATGAAGGCATGCTGGATTCAAAGGAAGTGATGGTAACTTTCCTGAACCTGGTGGCCTCGGAGCCTGACATCTCCCGCGTCCCCATCATGATCGACTCCTCCAAGTGGGAGGTTATTGAAGCTGGCCTGCGCTGCATTCAAGGTAAAGCGGTGGTCAACTCCATCAGTCTGAAAGAAGGCGAAGAAAACTTTATCAAGCAAGCTCGTGCTTGCATGCGTTACGGCGCCGCGGTCGTGGTCATGGCGTTTGACGAAGATGGCCAGGCCGATACCTTCGAGCGGAAAACAGAGATCTGTAAGCGCTCATACGACACCTTGGTCGGCATTGGTTTCAACCCGGGTGACATCATTTTCGACCCCAACATCTTTGCAATTGCAACCGGCATCGAAGAACACAACAACTACGCCGTGGACTTCATCAACGCCACGCGCTGGATTCGAGAGAACCTGCCCCACGCGTCCATTTCCGGCGGCGTGAGTAACGTTTCGTTCTCTTTCCGCGGTAACGATGCGGTACGTGAGGCCATCCACTCGGTGTTCCTGTACCACGCCATCAAAGCTGGCATGAACATGGGCATCGTGAACCCCGGACAATTGGTGATTTACGACGAGATCGAGCCGGGCTTGAAGGAACTCGTGGAAGACGTGGTTCTTAACCGACGTGAAGATTCCACCGACCGATTGCTTGAAGCCGCGGAAAAGTTCAAAAGCAAAGGCGGGAAGACGCAAGAAGAAGATCTTGCGTGGCGAGAACTGCCTGTTCAAAAACGCCTCGAGCACGCTCTGGTCAAAGGTATTACCAGTTACATCATCGAAGACACCGAAGCTTGCCGCCTTGAGGCCGACCGCCCAATCCATGTCATTGAAGGTCCTCTCATGGATGGCATGAACGTAGTGGGCGATCTGTTTGGCGACGGTAAGATGTTCCTGCCACAAGTGGTCAAAAGCGCGCGGGTAATGAAGCAGGCCGTAGCTCACCTGATTCCCTTTATCGAGGCGGAAAAAGACGAAAACCAGCAGGCCAAAGGTAAGATCCTGATGGCCACGGTTAAAGGCGACGTTCACGACATTGGCAAGAACATCGTCGGCGTGGTTCTGCAGTGTAATAACTACGAGGTGATCGACCTGGGCGTCATGGTGCCCTGTGAAAAGATTCTGGAAACCGCCAAAAAAGAGAACGTAGACATCATCGGCTTGAGCGGCTTGATTACCCCGTCCCTGGACGAGATGGTCCACGTCGCTCGGGAAATGCAGCGATTGGATTTCCATCTGCCTCTGATGATTGGTGGCGCCACCACGTCTAAAGCGCACACTGCCGTGAAAATTGAGCCGCACTATAAAAACGACATCGCTCTGTATGTTTCTGATGCGTCTCGCTGCGTAAACGTTGCGTCACAACTGCTCAGCAAAACCGCAAAGCCTGCACTCGTTGAAGCGGCACGAAAAGAATATGAAGAAGTACGTGAGCGGCGCAAGAACCGTGGCGACCGTACCAAGCTCGTTTCGCTGGCCGAGGCCCGTGCTCGAGCGCCTGAGATTGACTTCGAGAACTATGAGCCACCCCGCCCGAAGTTCACAGGCGTGCGCGTTTTTGACGATTACGATCTGGCCGAGCTCGTTGACTACATTGACTGGACCCCATTCTTTATCGCATGGGACATTTCCGGAAAGTATCCGGCCATTTTCGACGATCCAAAACGAGGCGAAGCCGCAAAAACCCTGTTTGACGACGCTCAGGCTATCCTTAAGCAGATGATCGAAGAGAAGCGTGTCACTGCGCGAGCCGTGGTTGGCTTCTGGCCCGCAAGTCGCCGGGGTGACGACATTGTGGTCTATACCGATGAGTCGCGCGCCGAAGAGCTAACTACCCTGCACCACTTGCGCCAACAGGATGACAAGGCACCCGGAAAGCCGATGATGGCCCTATCCGACTTTGTTGCACCGGAAGACTCTCACAAACAGGATTATGTTGGCGGGTTTGCCGTGACAACCGGCATTGGCGCCGATGAGTACTCCAAGGAGTACAAAGACAAGAACGACGACTACAACGCGATCATGGTGCAGGCCTTGGCCGACCGCCTGGCGGAAGCCTTTGCTGAACGCATGCACGAGCGCGTTCGTAAAGAGTTCTGGGGCTACGCCAATGAAGAGCAAATGGCTAACGAAGATCTGATCAAAGAACGCTACCGTGGCATTCGCCCTGCTCCCGGTTATCCGGCCTGCCCGGACCATACCGAGAAAGCAACATTGTTCAAATTGCTGGAAGCAACGGACAACATCGAGCTTGAACTGACCGAACACTTCGCCATGTACCCCACCGCGGCAGTCTCCGGCTGGTACTTTGCTCACCCTGAGTCGAAGTACTTTCCGATAGGCAGAATTGGCGTTGACCAGGTTGAAGACTATGCTGAGCGTAAAGGCCTTTCGAAAGCCGAAGCGGAACGCTGGCTGATGCCCAGCTTGGCGTACGATCCTGCAGAATAGTTCAGGAATCTCACATGACCAACGTTGCTAACAACAAGAACAAATACAGCGAAAATGAAAAACCCCGGTCGCCGGGGGTTTTGAAAATCACTCAAAGCATTCTCGCCGGTGCGTTTGGTGTTCAATCAGAAAAACACCGGCAAGAAGACTTTTCCAGTCACAGCCCTGCACCTTTTATTATCGCAGGCCTGATCTTTACCGGCCTTTTTGTGGGCGGTCTGATTCTGCTCGTCAACCTGGTGCTATCTGGTCAGTAGGATTTATTGGCCAGACACCCACAGAACTGCGAATCCCACCACAAGTAGAACCAAGGCAATAGCGGCCATGGAATCTACGACACTGTCGGAACGTTCTGACTGCTTCATGCGGACCTCACTCGTATAACGTCATTGTTTTTATCAAGTTGCTGCTGAAATTAAAGCAGATAACTGACATTCGTCCAGCCCGCTCGTAGCCCTTATCACCTGAATCGATAAAGATATTTTGAAATAATCGTTTTGAGAATAAAAACTCGCTGGTATCCTTCGCATCAGGAATAAGGCGCAATGAAAAATTGCCGTCATAACTATTAGCTTCTGATGTTAGCAGGCAGGACGTTCCACTATGTACGTTTACGATGAACACGACCGACAAATTGCCGCAGAGCGCGTCGCCCAGTTTCGGGACCAAACCGAACGCGCCTTGGCGGGCGAACTTTCCGAAGAGGAATTTCTGCCTCTTCGCTTGCAGAACGGTCTCTATGTCCAACGCCTAGCACCCATGCTGCGTATCTGCGTACCCTACGGCATGCTCCGTTCCGAGCAGTTACGGCGTTTAGCCCGAGTGACCCGTGACTACGACAAAGGCTATGCCCACGTCACCACCCGGACCAATATTCAGCTGAACTGGCCGCGCTTGGAAGATGTACCTGACATTCTTGCCGAGCTGGCCGAAGTTGAAATGCACGCCAACCAGACCAGCGGTAACTGCATTCGCAACACCACCACAGACCAGTTTTCCGGCGTGCAGAAAGACGAAATCGCAGACCCGCGCCCGTACTGCGAGATTATCCGCCAGTGGTCAACTTTCCATCCGGAATTTGCGTTCCTGCCTCGTAAGTTCAAAATCGCGGTAAACGCGTCGGAGCATACCGACCGTGCAGCGATTCAGGTCCACGACATTGGCTTGCAAATGGTTCGCAAAGATCAAGGCGAACTGGGCTTCCGAGTTCACGTAGGCGGCGGCTTGGGCCGCACTCCCATGGTCGGCCCTGTAATCCGTGAATTCTTGCCGGAACTCGATCTTCTTACGTATTTGGAAGCCGTCGTTCGGGTATACAACCGCTACGGCCGTCGGGATAACAAATTCAAAGCGCGCATCAAGATCTTGGTAAAAGCTTTGAGCCCGGCAACCTTCGCCGAGAAAGTCGAAGCCGAATGGGAACAAATCAAGAACTCCCCGACTCGCCTTACCTTCGAAGAGATTGACCGTGTTAAGGGTTACTTCACCGAGCCCGCTTATGAAAGCCTGCAAGACGCCACCGATACATTGAGCCAGCAACGATTCGAGAACAAAGAGTTCGATCGCTGGCTGACCCATAACGTAGGCGAGCACAAAAAGCCAGGCTACGCCATCGTCACTCTGACCCTCAAGAAAACCGGCACACCACCGGGTGATTTGACCGACCGTCAACTTGAGCAGATTGCCGACCTGGCAGATGAATACAGTTTCGGTGAAGCACGCGCCACCCACGAACAGAACATGGTGCTGGCCGATGTGCGCCAAGACCGCTTATTTGAACTTTGGCAGTCAATCACAGGCATGGGCTTTGCCACCGCCAATCTGAACACACTGACCGACATGATTTGCTGCCCGGGTGGCGATTACTGCGCACTGGCAAACGCAAAGTCTATTCCAGTTGCTGATGCCATCCAGCGCCAGTTTGATGATCTGGATTATCTCTACGATCTGGGTCCTATTGATTTGAACATCTCTGGCTGCATGAACGCCTGTGGACATCACCACGTGGGCCACATTGGCATCCTGGGTGTCGATAAGAAAGGTGCCGAGTTCTACCAGGTAAGCTTGGGCGGCTCATCCCAGCATGATGCAAATATCGGTAAGATTCTTGGGCCGTCGTTTGCCCGGGAAGACATGCCGGCCGTTGTTTCAAAGATCATTGATGTGTTCGTTGAGAACCGGACTGAAGAAGAGACTTTCCTGGACACCTATCGCCGGGTTGGTTTGAAGCCATTCAAGGAGCGGGTTTATGCCTGATGTTATTGCCGCTGACGGCACTATTCGTAACGATAACTGGGTAGTGGTTGCCCGCCCCGCCGAAGGCGACTCTCTGGATATCCCGGAGGGCCAGCCGGCGCTGATTCCCGCTGATCTGTGGCTAGCAGGCTACGAGCATTTCGCGGGTCGTGCTGATATAGGCGTTTGGTTCGACAGTCATGACGAACCGGAACTTCTGGAAGGGAAGGTAAATGAACTGCCGTTGATTGCAGTGAACTTTCCTCGTTTCGTCGATGGCCGTGGTTACAGCATTGGCCGCCTACTGCGCCAGCGCTTCGGCTATACGGGTGAATTGCGAGCAATCGGTGACGTACTGCTGGACCAGCTTCAGTTCATGAAACGCTGCGGGTTTGATTCTTATGTGCTTCGCGCAGACAAGGATATTACCAAGGCCGCACGTTGCCTGAACTTCTTCTCTGAGACCTATCAGGCCGCGGTGGATAACGATGTACCACTGTTTCGCCGCCGGGTGTCTTAATCTGTAAGCAGTCAGCAGGTGCCAACGAAATAGTTGGCACCTGCTGACCCCGCCTGCTATTGAATTTTCTGATTCCTGAAGGCACTCAAGACCTTCCACACTGAGCGCTCCAGCGCTGTGCTGGTCGCAATGCCGATCTTCTCAGCCAACGTTCGCTTTTGCTGGAACGATACCGACACCACTTCTCCACGATCACAGGCCTCGATGAGGTATTCATCAGAGGTTTTGATGTGGTCAATCAGTTTTACGTCCAAAGCCCGCTTGCCGAACCAGATATCGCCATTCGCGACGGCCTTGATATCAAGATCCGGCCTGCGCTCACTGACATACTCTTTAAACAGGCCATGGGTATCTTCCAGATCTTCAAGGAATTTCTGCCGACCCTTTTCAGTGTTTTCACCAAACATGGTGAGCGTGCGCTTATGCTCACCTGCGGTCAGGACTTCAAAATCGACGTTATTTTTCTCGAGCAAACGATGAAAGTTCGGCAGTTGGGCAACAACACCGATTGAGCCGATCACCGCAAACGGCGATGCAAGGATTTTGTCAGCCACGCAAGCCATCATGTAACCGCCGCTGGCCGCCACTTTATCAACGCACGCGGTCAGTGGCACGCCTTTGCTCCGGATACGGTCCAATTGGGCCGATGCCAGGCCATACGCATGAACAAGGCCGCCACCACTCTCGAGGCGGACCACAACTTCGTCTTTTTCCGGGTCTGCAACGCTCAGAACCGCGCTCACAGAGCGGCGCAGAGTGTCCGTGTCACTGGCTTTGATATCACCGTCGAAGTCGATAACGTAAATACGGGACTTTGGCTTGCTATCTTCTTCAGCTTTCGTTTTTGCCGCTTTTTTCTTCGCTTTTTCTTCTTTCTTCTTTTGTTTGCTCCAGGCTTTGTATTCGTCATCTGACATTAACTTGGCCTGGATAGACTCTTTGAGGTTCCGGTATTTGTCGTTTAGGTTTCTGACCTTCAGCTCGCCTTCGTCGTCGTCCGAATCATTATGCTTACTTGCGGACACAATGACCGCGACCAGAATAATCGCAGCCACAACGAACGTTGCAACCTTTGCAAGGAACAAACCGTACTCACTAATAAATTCCAAAATGCATTCTCCAGTGCGCTTTATGCAAACCCCAGAGTGTACTCTGTCGCACCGTAACTGATAAGCCCGAACAAATTAAAACAAGCGTTCGATCAAGCTTGACATGATCCCTCTGTAACCATAAAGTCGAATACTGAGGTCGGCGATACCCAGCTACGACAGACTCAGTTCCGCTCGGGTTGTTGATCCGCCACGACAAGATATGACAAACACTAAAAAGGGTATAACTAATGTCTGTTGAACAGATTTTTGAGAAGCTGGAAAAGAACTTCAACGCAGACGCAGCACAGGGCTTGGACCTGGTGTTCCAGTTTGATATCGAAGACGACAAACCGTACAACCTGGAAATCAAAGACGGCTCTTGCAAGTTGAACGAAGGCACTCACGAAGATCCTTCTGTTACCCTGATCATGAACTCCGAAACTCTGCAAGGCATCGTTTCTGGCGAAACTGACGGCATGCAAGCATTCATGGCTGGTCAGCTGCGCGCCGAAGGCGACATGATGCTGGCTACCAAGCTGGGTGAACTGTTCGACATGGGCTAAGACCTATTCGGAAGTTCCACAAAAAAACCTGCGAGCTACGCAGGTTTTTTTGTGTCTGGTGATTGGCTAACAAAGCGTTATAAACCCACGTCCGCCAAAGATGTCTCCGCCAAATTCAGCAAGCCGACGTTGCTGTCTTCTCGCCGGCCAATGCTCTCGATATAGTACTCCAGCGAGGTAAGCGCATCTGCCAGCGCCTCCAATACCGAACTCGATGGCGCTTCTTTCGCGTCCAGTAACTCGTTCTGAATGGAATCAGCGATTCTCGCAATGACACTTGCGGCCGCGGGATCACTCACCATGATAAGCCCTCCCCATATGCTTCGCAGCGTACCCGGCAAGTTTGCGAGATGCAGTTTGTCATAATCGGATTCAATAAATGCGGTGATCGCACGCTTCGCCAGGGTTAACGCGCCTCGAGCCTCTTCGGTCACTACCAAAATGGCTTCCTGGAGATACACGGACTCTTCCGTTCGGCTCTCCCCACCCGCCAGCGCATCGGTTTCAGAGGTAATGCCGCGAGTTACGATTTGCATAACTGCGTCTTCGACCCCCAGAACCGAATCCGCCAGCTGGTAAAGCTCTTCTTCTGCCGGCAAACGATTTTCTTCTTCCCACGCGCGAAGCTTTCTGGCTTCTCCGCGGGAAATGCTCGCCAGGCGATTGAGATCAAGCATAACCAACGTGTTGCCAAGACGCTCCAGTGCATCCGCGATGGAGGCAAGTTCGGCGAGGTCAGGCTCGATGCCACGCTCAATGATGTCGAGTTTGTCTTTTAGCTGATTCAGCTCTTCCAGTAAAGCGTCAGACAACGACTTCAGCACATCACTACCAGGGCCATAAAGCCGTCGCGCGTGCGCCTGCATCATGGAATCAGGAAAGTCCGACGGCTGAAGTTTGTAACCTTGCAGAACCCTGGTAATTTCCGGATTCGCTGAACCACTGCGATACAGTAAATACAGCAGATCCTTTACGACTGAATCCGGAGCGTCTTTGGCGGTTGCAACCCGCCCTACGTACACAATTTCACGGGTATAGCGCTCCAAACGCATCAACAAGCGCTTTCGAGCCTTACTGAAGCCCATTGCCCTATCAAGCATGGCATCGGCGGTGATCGCCACCAGACACCACATCTGCCCCATGGGCGCATTCTGGCAAAGCCGCGCAAAACCACGAGCAGCACGAGCAATGAGCTTTTTGCCGATCTCTTCGTTTTGCTCCCGGAGTATCCCCAGCAAAGCGACCTGAAACGTCAAGCGCATACGACGCGCCAACATTTCGTATTCGTGATCATCGTCTACACTCGGACGCAGCGCCAAATCGCAGCAAAAATCTGGGCGTTCACGAACATCCACGTCGAAAAAACACGATTCCGGATAAGGTTTTTCCTTACGGGCTTCGCGCAAGTCGTTAATAACGGGGAGCAATAATTCGGGATGATCAACTCGTTGCTGATGGTAATACTCAACGTAACGGCGCAGAGTGAAGAGCGCGCTGTTCAGAGTTGTAAGCAAAATGTTCTTGTCGTCGTTGGCACCCACGGGTACGTCGTTCGCCAGGTTCACCGCTTCCTGACAAATCAACGTTCCACCGCGAAGTTCAACGAGCAGGAAAATACCGCGCAACTGGTTCAGATAGTCGACACAGTTTTGCAGGTCTTCCCCACTCTCCCGGTTTTCCTGAAAGCGTTCAAGGCTCGATTCCGCTTGTTTGATGGTCTGCTCAATTTCACCTTTAACCAGATCAAACGACTGCGATTTCGTCGCAAGAGACGATTGGACCATAAACGCTTCCTGTTACGTTGCGGAGACGACCGCTTCCTGTGCATGAACAATCTCAATTCGCATAAAACCCGCGAACTTATCATTACTTATAACATAAAATTCATGTAGCTCAAGAAAGCTGAAATGTAACAATTAGTACAGTTAGATACAGATCTCACTCTGAAGCATTAAGATTGCTCCACACTGTATGCCCCGCCTTTTTTTCGATCCGTTCCATCATTTCATTGTGCGCATTGATCTCATCGTTCGTGGCCTCGACAACAGGCAGACGCGCCCGCTCCGACGACAGTCTTCGCACGCCGGTTACACTTCCTTCTTCGCCCGATCCGGCATCCAGCGACAGCGCCGTTTGGCCACCGGTCATCAACAGATAGACATCCGCGAGAATTTCGGCGTCCAACAACGCGCCGTGTAGCTCCCGGTTGGAGTTATCTACGCCGTAACGCTTACACAGTGCGTCGAGGTTATTTTTTTGCCCGGGATGTTTCTTTCGCGCAATCGCCAAGGTATCGACAATGCCGCAGTGGTCAGCAGTTTTCCGTACCGGCTTGAGGCGGGAAAATTCGGCGTCCATAAAACCGACGTCAAACGCCGCGTTATGGATAACCAGTTCAGCCCCTTCGATAAACGCAAAAAATTCCTCGGCGATGTCCGCAAACTTTGGCTTATCCTGCAAAAACTCGTTCGTGATGCCGTGAACGGTAATGGCTTCCGCCTCCACTTCCCGCTCCGGATTGATATAAACGTGGTAATTTCGCCCCGTTAATTTGCGCTCAATAACTTCAACACACCCGATCTCAATAATCCGGTGCCCGGCGCTGGGATCAATACCCGTTGTTTCTGTGTCCAGTACAATCTGTCTCATGCATTACCTTTCAGGGAACATCGTTCGGCTGTTACTACTTTAGCGCCTCATCACGGTTTCGACACCCAAGTTGGCAAGCTCATCCGCCAACTCGTTGCCCGGGTCGCCCGCGTGACCCTTGACCCAGTGCCAATTTACGTTGTGCCGGGCGGATTCCGCGTCCAGCTCTTTCCACAAATCCGAATTCTTGACCGGTTTTTTGGCCGAAGTTTTCCAGCCATTGCGCTTCCACCCCTCCATCCACTCTGTGATCCCTTTGCGTACATACTGTGAGTCTGTATACAGCTCGACATCGCAAGTACGATTCAGCGCTTTCAGGCCCTGAATAGCGGCCATCAGCTCCATCCGGTTATTGGTGGTTTCACGCTCGCCGCCATGCATTTTTTTCTCGGCCCCACCGTAGCGCAACACAACCCCCCAACCACCCGGTCCGGGATTGCCTTTACACGCTCCATCGGTGTACATCACTACTTTGCCTGCCATTAGAACTCCGGTGAACGGTTACTGGTATCGAGATGTCGGGGCACTCGGTTCATGCAATCTCTTGATGCGCCTACCGCACCCGGGAGCGAGATCACGTTGTTCTTTCGCCAACTTACGCCACGCTGGATAGGCGCCGGCACCCGTTTGCGCGCAAGGATACAGTAATAGGCGCCAACGGGAATAATATTGGCTTTGCCGGAGGGTTCCCGGGTGGCGATGGAGCCGTGGCGTTTTTGAATCGGCAGCTGACAAAAATAGGTCGCGGTGGATTCAACCGTAAAGCCCAGCAGCCGAAGCCAGTCTTCCATGCGCGACCGCATCATGAAGCGCCCGCCCCAAGGCCCTTGGTGATGCCGGGAAAGCAGCTTGCGAGCACCCCACAGCCCCAGTGGATTGAAACCAACCAAAGCCATCACGCCTTCGCCTCGCAGAACTCTTGCCGCTTCCCTCAGCACCTGATGAGGGTCCTGAGAAAAATCGGCAGCATGATGCAAAATGGCCAGATCGATAGAATCGGCCGGGAATGGCAGTTCAACCGAATCGCAAACCGCCACTCCATCCGGCATGTTCGGACTCCAAGTAGGCGTTGTAATAATCCGCTGTACGAAATCGGTACCCGTGGCCAAGGGTAATCTGTGACTCAAGCCTACTTGTAACTGCCGGGCTCCGGTGAGGCTGCCAAGCTCTCTATCAAGGACACGCCGCTGGCTGGCCAACAAGGCTCGCCCTAACGGGCTTTGAAACCAGACTTCAAAGCTTTCATGTCGCGCTGCAAAATCGATCGGCCTGGAGTCGTTCACCGTTTATTCCTCTGCTCATGCGGCCCTGACATCGGACACCTTGGGATAGGCGCGCTGTTGCTTTATCATAACAGTCACATCCATTAAGCACATGTGGTCATGATGTTTCGCATTTACCCTATTCCGGCGTTTTCAGACAACTACATCTGGTGTCTTGCAGATACATCAACCGGCAAAGCCCTTGTGGTGGATCCGGGGCAGTCGCAACCGGTCAAGGATTATCTGAAACACTCGGGCCTGACGCTCGACACCATTCTGGTCACTCATCATCACCCGGACCATATCGGTGGTATTGCCGAGCTCCGGGAAACGCACCCGAACATCAGAATCGTCGGCCCGGAAGGTTCACCGTTCACCAATGTGACAGAAACGGTGAGCCATGGCGATCACCTTGAATGGCAAACGATTCGTTTCTCAGTAATGGCAACCCCAGGCCACACTCTGGACCATATCGTCTACTACACGGAGACTCAGGTTGATGGCGCTCCTGTACTGTTCAGTGGTGACACCCTGTTTATTGGCGGCTGCGGAAGGCTGTTTGAAGGTACCCCCGACCAAATGCACCGCTCATTGAACTCACTGCGGGCTCTTCCCGACAACACTGCGATTTACTGCGCCCACGAGTACACTCTTGCCAACCTTCGCTTTGCGCGTCATTGGCTGCCTGACGATGCGGGGCTGATCGAATTCGAGCAAGACTGCAATCTGCTGCGCCAAGCCGGGAAACCCACTGTGCCTTCGAGCCTACAGAACGAAAAAGCACTCAACCTGTTTCTGCGCTGGGATGACCCTGCCGTGATCAAAGCCGCAGAAGCCTATGGTGCTGAACACGGTTTGCCTGTAACCAGTCCGGCGGAAGTCTTTGCAGCCGTTCGGCATGGCAAAGATCACTTCTGATCAGAACCGAATTTGAGGCGGTGGTAACAATACCTCTCAAAGCCGTAACATCACGTGCCTTGACCGCCTTAAAACCCGTCCCATAGAATCTCGCTCGAACTGTGTTTGAAGCATTGCATTTATCTTTACGCCGGATCTTGTTACTGACGTCTGGCGCAACCTCCCGGAAGCCTAGTTATGCCGGTTAATCGCCTCTCATTGGTCTTACTCACCACATCCTTAACCGCTGGCTGCAGCAGCAATCCTTTATTTGAAAGCAGGCACAGCAACCCGCTCGAATCTGAACGCGTTGTGGTGGCTCAGGGCGACGATGAACTGATTGCGGCTATCGATTCAGATCAAGATCTGTCCACGAATGCCCCCTTGGATGATGCCATTTCGGCAGACCTTAAAGCGAAAGCGAAAGCCGCCCGTAAAAAGCTCGACGAGCCCAAGTCCTCCGGGTCGGATGAGCTTGTGCAAACGGATCTATGGAGCCGCATGCGAGCCGGGTTTGCCATGGATCACTCGGTTGATAATGCCAGGATGCAGGCTCAGCTTGACTGGTATGCCCGCAATCCCCGCTACATTCAACGCGTAACAGAAAGAGGCGCACGATACCTGCACCACATCCTGAGCGAAGCCGAAGCCCGCGGATTGCCAACCGAGCTGGCCTTGCTGCCAGTGGTAGAAAGCGCGTTTGATCCTTTTGCCTACTCTCACGGTCGCGCAGCAGGGCTTTGGCAATTCATCCCTTCAACCGGCAAATACTTCGGTCTGACACAAAGCTGGTGGCATGACGATCGTCGGGATGTGCTGACCTCAACCGATGCCGCACTCACTTACCTCGAACGTCTGGCCAACCGATTCGACGGCGATTTCACCTTGGCACTGGCGGCCTATAACTCAGGCGGCGGAACGGTTTCCAGTGCCATGCGCCGCAACCGTAAGGCGGGCCAGTCAACAGACTATTGGTCATTAAGACTACCTAAAGAAACCCGACACTACGTGCCCAAGCTTTTGGCATTGGCAAAAGTGATCGACAATCCGGACGCCTATGGCATTCAGCTGCCGGAACTGAAGAACGAACCTTATTTCGAAGTGGTTGAGACAGGTTCACAACTGGACCTGGCGCAGGCAGCCAAACTTGCAAGCGTCGATATTGATGAAATCTATCTGCTTAACCCGTCTTACAACCGATGGGCCACGAACCCCGATGGCCCGCACCGCTTGCTGGTGCCCGCCCAAAACGCTGATACATTCCGAGCTGCGTTGGCGAATTTCCCAGCCGACCAACGGGTTTCCTGGAAAAACTACAAAGTAACGAAGGGTGACAACCTGGGCAGCATTGCTCGCCGGTTTTCCACCACCACGTCCGTTATACGCCAGGTAAACAAGCTAAACGGCGACATGATTCGGATCGGTCAGCAGCTTCTGATTCCGTCCTCCACCAAGAGTTCTGACGCCTATGGCTTGAGCCAGTCCCAGAGGCTTGAGCGCAAGCAGGAGCGGAAGCGATCAGGCAATAAAGTACGCTATACCGTTCGCCGCGGCGATACATTCTGGGACATCGCCCGGGAACACCGGGTCAGCGTGCGTGAAGTTGCCGCGTGGAACGGCATGGCGCCGGGCGACCCCCTCCATCCCGGCCGGAAACTGGTTATCTGGAGCAAGGTGAAGCAACCCAAAACCGTTGCCGGCAACGCCAGAAACAAGGCCATGGTGCGCAAGGTTGGATATCGCGTGCGCAAAGGCGATTCTCTATCGACGATCGCCTCCCGTTTCTCCGTGAATGTGCGAGACATCGCATCATGGAACGATCTTAATACCAACCGTTATCTGCAACCCGGCCAAAGTCTGGTACTCTACGTTGACATAAGAAACAGCCCATAACGTGCGAGAACTATGACAAAAATACGTAAAGCACCGAGCCTCACCGGACTGGTTACGTCACTGGCCCTTGCGGTCACTTCTTTTGTTTCATACGCAGACAGTCACTCCCCGGAAGCGCCCGCCCCCGTGCACGGCATGGCCATGCACGGGGAGGTGAAGTACCCCTCGGATTTCGATCATTTTGAGTACGTAAATCCGGCAGCTCCCAAAGGCGGCCATCTTAAACTGAGCGCCGTCGCCAACGGTTTCGATAGCTTTAATCCGTTTGTTGTCAGAGGCGTTGCCGCCGCTGGCGTCAGCACCTATGTGTACGACACCCTGATGGTATCGTCTGACGATGAGCCTTTTTCAGCGTACGGGTTGATCGCAGAGAGCCTCGAAGTACCCGAGGACAGAAGCTACGTTATTTTCAATTTACGGGAAGAAGCTCGCTTTCAGGACGGCGAACCGATTACCGCCGAGGACGTAGCCTTTTCCTTCCGAATCCTGACCACGGAAGGCCATCCTTTCTATCGCAATTATTACTCCGATATCGAAAGTGTATCGGTCGAAAGTGATCACCGCGTTCGGTTTGACTTTGGTGATACCGAGAACCGCGAGCTGCCCCTGATTATCGGCCAAATGCCCATTCTACCCGCCCACTACTGGCAAGACCGGGAGTTCGAGGGCAATGGCTTGAATGTGCCGGTGGGCAGTGGGCCTTATCGCATTGGCTCCTTCGATGCCGGCCGAAACCTGACATTCGAACGCATCTCTGATTACTGGGCAGCCGACCTTCCGGTTCGCAAGGGTCGCTTTAATTTCGACAAGATCACCTACGAGTATTACAGCGACGATACCGTTGCTCTCGAATCTTTCAAAGCAGGCAACTTCGACTTCCGGCAGGAGACCTCCGCTAAAAACTGGGCTACCGCCTATACCGGCACACCGTTCGAGAAAGGCTCGATCACCAAAGTCGCGATTGAGCATCACCGTCCAACCGGCATGCAAGGCTTTGTTTTCAATACCCGAAAAGCGGTTTTCAAAGACCCCAAAGTCCGTGAAGCTTTGGCCTACGGATTCGACTTCGAATGGGCGAACCGAAATCTGTTCTATGGCCAGTACAACCGCACAGACAGTTTCTTCGAAAACAGTGAACTTGCGTCTGAAGGCTTGCCGTCCGGGCGCACACTGGAGATTCTCGAGCCTTTCCGTAACCAGCTCAGCGCCGACGTCTTCAACAAGGTGTACACGCCACCTGACACCAGCAAAACCCGGAGTGTTCGTGACAACCTTAAACAGGCATTTCAGCTGCTGAGCGAAGCCGGTTACGGAATTCAAGGTGGAAAAATGGTTCACAAAGCATCCGGAAAGCCACTGAAATTCGAGATTTTGCTGGCGCAGAAAAGCTTCGAGCGCGTGGTACTTCCGTTTACCCAGAACCTTAAAAAGCTGGGCATTGATGTCACGGTACGCCTTGTCGACACCAGCCAGTACATTCGGCGCGTCCGCAGTTTCGATTTCGACATGATTACCCAGGTACTACCCCAATCCGACTCGCCCGGTAATGAACAGCGAGATTACTGGCACTCGTCGAATGTTGATGTAGAGGGCTCTCGCAATACCATTGGCGTGAACGACCCTGTGGTTGATGAACTTGTCGACATGGTGATTCAAGCACCGGACCGTGACGAATTGGTCCATCGAGTGCGGGCCTTGGATCACGTGTTGCTGCATGGCCATTACGTCATTCCTCACTGGCACCTGAGCAAAGACAGAGTGGCCTATTGGAACCATCTTGAACGGCCCGACGTTACCCCTAAAAGCGGTATCGATCTTAATAACTGGTGGATTGCCCGCTGAGCGGCCCACTCCCAATCAAGCCGTCATGAAAGGATTCCTTCCCTAGATGGGTACATACATACTTCGTCGATTGGCGCTGATTATTCCGACCCTGATCGGCATCATGCTGCTCAACTTCATCATCGTTCAGGCAGCGCCCGGTGGCCCCATTGAGCAGCTGATTGCCGAAATGGAAGGGCTGGGTGGCAATGCGCTCGCCCGGGCCGGTGGCGGCGATATGGGCGGCGAAGTCTCTACGGCTTCAAATGAAAGCCGGGGAGCGCGGGGGCTGCCGCCGGAGCTCTTGGCGGAGATGGAAGCCCGCTACGGTTTCGACAAACCCGCCCACGAACGTTTTCTGGGGATGCTGAAGGATTACGCCACGTTTGACTTCGGGAATTCCTTCTTTCGAGATCGTTCCGTGGTCGAACTCGTCATCGATAAAATGCCGGTATCCATTTCGCTGGGCCTTTGGTCCACGCTGGTTATCTATCTGATTTCCATTCCTCTGGGTATCCGGAAAGCCGTCAGAGACGGTTCCCGTTTCGATGTTTGGAGCAGCTCTGCCATCGTAGTCGGCTACGCCATTCCCGGATTCCTGTTTGCGATTCTGTTGATCGTTCTGTTTGCCGGCGGCAGCTACTTCGACTGGTTCCCCTTGCGGGGCCTTACGTCTCCCGATTTCGACACCATGACCTGGTACCAAAAGATTGGCGACTATTTCTGGCATCTGGCACTCCCCGTTACCGCCAACGTTATTGGCGGGTTTGCCACACTTACCTTGCTGACCAAAAACTCGTTTCTCGATGAGATCGGTAAACAATACGTGACCACCGCCCGAGCCAAGGGTCTGGACGAAAAACAGGTTCTTTATGGCCATGTGTTCCGTAACGCCATGTTGATTGTCATTGCCAGCCTACCCGGAGTGCTTGTGTCTCTGTTCTTCACCGGCTCTCTACTGATCGAGGTTATCTTCTCTCTCGATGGCCTCGGCCTGCTCGGGTTTGAAGCCGCTCTGAACCGGGATTATCCCGTTATCTTCGGCACGCTTTATATCTTTACCCTCATGGGGCTTTTGCTAAAGCTCATCAGCGACATCACCTATGTTCTGGTTGATCCACGCATCGACTTCGACAGCAGGGAGGGCGCGTAATCATGATAAAACTCTCTCCCATTCAACAACGCCGGCTGCGCAATTTTCGCAATAATCGCCGCGGGTACTGGTCGCTCTGGCTGTTTCTGCTGATTTTCGGCATCAGCCTCGGTGCCGAGTTGATCGCTAACGACAAACCGCTGGTTGTTTCCTACCAAGGCGAATTATATTTCCCGGTCGTTCAGACCATTCCCGAGGAAACCTTCGGTGGCTTCCTGCCCACCGAAACCGACTACCGGGACAGTTTTATTGCGGGCGAAATCAACGCCAATGGGTGGATGATCTGGCCTCCGATACCGTTCAGCTACAACACAATCAACTACGACCTGGACGTGCCCTCACCCGCCCCACCCAGCTCCGTTAACTGGCTCGGCACTGACGATCAGGGCCGCGATGTAGCTGCCAGAGTGATCTACGGCTTCCGGATTTCCGTGGTGTTCGGGCTGACACTGACCTTCATCAGCTGCCTTATTGGCGTTGCGGTAGGTGCCATTCAGGGCTACTACGGCGGCAAGATTGACCTGCTCGGCCAGCGGTTCCTGGAGATTTGGTCCGGGCTGCCCATGCTCTACCTACTGATCATTCTGTCAGCCATTGTTCAACCAAATTTCTGGTGGCTTCTTGGCATCATGTTACTGTTTAGCTGGATGGGGCTTGTAGACGTCGTTCGGGCTGAATTCCTCAGAGCCCGAAACTTTGAATACGTGCGCGCCGCACGAGCCTTGGGGCTGGAGAACCGGCATATCATGTTCCGGCACGTACTGCCGAATGCCATGGTGGCAACCCTTACCTTCCTGCCCTTTATTCTCGCGGGGGCCATTACCAGCCTCACCTCGCTTGACTTTCTGGGGTTCGGCTTGCCTTCGGGCTCGCCCTCCCTGGGCGAATTGATTGCGCAGGGCAAAGCCAATTTGCATGCGCCCTGGTTGGGCATTTCAGCGTTTGTTTCCTTGTCACTCATGCTGACGTTACTGGTCTTTACCGGAGAAGCCGTGCGTGATGCATTTGACCCGAGAAAGAATTGATATGAGCGACTTGTTAAACATCTCGGATCTATCCATCCAATTCGACAACGGTCCTCTCGCCGTAAACAGCCTTTCACTATCGATACGGCCGGGCGAAACACTTGCTCTGGTGGGTGAAAGTGGCTCCGGAAAATCAGTCTCGGCGCTCTCGGTACTTCGCCTGCTGGATGAACGCCATGTGAGTTACCCTTCCGGTGAAATTCTGTTTAAGGGCACCAATGTTCTTGAAGCCCCCGAGAAGGTCATGAAAACCATTCGTGGCCGGAAAATCAGTATGATTTTTCAGGAGCCAATGACATCCCTCAACCCTTTGCACACGGTTGAGAAACAGATTTCACAAACCCTACAGATTCACTTGGGCATGCGCGGTCCGCAGGCACGAACACGCTGTATTGAATTGCTGGCGCTGGTGGGCATCCCCAATCCGGAGCAGCGCCTGGCGAGCTATCCGCATCAGCTATCCGGCGGCCAAAAACAACGAGTGATGATCGCCATGGCGCTCGCCAACGAGCCAGAACTGCTGATCGCCGACGAACCGACTACTGCGCTGGATGTGACGGTTCAAAAGCAGGTTCTGGAACTGCTCCAATCCCTTCAGGAAAAGCTCGGTATGGCTATGCTGCTGATCACTCACGATCTCAGTCTTGTCAGGCGCTATGCCGACCGGGTCCTGGTGATGGAGAAAGGCATCAAGGTTGAAGAAGCGGAAACCGACCGCTTGTTCGCTGCGCCGAAGCATCCCTATACGCGCACGCTGATTGACGCTGAGCCTCCGGAACAACCTTTGGCCCCACGGGCAGATGCGAAGGATTTGTTAGAAGTTTCAGAACTGAATGTCGCCTTCACGCTCAAGAAAAATCTCTTAGGCAAAGTCACCCAAAGTTTTCATGCGGTGAAAGACGTCAGCCTGCAACTGGGCCAGGGTGAAACCTTGGGCATTGTTGGCGAGAGCGGCAGTGGTAAAACCACCATCGGCCACGCTCTGCTGAAACTAACGGGCAGCACAGGCTCAATCCGCCTCGACGGCACCGAATTAGCCCCCCTGTCTCAAAAACAGTTTCGGCCCTGGCGCCGCCGCATACAGATTGTGTTCCAGGATCCTTTTGGCAGTTTGAGCCCTCGCATGTCGGTGGCTGAAATCATCAAAGAAGGGCTTCTTATTCACGCCTCTTCAGAACCCGATCGACACGATGACCGGGTTATACAGGCATTGAAGGATGTCGGGCTCGATCCTGCGGCGCGCCATCGCTATCCTCACGAATTTTCCGGAGGCCAGCGCCAGCGCATTGCGATAGCCCGGGCCCTGGTATTGCAGCCCGAAGTCATCATTCTTGACGAGCCCACCTCTGCGCTAGACCGCACGGTTCAAAAGCAAGTAATTGAGTTGCTGCAAGAACTACAGGCTCAGTATGGGCTAAGCTATATTTTTATAAGCCACGATCTGAATGTCGTCCGTGCACTAAGCCACAAACTGCTGGTGTTACAACACGGCGAGATTGTTGAATACGGAGATGCAGAAACCATCTTCCGTGAGCCCAAAGAAAACTATACCAAGGAGCTGCTGAACGCAGCGTTTTTCTATAGCACTACGACCAATTGACATTAGCCCCTTTGACTCGGGTCGGGGATAATGCGCCAAAATCAAGGAACATAGGGAGTCGATACCCATGGGTATTCTCAGTGGTAAGAAAGCACTGATTGTTGGTGTGGCCAGTAAACATTCCATCGCTTACGGCATTGCCGAAGCCTTCGCCCGTGAAGGCGCAGAACTGGCGTTCACGTATCAGAACGAAAAGCTTCAGTCTCGTGTGGAGAAATTTGCCGAGCAGTGGGGAAGCAAGATCACTATCCCCTGCGATGTTGCCAGCGATGAAGAAATCGAAAACGTGTTCACCGAGTTGGGCAAACACTGGGACAACATCGATATCATCATCCACGCCGTTGGTTTCGCGCCCGGTCATGAGCTGGATGGTAATTACGTTGATGTAACCACCCGTGACGGGTTCCGCATCGCCCATGACATCAGCTCTTACAGCTTTGTTGCCTTGGCAAAAGGCGCCCGGAAGATGATGCACGAAGGCAGCAGCCTGCTGACCCTCAGCTACCTGGGTGCCGAAAAGGTTCTTCAGAACTACAACGTTATGGGCCTCGCCAAAGCGTCTCTGGAGGCCAATGTTCGTTACATGGCCGCGAGCCTCGGTAAAGACGGCATTCGCGTGAACGGTATTTCAGCCGGCCCGATCAAGACCCTGGCAGCGTCCGGCATCAAGAGCTTCCGCCGCATGCTGGCAGAGAACGCCAAGCGTGCACCACTGCGCCGCAATGTGACCACCGAAGAAGTGGGCAATGCCGCTGCGTTCATGTGTTCGAACCTGGCATCCGGCATCACAGGTGAGATTTTGTACGTTGACGGTGGTTTCAATATCACCGGCATGGGCGAACTGGAAGACTGAGGTCGGTAACAGGTTAGCCCTCTCACAAAGCCGGCATGCTGTGCCGGCTTTGTCTATTCTGAACCAGTAAACGCATCGGCAACGGCTTCAAGCCAGCTCAGATAATCGGTTTCATCGGAATCGAACACCCTCAAGCCGCTCAAGTACCGGCTACCCTCTTCTTTGCTCCACACCACTTCAACCATCAGCCTTAACGATTCCGCGCGCCCAGACAGATGGATCTCGGCAGTTAGCAACGAACCTACCCGTAAGGTCTCGGTGGTCACCAGACTCATGCCACTGGCAGAAAGATCCCGAACTTCGCAGGTGCGAACCGAGCCCTCCACCAACTCACCACCAAACTCAGCAGGCTCTGCTGATTCAACCTGCAGCCGAGCTGTTGCCCGTGCCGACAAGCGATAATCTCCGCGCTTGTCGGTCTCATCCGGGACTGAGGATTCCTGACCAAATCGGTAATCTTTGTCCATCATAATCCCCTTAACCCCGGCTGCCGCGAATTCGGCCAACGACACGACTGAGCGTATCATCAAAGGCCGCCCCGCCACCAAGAATCTTGATCCTGCCACCGACGATACCCGCTACCAATTCCTCCCGCATTAACTGGTGCCGGTTAAGCCCTAAGCGATCGACAAAGACGAATTTTCCGGTAGCCGCAATTTTTACGGCTAATTTCAACCGCAATGGCGCGTCTTTCGCCTGTTCAGACTCGAGCACGATCCAACCTTCAAGCTCGAGTTGATCAATCTGTCGAGCGGCTTCGGCTTCAGCCTCACGCACCAACCTGCCCAATTCCAGTTTTTCATCGGCAATCCGTTGCTGCTCGGCCTCGGCCCGTTGTCGTTCTAACATGGCTTCATGGGCCGCTTGTCGCTGTGCAGCCAAACGCTGCGCTTCTTCTTTCTCGCGACGCACTGCTTCTGCTCTTGCACGAACTTCAAGGGCGGCCTGTTCTCGTTGCCGCTGTTGCTTCTGGCAGACCTTCACCAACAGCCGCAAGGTTTCGTCCAACACCTCTCCAAACGGTTTCAAATCGGGTAAAAGTCGCAACGTCTGAGCGTCCAGTTCAGCCTGGAATTCAGTCCAATCCTGTAACCTCAGTTTTACACCGGCACCGTTCGTCCACACAATCTCGTGGCTGTCCGGCAACAAAGCAAAGAAAAAACGCCGCTGCTCATCGACACCCTCGCCTTTCACAAACCAGCGCTCTAGATAGGGTTCAAAATCACTGTCGTTCAGGGCGGCTCGATCAATCCAACCGGCCTCATACACGAAATCGCCGCTTACCGGCAACGCCGGCTCCAGATCGGTAATCTGACCTTTAATCCGGTCAACAATAACGGCGTTGATCGCCTCAATTTTTGCCACGGGTATGTCTTGCCCCATGGCCCGGCGCCAGACATCGTGAACGAGATCCCCAAGCTGCTCTCCAACTCGATACAGCTTGCCTCGATCTTTATCAGACAATGCGGGATCACCAGCCCACACCAACCATTCCAGAATTTTATTCGCGTGCCGATACAACTCGCTTTGTTCGCCGTCGGCCAACACGCTTTGTTTGAGCACCGCCATCCAATCGTTCAGCACGAAGCCCGAAATAAAGATTGGCAATTGGCGCCCTTTCAGCGCGCGGCCCACCAACGCTTTCGATACTTGCTCGGCGTGGCGCTGCCGTGACAGCCCCAACTCGGTTTCATACAGCCGATGCCGAAGCCTATCGACCTGTCCCAGTCTCTTCTTGCTGTCCTCAAGCCATTGCTGACAATAAACGTTTACCGGCTCTGTGGAACCCTGCTCAAAACTTGCGGCCACGGCAACCACCAGGCTATCAAGCAAATCCAGCAGGGCGCGAGACGACCGTCCGCCGGTATCACTCCAACCCCGCCACTCCTGCAAATGGTCCAACCAATCCAGCACCACCTGCGGAAAGGCTTTGCCACCGTCTTCTCCCAGACGCCATGCACACCAGAACCTAAGCCGAGCGACGCGACTGACCAACGACGCGTGCAGCCCACTGGTATTCAGAAAAACATCCATAATACGGTCGGCTAGATAGGCAGCATTGACCTGCCGAACACTCCAGCCAATCTGCACAGACCTTAAAACATGGGTAACCCGCTCATCCCGCTGTTCAGACCAGCAGGATAAAAGCAAAGGCCCCCAATCCGGTATGGCATCGGGCGTAGAGTTACCGGTGGGATATGGCAGGTCCGGAACACGAATGCCGGTGAGAACCTGATTAATTCGGACAGCAACCTCTTTACGGGAAATTGGCGCTGCCTCTGGCTGCTTTGCCTTAGGGGACATCCGGTGCCTGTTGTCTGGAATCGTTGAAATGGACCTTCAAATAACGCAGTATAACCAACTCGCCGGGGTTTGCTGCAACCGTGTACCGGCGCCATTCGTGTTTATCTTCAATCACCGGGCAAAGTGACACGGCGTTGTTTCGGTGACGTAACGATTTGAGTCGGGGAACTACAACAAGATGTCGGGCAAGAAACTGGAAAACCTGAACGTGGCCAGCCAGGAACAACTGATCACTCCTGAAGCCTTGAAAGACGAACTGCCATTATCGGACAAGGCGGCAAATACCGTCGCGTCAGGCCGTCAGGCTATTTACGACATCATGGACGGCAAGGATAAGCGTCTGTTTATCGTTGTCGGCCCCTGCTCCATCCACGATCCCGAAGCAGCAAGAGATTACGCCAGCAGGCTAAAAAAACTGGCCGATGAAGTCAGTGACACTCTGCTTATCGTGATGCGCGTTTACTTCGAAAAACCCCGGACTACCGTCGGCTGGAAAGGACTGATCAACGATCCACACCTGAACGATACGTTCGACATAGAACAAGGCTTGCATATCGGTCGTCGCCTGTTGCTGGACATCAATGAAATGGGCCTGCCGGTCGCCACCGAAGCGCTTGATCCGATCTCTCCCCAGTACTTGCAGGATACCATTGCCTGGTCGGCGATTGGTGCACGCACCACCGAATCCCAGACACACCGCGAAATGAGCAGCGGTCTGTCGATGGCCATTGGCTTTAAAAACGGCACAGACGGCAACCTGGACGTAGCGGTAAATGCGATGAACTCTGTATCGCACCCTCACAGTTTTTTGGGAATTGACCAGCAAGGTCGAGGCGCCATTATCCGCACCAAAGGTAACAACTATGGCCACGTTGTTCTGCGCGGCGGCGGAGGTAAGCCAAACTACGATTCTGTCAACGTTGCTCTGTGTGAGCGAGCGCTGGAAAAAGCAAAACTGCGCCAATCCATTATGGTCGATTGCAGCCACGCCAACTCCAACAAAGATCCCGGCATTCAGCCTCTGGTCATGCAGGATGTTACCCGTCAAATCATTGAAGGTAATGAATCGATTCAGAGTTTGATGGTTGAAAGCAACATCAACTGGGGCAACCAGTCGATCCCTGACAATCTAGACGACCTGAAATACGGCGTATCTATTACCGACGCGTGTATTGATTGGGAAACAACGGAAAAGGCGATTCGTGAAATGCGCGAAAAGCTGAAGGATGTGCTGCCGAAACGCGGCGCATAAAATAGATAAGGCCCGGAGCCTGTTCAGCGCCGGGCCTTATTTTTTGATCAATCGCACTCTCAAATCACCGACTCACATCCCAGCCAGTCCAATTTCCCCCTCAAACTGACTACATGGCCGATTATCACGATGGTCGGAGCCTGAACCCCACTGCTTTTAACCAACGAGGCAATGTTCTCCAACGTGCCGGTCACCACCTTCTGTTCCGGAGTTGTGCCTTTGGAAACCAGCGCCACAGGCATATTCGAGTCCATGCCGTGAGCAATCAATTCCCGGCAGATAATCGGTAGCCCGACCAGCCCCATGTAGAACACCAGCGTCTGATTGTTTTGCACAAAGTCCGACCATGGCAAATTGCAGGTATCGTCTTTCAAATGGCCGGTAACAAAGCGGACGGATTGAGCGTGATCACGGTGCGTGAGCGGAATGCCGGAGTAGGCAGCGCAGCCGGATGCGGCGGTGATGCCCGGCACCACCTGAAAGCGTATGCCTGCGGCCGCCAGGGTCTCAATTTCTTCCCCTCCACGACCAAAAATAAACGGATCGCCCCCTTTAAGGCGGACGACCCGATACCCTTCCTTGGCGAGATCCACCAAGCGCTGATTAATTTGCCCCTGAGGTAAGGTGTGGTTCGCTCGTTTCTTGCCTACGTGGATCTTCTCCACCTGCTCAGGAACCAGCGCCATGATTTCAGGCGACACCAAGCTGTCGTACAGCACCACTTCAGCCGACTGAATAAGTCGCCATGCCTTGAGCGTCAACAGCTCCGGATCACCGGGGCCGGCTCCGACCAGAGCCACATCGCCGGCGGAATTGTTCGGATTATCCGTTACCGGGTTCGGCTTGAAGCGGACCGGGCCCGCTCCAACCTTCACTCTTTTCCCTGGCACCTCGGTTTGTCGGCTCATTGGATGCGCTCAACGCCTCCCATATAAGGTTTCAATACCTCAGGCACAACAATGCTGCCGTCAGCCTGCTGGTAATTTTCCATAACTGCGATCATGGCCCGGCCTACCGCCAAGCCTGATCCGTTGAGTGTATGCACCGGCTCGGGCTTACCGGTTTCCGGGTTACGCCAGCGAGCTTGCATGCGACGCGCCTGGAAATCCCGGGTGTTGGAGCAGGAGGAAATTTCACGGTACTTGCCTTGGCCCGGAAGCCACACCTCAAGATCATAGGTTTTAACTGCGGAGAAGCCCATATCACCACCACACAGGGTGACCATGCGATACGGCAACTCAAGCAACTGCAATACTTTTTCCGCGTGACCGGTCAGCTGCTCCAGAGCCTCACCGGACTCTTCAGGGCGCACCACCTGAACCAACTCGACTTTATCGAACTGATGCTGGCGAATCATACCGCGCACATCCCGACCGTAAGAGCCGGCCTCACTGCGGAAACACGGCGTGTGCGCCACCATGCGCAGCGGCAATTCCGAATCCTCCAGAATGCTGTCGGCCACCAGGTTGGTCACCGGCACTTCGGCAGTCGGAATCAGATACAAAGGATTGTCGCCTTCCATACGGAACAGGTCTTCTTCGAACTTGGGCAGCTGCCCGGTACCGAAAAGTGCGTTGCCGTTCACAAGGTAAGGTACATAAGTCTCTGTGTAACCATGCTCGGTGGTGTGCAAATCGAGCATGAACTGAGCCAAAGCCCGATGCAGTCTGGCCAACTGACCACGCATCACCGCAAAACGGGAATGGGCCAGATGGGTCGCCTTCTCGAAATCGAGTCCATTAATGGCTTCACCCAAGGCGACGTGGTCTTTCGGCTCGAAGTCAAACTCGCGAGGCGTTCCCCAAACGCGGGTTTCAACGTTGTCGTCTTCACTCTTTCCGGGAGGCACGTCTTCGTCCGGCACATTCGGAATCCCGGCAAAAAACGCGTTTAGGGCCTCCTGCACAGACCGCAGCTCTTCTTCCGCTTCGCTACGCTGCTGCTTCAAGCTTTCAACTTCATCCAGCAGCGGCTTGATATCTTCACCGGCGGCTTTGGCTTTACCAATCGACTTGGAACGTTTGTTCTGCTCGCTCTGCAGGGTCTCGGTACGAACCTGAATGGCTCGGCGGCGCTCTTCCAGCTGCTCGAACGTGGCTACATCGAGCTCAAAGTTTTTAATGGCCAGCCGGCGGGCGATCTCTTCAGTCTGTGAACGGACACGTTTGGGATCGAGCATGGTGTTCCTGAATTATCCAGTTAACGAATGGGTGAATAGGCGAACATTATACCCGCCATGAGTTTGCTGGCCAGCATTGACCTGAGCCGCAAAGTAAAACCCGACAGAACCAATCAATAGCGCTTAACAGTGCTTTGTTGGTCGAGAGCGTCCAGACGTTGACGCTTTTCGGCAAGCTTGATTTCCAGGCCACGCATGACAGGCTCATAGTAGCGGCGCTGATGAATGGCTTCCGGTAGATAGTTCTCGCCTGCCGCATAGGCATCGGGCTCATCGTGAGCATAACGGTACTCTTCGCCGTGGCCCATGCTTTTAAGCAGCTTGGTGGGTGCATTGCGCAAATGCACAGGCACATCGTAGTCAGGATCGCTCTTGATATCGGCCATGCATCGGTTGAACGCGGCATAGACCGCGTTACTTTTAGGCGCCATGGCCAAATAGGTCGCCGCTTGGGCCAGAGCCAACTCCCCTTCCGGCGAACCTAAGCGCTCCTGCGCATCCCAAGCCTGCATGGCAATCTGCAGCGCTCGCGGGTCGGCATTCCCTATGTCTTCACTGGCAATTCTGACAAGCCTTCGTGCAACGTACAGTGGATCACAGCCGCCATCGAGCATTCTGCATAGCCAGTAAAGTGCACCGTCTGAGCTGGAACCCCGAATCGACTTATGCAGCGCCGAAATCTGGTCGTAGAAAACATCACCGCCCTTATCAAATCTGCGCAGGCTCGTTTGCAGGACTTGTTCCAGCGTTGACGGAAGTACGCGATTATTTCCCTGCTCGTCTGGTTCTGCCAAATCCGCTGCTACTTCGAGGATATTCAGCGCACGACGTGCGTCCCCGCCGGAGGCTGAAGCCATAGTATCCAGTACCGAAGGGTCAACTTTTAACGATCCTGCAAAACCCTCGTCACTCGAAAGCGCGCGGTTAAGCAGGGTCAGAATATCATCAGATTCGAGATTTTTGAGTACATAAACCCGGGTACGGGACAGCAGAGCGCTGTTGAGTTCGAAAGAAGGATTTTCAGTGGTGGCTCCCACAAAGATGAAAGTGCCATCTTCGATGTGGGGCAGGAAAGCATCCTGCTGGCTTTTGTTGAACCGGTGAACTTCATCAACGAACAGCAAGGTGTCACGGCCTTGGGCCTGCTTGCGGTGTTTAGCACGATCCACCACTTCGCGGATTTCCTTTACACCGCTGAGCACCGCCGACAGAGTTTCAAACGTTAGCTCGCCTACGTTAGCAAGTAATTGCGCAAAGGTGGTCTTGCCAACCCCGGGCGGCCCCCACAGAATCATGGAGTGTAGCTGGCCCTGTTCAACGGCCCTGCGGAGCGGTTTCCCCTCACCCACCAAATGGGCTTGCCCTACGTAGTCAGCGAGGGTTGTCGGGCGCATTCTCGCCGCCAGAGGCTGAAACCCGACCTCTGGCTGAAACAGGCTGTCCTGCATTAAGCACCGTCCCGAATAACGTCAACCTCCTCAGGATACTCCAATGTGAAGGCGCTCCTATCAACATCCTTGTTCAGTTCAATCGAGTCAAAACTGAGAATACTGATTTGAGCCAGCGAATCTTCCATTCTCATTTCTTGCAGTTCACCATCGAAGAAACTCAGACGCAACGAGACAAACAACGAGTCTGCGCCTTTGGGCACCAACGTAAACTCTTGAGTCAATTCTCCGATTCGACGCTGGCTGACCTCATAGGTTTCATCCAGATTATCGACCTCACCACTGAGCAGCAGAGCTGGAGTGCTTTGAACCCGGTCATCCAGTTTGTGGATCGTCACTTGCTCAAGATCCGGGTCATAAACCTCAACCGTCTCACCATCACTGACGATGAATTGCGACAAAGGAGCGGCCGTTTCCCAATAAAACAGACCCGGCCTTTTCGCTTTCAAAGCGCCACGGGTTTCTTGCACACGACCACCGTTTTCACCGACCACGATTTGAATAAAGTCAGCCTGATAGGTTTCGTAGCTACGAAGAATCGAGGAAAGCTCCTCGGCGGCCCCGGCAGAGGATTCCTCAGCATGACTAAGGCTCGCCGTGAAAATGAGCAGAATGCTCGCCATCAGAGAATACATAATTCGAATCATATTAACGCTCCTAGTCTCTTGGGGGCGGCGGCGCCAGAACTTCTCTGGCACCATTGTGGCCCGCCGCACTGACGACACCCGCTGCTTCCATTGCATCCACCAGGTTGGCGGCGCGGTTGTAGCCAATCTTGAATTTTCGCTGAACCGAGGATATCGACACCCTGCGATTTTCGGTCACGAACGCAACCGCTTCATCAAACAATGCATCACCTTCGTCGCCACCACCGCCTTCAGTCAGTGTGGGCACGCCGGGCAAATGCTCACCTTCGGCACCACTGAGTACGTCATCAACGTATTCCGGCTCGCCCCTAGCCTTCCACGCACTGACCACGCGGTGCACCTCATCGTCGTCCACAAAGGCGCCATGCACACGAACAGGCAACCCTGAACCCGGCGGCAGATACAACATGTCACCGTGCCCGAGGAGCTGCTCTGCGCCGCCTTGGTCCAGCACCGTTCTCGAATCGATTTTGGAGGAAACCTGGAACGAAATCCGGGTTGGTATGTTGGCTTTGATCAAACCGGTAATCACGTCCACCGACGGCCGCTGAGTGGCTAGTATCAGGTGAATACCGGCTGCACGGGCTTTCTGGGCAATCCGCGCAATCAGCTCTTCGACCTTTTTACCGACGATCATCATCATGTCGGCAAATTCATCGATTACGACAACGATGAACGGCAAGGTTTCCAGCTCCGGGCGCTCCTGCTCGTCATTCGCCAGATGATCGTCCGGCTTCCAGAGCGGATCCAGCAGCGGCTCTCCCTCGGCACGAGCATCTTTCACTTTTTTGTTATAGCCCGCCAAATTACGTACGCCCAAACTCGCCATCAGGCGATAACGGCGCTCCATTTCGGCGACACACCAACGCAGTGCATTGGCGGCTTCTTTCATGTCAGTAACGACGGGAGCCAGCAAATGCGGAATGCCGTCGTAGATGCTCAATTCGAGCATCTTCGGGTCAACCATAATGAAACGAACGTCTTCCGGCCCGGCCTTCAAGAGCATGCTTAGTAGCATCGCATTGACCCCCACCGACTTACCGGAGCCGGTCGTACCGGCAACCAACAGATGCGGCATCTTCGCCAGGTTGGCCACCATCGGATTACCACCGATATCGTTACCCAAAGCCAGCGTGATCGGCGATGAGGATTCGGTAAACACCCGAGCTCCCAACACTTCGCTTAGTCGAACGATCTCTCGGGTTTCATTCGGTATTTCAATACCAACTACCGATTTCCCGGGTATCACTTCGACAACCCGAACACTGAGCACAGCCAAAGAGCGGGCAAGGTCTTTGGCCAGGTTGGAAATTTTGCTGACCTTCACCCCTGCAGCTGGCTTAATTTCAAAACGGGTAATGACGGGGCCCGGGTTCACTTCGACCACTTCCACCGTGACGCCGAAATCTGCAAGCTTCTCTTCCAGCAAGCGGGACATGTGCTCGAGGGATTCCTCGGAATAGCCGCTCTCTTTATGCTCTTCGGGCGGATCCAACAGCGTAATCGGTGGAATCGGGCTCTCAATGTCTTCTAGCAAAGAGCCTTGCTTACTGCTGCTCTTTTTCGTGTCAGAAGCGCCTTGATCCTCTTTCTTGAACGGCGCGATCTTCAGCGCCCGGCTCAAAGGTTTTTCTGCTTTTTTGGCAGTCGGTTTGGGTACTACCGGTTCAACGTCGCGCGAACTGAAGCTTTCCACTTCTGACGGTTCCGGATCGGCTGTCGTACGTCCTTCCAGAGCCGGTTCTTTACGAAGCTTTTGCGGTTTTGCCTCCGAATTCTGTGTCGCCGCGCGATCCTTCCCGGCAAACAGGCGGCGCCACCAGGGTATCTTCTTAGCAGAATCCGGGTTGGCATTGGACGCGGCAGCCTTGGGCGCACTGCGGGCAATCGGCGGTTCCGGTTCGTCCTTTGGTTCGGGTGCCTCGGCACGAACCGCTTTGGAGGTTTGCTTTTTGAAGAAGGCACTAACGGCCAAAGCCGCTTTCAGTGTCAAACCTCCTACCCGGTCCATCAACCGGAACCATGAAAGCCCGATCGTCACGGTGAGCGCAAACAGGAAAATGGCAATCAGCAAAAGTGTGGTTGCCGGCAAATTGAAAAAACGAACCATTGACTCGGAAACGGCCTTGCCCAAGACCCCACCGGAGGACATGCCCAGACCGAACAAGGAATACAACGAAAGCAAACTCGTTGCGGATAGGAGAATCAGTATGAAGCCACCGAATCGGACCATGAACAGCGGCCAATGCAAATCCAGTGGCTGATGGCGAAGCCGAATGAGCATGAAGGCATAGCCTGCCACCATGACCGGGAAAAGCCAGGACACATGCCCGAAAAAGTCCATTAAGAGGCTGGCCAACCAAGCACCGGTGCGGCCGGCGTAATTTTCTACGTTGGTTTCATGGCCGATGCTGGCCCAACCGGGGTCAGAATGACTAAAGGTAAAGAGCGCCATGGCCAGATAGATGCAGAGCACGATGAGGGCCAGGACAGCCCCTTCACGGGCCCCCTGTGCCATCAAGAGGCGAAAGCGCTTTTGTTTGTCTGTGAGTTCCGTGGGTACAGATTTTTTCGCTTTAGCGGATTCCGCCATGAATACTCGAACCGTATGTAAGTTTAGTCTTCCAGCGCCTGAAAACCCCTTGCGAGATCGGTTTTCAGGTCGTCGATGGCTTCAATGCCAACTGACAGCCGGATCAGATTTTCAGTAATACCTGCTTTCGCTTTGTCTTCAGGTGCCAAGCGCCCGTGCGTTGTCGTTGCCGGGTGGGTGATGGTGGTCTTCACATCTCCCAAATTAGCCGTAATTGAAATCATCCGCGTGCCGTCAATGAAGCGCCAGGCCTGCTCCCTGCCTCCCTTGACCATAAAGGACACCATGCCACCAAATCCGCTTTGCTGTTGTTTCGCCAGCTCATGCTGCGGATGGCTTGCAAGCCCCGCATAGAACACTTTTTCTACAGAGGGCTGTGATTCCAACCACTTAGCCAACTCTAACGCATTGTCACAGTGAGCTCGCATACGAATCGGTAAGGTTTCGAGACCTTTCTGAAAAACCCAGGCGTTGAATGGGCTCATGGTGGGCCCGGCGGAGCGAATGAAGCCGTATACCTCATCCAGATATTTCGCCGGTCCAACCACCACACCGCCAACGCAGCGGCCTTGTCCATCAAGATACTTGGTCGCAGAGTGGATAACCAGATCAGCACCTAACGCCAACGGACGCTGAAGAATAGGCGTGCAAAAACAGTTATCAACCACCAGCAACGCATCGTTAGCATGAGCCAGAGTTGCCAATGCTTTTACATCTGCCACTTCACACAAAGGATTTGACGGCGTCTCGATGAACAACATCCGGGTTTCAGGACGGATCGCTGCCTGCCACTCATCGACCTCAGTAAGACTCACAAACGTAGTCTCAACGCCAAACCGCGCCATATACTTCTGGAACAGAACGTTCGTGGTTCCGAAAACGCCACGGGAACAGACCACATGATCGCCGGTTTTCAGCAGCGACATGCAGGTGCTGAGAATTGCGGCCATGCCCGAAGCCGTCGCGACGGCTTTTTCACCACCCTCCATCGCGGCTATACGCCCTTCAAATGCCTGAACCGTCGGATTGGTGAAACGCGAGTAGATATTCCCTGCCTCTTCACCGCCAAACCGCGCCGCTGCCTGCGCAGCGCTGCCATAAACGAAGCTCGACGTTGGGAAAATTGCGTCGCTGTGCTCCAGCTGGCCGGTGCGAATCTGCCCTGCCCTGACCGACAACGTGTCTACTGACATCCCGTCCAGATCGGATTCGGGAATCCAGAGGTGTTCTTCACGCGTGTGGCTCATGGCATTCTCCTGGCTGTTCGGCGACGCTCAGTCTTCGTCATTATGTAGGTCAATATTGTCGTTATCTGAGTCAGAATCAGAGTCGACATCCGTCACATTTGCAGTCGCTGAGCTGCTGTCCTTGCGACGATTTTCGAGACGCGTCAGATACTCTTTGTCGATGTCTCCGGTAATGTAATTGCCGCTGAACACAGAGCATTCCCAACCATCGATATCATCGTTCACATCGCTGACACAGGTGATCAGGTCATCCAGATCCTGATAAACCAGCCAGTCGGTCCCGATCAGTTCACCAACCTCTTCAACCGTGCGGTCATGTGCGATCAATTCAGATGCAGACGGCATGTCGATGCCGTAAACGTTCGGATAACGAACCGGGGGCGCCGCGGAAGCAAAATAAACGTTACGCGCGCCGGCATCCCGAGCCATCTGAACAATTTCTTTACACGTGGTACCGCGCACAATGGAGTCGTCTACCAGCATGACGTTCTTGCCACGAAACTCCAGATCGATTGGATTGAGTTTCTGGCGTACCGACTTCTTCCGCATTTTCTGGCCCGGCATAATGAACGTCCGGCCGATATAACGGTTCTTGATAAAGCCTTCACGGTATTTAACACCAAGCTGATACGCCATTTGCATGGCTGATGTGCGGCTGGTGTCGGGAATCGGAATGACAACATCAATGTCGTGGTCCGGGCGCTCACGAAGCACTTTATCAGCCAGTACCTCACCCATCCGCAAACGAGCCTTGTAAACCGACACGCCATCCATAATCGAATCAGGGCGGGCAAAGTACACGTGCTCGAAAATACACGGATAAAGCTTGGGTGACTCGGCGCACTGCTCCGCGTAAAGCGTTCCGTCTGTTTCGATATAGACAGCTTCGCCGGGCTCAATATCCCGCACCAGCGTAAAGCCGGCTGCATTCAGGGCCACGCTCTCGGAGGCAATCATATATTCGGTTTGGCCGTTTTCACCCTCACGAATCCCGTAACAAGCCGGGCGAATACCGTTAGGATCACGGAAACCCACAATGCCGTGGCCGGTAATCATGGCGATTACACCATAAGCTCCACGGCACCGTTGATGAACGGCGCGTACCGCAGCAAAAATTTCATCTTTGGTCGGGTTCAGCTTGCCAAGCTTCTGCAGCTCATGAGCAAACACGTTCAACAGCACTTCCGAATCGGAATTGGTATTGATGTGGCGCAGGTCAGTGCGGAACAAATCACTGCTCAGCTCGTCGGCGTTGGTCAGATTACCGTTATGGGCAAGCGTTATACCGTAAGGGCTGTTAACGTAGAACGGCTGGGCCTCGGCCGAACTGGCGCTTCCCGCTGTCGGGTAACGAACATGGCCGATACCCACATTTCCGACCAAACGGCGCATATGGCGTGTGTGAAATACGTCTCTGACCAAGCCGTTATCTTTGCGCAAAAAGAACCGGTCGTCCTGGAAGGTAACAATACCCGCCGCATCCTGGCCACGGTGCTGTAGAACGGTCAATGCGTCATAAAGCATCTGATTGACGTTAGAAGTACTGACAATACCGACAATGCCACACATGGCTGGACGATTCTCCGAGAGTTAGAACTGAATGTTAGCGAGAGGCCGACGCGGGTTCCACGCCTTCCGGTTCACTGGGTACTTGGGTGTTTCCAGAACTGCTATCTGCCGGCCCCAGAAAGCGGGCAAATTCATCACCAAAGGTGCGTCGAGACCAATCTTCGACCACTGCCAGGCGTTCAATCATGACAGACGATTGCCACCAGGTATCTTGCGCAAGAGGCGTATAGCGAGTGAAGGCGATGCCAACAATGACGACCACCACGCCACGAAGTAGGCCAAACCCCATGCCCAACACCCGGTCGGTGGCGGAAAGACCGGTCGCGCGCACCAGGTGGCCGATAAGATTATTAACGATGGCACCCACGATCAGAGTGCCGAAAAACAGAATGGCGAATGCAGCCACCAAGCGAACCAAGGGCGTCTCGACGGATGATTCGAGAAGGCCCTGCATCTGCGGATGGAATGTGCGGGCGATGATGAATGCACCGATCCAGGTCACCAATGACAGAGCTTCGCGAACGAACCCCCGCTTCAGACTGATGAGCGTGGAAACAGAAATGAGGGCAATGATGACCCAGTCAATCCAGATCAGCGATTCCATGAACAACCCGGTGGAGAAAACGAAGGAAGAATTCTAACAGGAAACGGGAGCGCACCAAACTCCCGTCTTAAGATAATTCCAGTTCCGGAGGAATTATTTTCCGCCTTTGGTCACAAGACTTTTCAGTCCAAACTTCTTATCGAGCCTGGCTTTGGCCTGGTCGGCATCCGCACGGTTCACAAATGGGCCACTAAACACACGAGTTAATGTCTTGTCGCCGCTGGAAAACTGCTGCAAGTGCGCACCAAAACCCATCTCGATCACATTGTCACGCAACCGCTTCGCATTGTCTCCGTTGCCGAAGCTGCCCAACTGAACAACCCAGGCTCCTTCCAGAGTGCGAGCGAACTCAGCCTTCTCTTCGCTCGGTTTGGCAGCAGGAGCTTCTTGTTTGGTGGCCTGAGGCAATTCCGCTACCGTCTCAGTCTTTGATGCATCAGCCTTTTCGGCGGGAGCAGCCTGCGATGATTCGGCCGGTTCAGCCAATTCCGAGTTCTGTGCGCGGTCTTCTTCGACAATTCGGAATCCCGGCGCCTGTTTCACATCCTCGGAACCCGATGCCCCGTTGCCCGAGGAAATCTGGTATCCCACCGCATCACCCGACGGCTCGTCAGGCATTTCTACCTCAGGAAACGGCGGCTCTTCGGGGATGGTGATCGACGTGGATTTGCGTTGGGAATGGGGCTCATCAAAGATCATCGGCACAAAGATGACAGCCAGGGAGATCAGAACCAAAGCACCAATGATTCGCTGTTTTAACCCGTCCACCTGAAAGAACTCCCTATGCCAACCTATTTGAGTTCGATAGTAACTGTGTGAAAAACAGAACTGAAGCCATATCCGGCCAATGAACAAAGTTTAAGGCGAATCACCCAGCAGCAGCCCCCTGGCCTCGGCCACGGTGAAGAACGATCCAAAAACCACCACACAGTCTGCCGAGCCTGCTGCCCTAGCCTTGGCATCCTCCAACGCTTCCGCGATGCTGTTGCTCGCACCGGAGTTGGCAAGCTCGCCCACCCGTGCTTCAAGCTCCTGAACAGACAATCCTCTAGGCACACTCAGACCCGCCAGGCACCAGTGATCCACAACGGGTGCCATTGCAGACACAACACCTTCAATGTCTTTATCGCCAAGCGCGGCATAAACCGCAATAACACGCCCACTGCTTTGCTGTTTCAACTCATAGAGCTTGCTTGCCAACCAACGGGCCGCATGGGGATTGTGTCCAACATCAGCAATGACCCTGGGCTTGCTGCTGAGCCGCTCAAAACGCCCGGGCAGATTGACGGCATGCGCGGCCTCACCCAACCGCTCAAGCCCGGCTTCCGGAACAAGCTGTGCAGCCATGACCGTAGCCGCCGCCACACTTTCAATGGGCAACGGCCCCGCCGGCAACGCTACACGCCCCTCAGTCAGCACTAAATCAATGAGTTCACTGTCATCAGCACGAGGCTCAAGCCGATAGTCACGCCCGGTTAGCCGCAGATCAACTTTCTGAGCGGTTGCCTGCTGCAAAACCGAAGCCGGTGGCACGGGATCGGCGCAAACAGCGGGAATTCCCGGGCGTAGAATGCCCGCCTTTTCAAAGCCTATTACTTCCCGGTTGTCGCCCAAAAAACCGATATGGTCAATGTCAATCGACGTAATGATCGCAAAATCGGCATCAAGAACATTAACCGCATCAAGCCGGCCACCCAAACCGACTTCGAGCACCCAATCTTGCACCCCTGCCCGCTCAAGCGCCACGAATGCCGCCAAAGTACCAAACTCAAAGTAGGTCAAGGACACACTGCCACGGACTTCCTCTACCATTTCAAAGGCAGAGACCAAGGCAGGATCGGACACATTGGTTCCGTTAATACGAACACGCTCGTTGTAACGCTGAAGATGGGGCGATGTGTAGGCACCAGTGGTTCTGCCCGCCGCTAATAACTGACGCTCGAGTGTAGCAACCGTGGAGCCTTTACCATTGGTGCCGGCAACGGTAATGATTCGGGCATTAGGCTTTCTCGGAAACAAGCGGCGAAGAACCACCAGAACTCGATCAAGCCCCATGTCGATTTCTGTGGGGTGAATGGCCTCTAACCACTGGAGCCATTCATTAACAGACGCGCCACCTGTCGGACTACTCATTGCCCTACTGGAACTACTCGACAGATTCATCTGCACTCGGCTTTTCAGAGATTTCAAACTCGATCGGAGCCTCGGTACCCGGCTTCTCCTGTCCAGTGAACTTTGCAAGTACGTGGGCAATTCGCTCACGCATCTGGTGACGATGCAGAATCATATCGATCGCACCATGCTCCAACAAAAACTCACTGCGTTGGAAACCTTCCGGCAGCTTCTCACGCACCGTCTGCTCGATTACCCGAGGCCCGGCAAAACCGATCAAGGCGTAAGGCTCGGCAATATTGAGATCGCCCAGCATGGCCAAACTGGCAGACACACCGCCAAATACAGGATCGGTCATCACCGAAATATAAGGGATGCCCTCTTCTTTCATGCGCTCAAGAACCGCCGCGGTCTTTGCCATCTGCATCAACGACAAAATAGCTTCCTGCATACGCGCACCGCCACTGGCCGAAAAGCAGACCAGCGGAATGCGGCGCTCCAGCGCAACGTTGGCTGCCTGCACGAACTTTTCGCCCACAACCTGCCCCATGGAGCCGCCAAGGAAGTTAAATTCAAAAGCACAAGCCACCAATGGCACGCCCAACGCACTGCCGCTCATCGCAACCAAGGCATCTTTCTCGCCAGTCGCTTTCTGGGCGGCCGCCAGGCGGTCCTTATAACGCTTGGTGTCTTTAAATTTCAGACGATCATTGGGCTCAAGATCGGCCGCAATCTCTTCGCGCCCATCTTTATCTAAAAAGATCTCGAGACGGCGCCGGGCAGACACACGCAAGTGGTGGTTGCACTTCGGACACACATCCAGATTCTTTTCCAGCTCTGGCTTATACAGAAATGCGCCACATTTCGGACACTTCTTCCAGAGCCCTTCCGGGACACCGGTACGTTGCCTTGATTCCGAGCGAATCTTGCTCGGCATGATCTTGTCCAGCCAGTTACTCATGCTTAGGTCCTGTCCTTTTGTGCCTGGATGCTCACTTATCAGGCAAGGCTATCCAGTGCTTCGCGCATTGGGTACAACAGATCGTGTAACGCTTGGTTCAATGCGTCAGAATCTGATTGATTTCGGGCTATTGTATCCACCAGTACGCTACCCACAATTACACCATCGGATACTTTGCCGATCGCACCGGCGGTTTCTGCATCCCGGATACCAAAGCCCACACCTACAGGAAGTGCGGTTAACTCGTGGATATGAGCCACTTTCGCTGCAACTTCATCCACATTGATGGTTGCCGAGCCGGTTACACCCTTGATAGAAACATAGTACACATAGCCAGACGAGTGCTTGCTAATTGCTTTAATTCGCTCATCCGTTGTTGTTGGGGCCAACAAGAAGATCGAATCCATATTGCGCTCGGCAAATAACGGAGCAACTTCACCGGCTTCTTCGGGCGGCAGATCGACCGTTAGAACCCCATCGATGCCCGCCTTTGCCGCCGCATTGGCAAACGCTTCATAACCCATCGCTTCCATCGGGTTAAGGTAACCCATTAACACAACAGGCGTATCAGCATCGGTTTTTCGAAACTCTTCAACCATGCCAATCACCTGGCGCAGCGAGGTGTTATGTTTCAGCGCGCGCTCACATGCCAATTGGATAACAGGGCCATCGGCCATTGGGTCAGAAAACGGAACCCCAAGCTCAATAATGTCCGCGCCGGCTTTTACCAGTGTGTGCATCAGGCTGACCGTTTGCTCAGGATGAGGATCACCCGCAGTAATATAGGGGATTAACGCCTTACGCCCCTGCTCTTTCAAGGACTTCAATACACCTTCAATACGACTCATGCCTGCTCCTGATACCTTCAGATCTCGATGCCATCCAACTGGGCGATGGTATGAATGTCTTTGTCGCCGCGGCCCGACACGTTAATGACCACAACCTTGTCTTTATCCATGGTGGCCGCCAGCTTAAGCGCGTATGCCACGGCATGAGACGACTCCAGCGCTGGCATAATGCCTTCCACCTGGGTCAAGGTGCGGAAGCCGGCCAGCGCCTCTTCGTCGGTGACCGACACATAATGGGCGCGGCCAATATCCTTCAACCAAGAGTGCTCTGGACCTACACCGGGATAATCCAGTCCGGCACTGACAGAGTGAGTTCCCGCGATCTGGCCATTTTCATCTTCCATCAGGTACGTGCGGTTGCCGTGCAACACACCCGGACGGCCGGCACACAATGGCGCGGCGTGATCGCCTGTTTCGATACCCAAGCCGCCGGCTTCAACACCGTAAAGTTCAACGGATTCGTCGGTCAGGAACGGGTGGAACATACCAATGGCGTTCGAACCACCGCCGACACAGGCAACCAACGCATCAGGAAGTTTGCCCATTTTTTCCAGGGACTGCTCACGCAGCTCGCGACCGATCACGGATTGGAAATCGCGTACCAAAAGTGGGTACGGGTGAGGGCCTGCAACGGTGCCAATGATGTAGAAGGTGTCATCTACATTTGCCACCCAATCGCGCATCGCCTCGTTCATGGCGTCTTTGAGTGTCTTGGTACCACTCTCTACGGCATGAACCGTAGCGCCCAACAGTTTCATGCGATAAACGTTCAAAGACTGACGCTGAACGTCTTCTGAGCCCATGAAAACGTGACATTCCAAGCCAAGGCGAGCGCAAACTGTGGCTGTTGCTACGCCATGCTGACCTGCGCCGGTCTCGGCAATAATGCGCTTCTTACCCAGAAAGCTTGCAAGCAGCGCCTGACCAATGGTGTTGTTTACCTTATGGGCACCGGTATGATTAAGGTCTTCCCGTTTTAACCAGATTTGCGCACCACCGGTTTCACGAGTCAGGCGTTCCGCAAAATAAAGCGGACTTGGCCGGCCCACGTAATCAGCCAGATCCTTGTCAAACTTGGCCTGAAATTCCGGGTCGTCTTTCAATTGGAGATATTCTTTCTCCAGCGTCATTAACGAATCCATCAGGGTTTCAGAAACAAACCGGCCACCGAAGGCTCCAAAGTGACCTCTGGAATCCGGGAGTGCCTTCAACATTTCATCAGTCAGTTTTACGGACACTTTGCACCTCTTTAAAGAAATCAGATAATTTGGTGGCGTCTTTAATACCCTTGCTCAGCTCAACCCCGCCGCTGACATCAACGGCCCAGGGACGAACCGCTTCGATGGCGCGGGCTACGTTAGCAGATGACAAGCCCCCGGCCAATATCAGGGGCATAGGACGTTGATCTGGTATCAATTGCCAGTTAAAGGATTGGCCTGTTCCGCCATAACGATCGGGATCCCAGGCATCCACAAGCAACCCCACCGCTTTGTTATACGTAGAATAAGCTTCTGAGATCTGTTCTGCGCTCTGGACTCTGATGGCTTTGATCCATCTTCGCCCGAAGGACTCGCAAAATTCTGGTGTTTCGTCGCCGTGGAACTGCAACAGATCCAACGGCACGGCATTCAGTACCGACTTGACGAACTCGGCTTTGGGATTCACAAATAAACCCGTCACGGTTACAAACGCCGGGATAGCCGCCGCCAACTCTTGTGCCTGCTCAATCGACACCGCACGAGGGCTTGGATCATAAAACACCAAGCCTATGGAGTCCGCTCCGCTTTCCACAGCCGCTTTTACATCTTCGACTCGGGTCAGACCACAGATTTTTACACGGGTTGTCATGATTCTGAAACCGGCTGCTTGGGATGAATATGGGTTGGAGCAATAGGCAAGTTGTGCTCTCGCGAAAACCAGGGCGCCACAAAAGCCGGACCACACAGTGCTTCGGGAATACCAAAGTGTTCAGGATACCCTACATCAACCAGATAAAGCCCGTATGGCGGTGCGGTAACGCCCGCAAGTTTTCTATCCCGAGCAGCCAGAATCTCGCCAACCCAGGTTACCGACTGTTCTCCCGACCCCACGGCCATCAGAGCACCGGCTATATTACGAACCATGTGATGCAGGAATGCATTGGCCTGCACATCAATGACCACATAGTCCCCTGAACGGCTGACCGATATGCGCTCCAAAAAACGAACCGGAGTCCGAGACTGGCAGCCCGCGGCCCGAAACGATGAAAAATCATGTTCACCGGTGAGTGCCTGAGCAGCTTCGTGCATCTTTTGTGCATCCAGTGGTCGAAAATTCCAGCTAACCTGCCCGCGCTGAATACCCGGCCGAACCGGATTATTGAAAATAATATAACGATAACGCCGATAGGTTGCCGAGAAACGGGCATGGAAATCACCCACGCCGTTGCCCGCCCAATGCACTGCTATGTCATTTGGTAACGCCGTATTAATGCCCATGACCCACGACCGAAGCGGGCGCACAGCTTCAGTATCAAAATGTACAATCTGAAAACTCGCATGAACACCAGCATCTGTCCGGCCTGCACACACCAGTTCAACCGGGTGGTTGGCAACCTTGCTAACCGCTTTGGTTAACTCCGCCTGAACAGACCGAACGCCACTTTTTTGCTGCTGCCAACCGTGAAATGCCTGTCCATCATACTCGAAAGCAATTACAACCCGACCGGCACCGATCGAATTGTTCGTAGTTAAAGGCTGCGATTGAAGAAACAATGGAGCGTCCAGTTTGCGGGTTCAGAAAAACAAAGCGCCGGCACAAAGGCCGGCGCTGTTGCCGTTATACAGTGATTATAACGAATCAGGAGAGATTTTTAAGAAGCTCTTGCGCTTCAGCCTTCTGCTCGTCGTTACCCTCCAGTGCAACTTCCTCGAGAATGTCTCTGGCACCGTCGCCATCACCCATTTCAACGTAGGCTCGTGCCAGATCAAGTTTGGTCGCCGCTTCGTCCGTGCCTGCCAGGAAATCGAAGTCATCGTCGTCACCAAGATCGGCGTCCTCGATATCGAGGCCGGACAACACTCCGCTCTCGCTTTCCCGCACATCAACGTCGGGATCCAGAGAAGGCACTTCCTCAGCATCGCCCTGATCCAGCTCATCCAGAGCGTCTTCAAGGCCCAACTCTTCGTCTAACGAGCTCTCAGCCGTTTCTGAAGCGTCGGCCGTATCGAGCTCCGAGAACTCATCCATCAGGGCCAAGTCTTCATCGGAAACATCCAGTTCGAGGTCGTCGAGGCCGGCTTCACTCAAATCTAAAGCCTCGGCTTCACTGTCGTCCCCGACCTTATCAAGCTCGGCATCCAATTCGTCAAGGAAAGACTCATCAAGAGCAGAATCGTCCTCCGAGTCGTCAGCCAACGAAACCAACTCACTTTCCTTATCGGCTTTATCGCCTGACTCTCCGGATAACGCACCTAAATCATCCAGCTCACCATCCAGGTCCAGGCTCTCGGTCAAATCGAGCTCCGGGTCAAGCGCATCTTCAGACTCACCTGCACCAAATACAGCCTCATCCTCTTCACTCAGCTCGAAATCGAGACTGAATTCATCTTCACCCAAAACATCATCCGGCTTATCAACTTGCGAATCCGCCTCAACATCCATTTCGAAGGACGAGAAGTCGGATTCTTCGTCAGCCGTGTCCGTTGATTCATCCGAGCTATCCAGCGCAGCAATACCCGAAAGATCGTATTCAATCGGGTCATCGGGTGAACCAGCCCGCGCCTTTTCATCCTCAAACTCATCCTCGAGATCTAGCTCACCGGCATCATCGTCCAAAGGTGTTGAGGACACCTCGGGCTCATTCTCGTCAACGTAGGCTTCGGAAGCGAAACCAGCCAAGGAATCGGAACGAAGCTCATTTTCGAGATCATCGATGCTCGGCATGGCCTCGGTCTCTTCACGCTGCTGCTTGAGAACCGTAGCTTTCGCCAGAGCTTCGTCATCGCCCAAAGCTTCTACTTCGCCAAATTGCTTATCGAAAGACTGATAATCCTGGCCGTCGGCATAGGTCTCCAGCAATTTCAGGCGCAGATCCGTTCGGCTGGGTTCACGCGAAATTGCGGTTTCCAGAACCTCGGCCGCTTTTTCATGCTGACCGTAAGCAATATAACTGTTTGCTTCCGCCAATACTTCATCACCCCCAGGTGATGCTTTCACCTGGTTTTGCTCAACAGCAGGAGTCAGCTCAAAGCCTTCTGTGTCGCCATCATCTTCAGCATTCAGCTGATCATAGAACGCCTTTTCACGAGTTGCGTTCCGACGCGCTACCACCAAAAGAAGGAGCAGAAGAAGGATCAGCCCGCCGCCGAGGGCCAACTGGTACATCGGATTCCCGACGACCGAATCCATAAACTGACCCAACCAACCTTTTTTAGATTCCTGCGCCGGCTCGCTGGCGACCGGCTGCTGGGCTTGGGGCTCGTCGGCAGCGGCGGTGCTCGCCACCGGCTCGGCCATCTCACCCGAATCCGATGCTTCTATTTCGGCTGCATCATTCGCCTGTTCACCTGCAGATTCCGACGTAGTGATTTCGGCTTCCGCTTCACCCTGCCGTGCCGTCGCTGATTCCTGTGCAGTGTCGTCACCTGGAACCAAGCTCTGGGCGTCAGCGACTTCCCGTTCCGAGGAAGCTTCCGCGGCCATGTCTTCGTCTGTTACCTCAGCACCGCCAGCCTGAACATCGGAACTCTCACCGACGTTGTTTTCGGCAGACTCTGCCTCCGCCGAGGATGCTTCATCGGCAACGCCTTCAGACACACCGGCTTCGCCACCCTCCAGATTACCCGGAACGGCGGCTGGATCTTCGGAAACTGCACCCTGCAAATCAGCAAGCTGAGTGCTCTTAAGCTCGAGGAGACGCTGAAGCGTTTCGACCTGCGCCTGCATATCTTCAAGCCTGGAATTCAGTTCTTCGTTTTCACGACGAGTGGCTTCCAACTCTTCCAGAGCCACGGCAGAACCTGCATCCACCCCCCCTTCAGAGGCACCATCACCACCGGCAGATCCGCCCTGTTCTTGAGTACGGGCCTCGGATTCATCTGCGGCGATAAGGCGAAGCTCCGCTCCGGAATCTGCTGCTTGCGGCTGTGTGCTCGGCTTCGGAGCCGGTTCAGCCGTTTGCGTAGCATCCACGGGCCGCGGCGACTTCAACTCCTCGTTCTGTCTTGCGACAACCCGAGAGGCCTCTGCCTGACTACGGCGCTCAATTTCAGCGAGACTTGGGGCACGAAGTACCTGACCACGCTTCAGGCGATTGATATTCCCACCAATAAACGCATCCGGATTTTTGTCCTGGATTGCCAGCATCATCTGCTGCATCGACACTGAATTATTGGGGCGCATTCGCTGCGCGATGGTCCAAAGGGTATCGGAAGGCCCTGTTGGCCCAAAACTATCGGCGCTATAACCGGACGAACGTGAATTCTGAACGGCGGCCTGGCGACGAACAGACTCCGCACTGCGGCTGGTGCGCGCAGCGGTGCTGCGCTGCGGCGCCGAAGTTGGTGCTATCACCTGCTCCCGGACGCCCGACTCTTCCGCATAGACAGGAGGATCGACAAGTACTGCGTACTCGCGCATCAAGCGGCCATTCGGCCAGGTCAGTTCAAGAAGGAAATTCAGGTAAGGTTCGCGGAAAGGTTCTCGTGAGGACACATTGATCGCGAGATTACCGTCGGCCTCGGTCACTACTTCAAATTTCAGTTTGCTCAGAAACTGATGACGTTCCAGGCCGACTCGTTGGTAAGCAGCTTCAGGAGCCACGTTAACGAAGACGTCACCGGGATCAACTCCACGACTTTGTCGCAACGAAATTTCAGCATCCAGCGGCTGATTCAGCCACGACTGCATCTCAATTTCACCCAGCCCCAGGGCCTGAGCCATGCCCGAGCCGAGCCCTCCCGCCAACGCCAGGGCAACCGCAAGCTTGCGTACCTTCATGCTTTTTCCTTTCCAGTCTCCGTTATTCTTTGACTGCTGAATTTCAACAGAATCGGACGAGGTTGGATGACTTTCGTCTTTTTATAGTTTGGGAGTATTGTTGATAAAACCTCTTTTATCAATCAATCAGCCGCATTCCTTGCGCCATTAGTTCACCACTCCCATGGAACTCATTAGTGTCCCTGAAAATAACAGGGGCGGACACTGAAATCAGCACCCGCCCCGAACCGGCTTATGAAAAACCGGACACAGTTGGCATTAATGACCAATCTGTAACATTTTTTAACGTTCCTGGAGGATTCTCAGCATTCTGCGAAGCGGCTCTGCCGCGCCCCACAGCAACTGGTCACCTACGGTGAACGCGGAGATGTATTCAGGGCCCATGGCCAGCTTACGAATACGTCCGATGGGCACACTCAATGTACCCGTCACCTTGGTTGGGGTCAGCTCCTGCATGGTCGCATCGCGATCATTCGGGATGACTTTCACCCAATCGTTGCCTTTTGCCAAAATACTTTCGATCTCGGAAACCGGCAGATCTTTCTTGAGTTTGATGGTCAACGCCTGACTGTGAGAGCGCATGGCCCCAATGCGAACGCAGATGCCGTCAATAGGAATCGGATTACCACTGCGACCAAGAATCTTGTTGGTCTCAACACCCGCTTTCCACTCTTCCTTGCTCATGCCGTTATCAAGCTGCTTGTCGATAAACGGAATCAAGCTGCCCGCCAGCGGAACACCGAAGTGTTCGGTCGGAAACTCGCTCGAACGCATGGTGTCGGTCACCTTACGGTCAATCTCAAGAATAGCAGACGAGGTATCTTCCAGCTCCGGCTTAACGCTGTCATTCAACGCACCCATCTGGTTGAGCAGCTCACGCATGTTTTGTGCGCCGGAACCCGATGCCGCCTGATAGGTCATGGGGGACACCCACTCGATCAGATCTTGCTCGAGCAGTCCGCCCAAAGCCAGCATCATCAGGCTTACAGTGCAGTTTCCACCCACGTAATCCTTCACGCCCTTCTCAAGCGCTTCATCGATAACGTTGCGGTTAACAGGATCCAGAACAATGACAGAGTGATCGGCCATACGCAGCGTTGAAGCTGCATCAATCCAATAACCTTGCCAGCCCGCGTCACGGAGTTTCTCGTACACCGCGGAGGTATAGTCTCCACCCTGACAGGTGACAATCACATCCATCGTTTTCAGGATGTCGATATCAAATGCATCCTGAAGTGCTGGCACACCGTCTTTCCCGACATCCGGAGCCGGCTTACCGGCCTGGGATGTGGTGAAGAACACCGGATCGATGTCAGCAAAATCGTTTTCTTCGCGCATGCGCTGCATGAGGACAGACCCCACCATGCCACGCCAACCTACAAGTCCAACTCGCTTCATGTGCGACCTTTGAATCTCACATTATGCCCGCCCACTGCCGTTATCGCTGGCAAGGACAGGATGGATGATCCCGCAGCGGCTGCATCCCGCCGCCATCGGGCCTCGGTTTCTGAACCTGGATTAAAGTGCGTTTAGAACGGCTTCGCCCATTTCACGGGTCGAAACTTTCTTGCCGCCTTCAGACATAATATCGGCGGTACGCAAACCTTGGTCCAGCACCTTGCTGACCGCAGCTTCAATAGCTGCTGCGGCGGCGTCTTCATTCAGACTGTACCGCAACATCATTGCTGCACTGATGATCGTGGCCAGCGGATTCGCAATGCCCTGCCCGGCGATATCCGGCGCCGAACCGTGGCAAGGTTCATACATACCTTGCTTCTCGGAGTTCAGCGAAGCGGACGGCAACATACCAATTGAGCCGGTTAGCATTGCAGCTTCGTCAGAAAGAATATCACCAAACATGTTACCAGTCACAATCACGTCGAACTGCTTAGGCGCTTTAACCAACTGCATAGCGGCGTTATCGACGTACATATGAGACAGCTCGACGTCCGGATACTCGCTCTTAAGCTCTTCCATGATCTCGCGCCACAGCACGGTCACTTCCAGCACATTCGCCTTGTCCACAGAACACAGTTTCTTTCCGCGCTGCTGGGCAGCCTCAAAAGCCACACGGCCGATACGGCGGATTTCAGACTCGGTGTACTGATAAGTGTTATAACCCTGACGCTCGCCGCTTTCGAGCTGACGAACACCGCGTGGCTGGCCGAAATAGATACCACCGGTCAACTCACGAACAATCAGAATATCCAGACCGGAGACCACTTCGGGCTTGAGCGAAGACGCTGAAGCCAGTTGCGGGTAGAGAATGGCCGGACGCAAGTTCGCAAACAACTCCAGATTGGAGCGCAAACCCAACAGCCCTTTTTCCGGGCGGTTCGCCATCGGCAGGCTGTCCCATTTGGGACCACCCACGGCGCCAAGCAAGATCGCATCGGCCTTGCGGGCCTTATCCAGAGTATCGGCTGGCAACGGAGTATCTTCGGCGTCAAGCGCCGCGCCGCCTACGAGTGCGGTATCGAATGACAAACCCAAGGAAAACTTATCGTTCACCTTGTGCAGAACCTTCTCCGCTTCTGCCACAATTTCGGGGCCAATGCCGTCACCCGGCAACAACAAAACACTACGAGACATATCAGAATCCTTTTTAATCAATTTCCAGCGTTAAACAACCAGGGAGCCGTTTGGCGACGCGCATCTTCATAAGCCTTGATCACATCCGCGTCCTCAAGGGTTACGCCAATATCATCCAGACCATTAAGCAGGCAATGACGACGGAAATTATCGACATCAAAGCTGAAGGATTCTCCTTCAGGAGTCGTAACCGTCTGCGCTTCAAGATTAATCGTCAGCTGATAGCCTTCATTCGCCTCAACGCTCTCAAACAGTCTGTCAACAACTTCTTCTTCAAGAACAATAGGTAACAAGCCATTCTTAAAGCAGTTGTTATAGAAGATATCAGCAAAACTCGGCGCGATAATGACTCGGAAACCGAAATCATCCAGGGCCCAGGGAGCGTGCTCCCGGCTTGAGCCACAACCAAAGTTGGTGCGCGCCAGCAACACGCTGGCATTCTTGTAACGCTCCTGATTCAACACGAAATCAGGATTCAGCGGGCGGCCTGCACAATCCTGGTCCGGCTTACCTTCGTCCAGATAACGCAGCTCATCAAACAAATTAGGGCCAAAACCTGTGCGCTTGATGGACTTCAAAAACTGCTTGGGAATAATCATGTCCGTATCCACATTGGAACGGTCCATGGGGGCAACAATGCCCTGATGTTGCGTAAATGCTCGCATGGTGTCTCTCCTGTGGATCAGTTCATCAACTCACGGACATCAACAAAATGCCCCGTTACCGCAGCCGCGGCCGCCATCGCCGGACTCACCAAATGAGTGCGCCCGCCAAAGCCCTGACGCCCCTCGAAGTTACGGTTTGACGTAGACGCACAATGTTCGCCCTGCCCCAACTTGTCGGCGTTCATCGCCAGACACATGGAGCAGCCCGGATCACGCCATTCAAGACCCGCTTCGATGAAGATCTTGTCCAGACCTTCCTTCTCGGCCTGCTCTTTCACCAAGCCAGACCCCGGCACCACCATCGCCTGCTTCAGACCGGCGGCAACCTTGCGCCCCTTAACAACTGCGGCCGCCTCGCGCAGATCTTCAATGCGACTGTTGGTGCAAGAGCCAATAAACACACGATCCAACTTGATGTCGGTAATCTTCTGATTCGGCTCCAAACCCATGTATTTAAGAGCACGAACAATCCCTTCGCGCTTGATGGGGTCTTCTTCTTTAGCAGGATCAGGCACATTGGCACCCACATCTGCCACCATCTCTGGAGACGTGCCCCAGCTCACCTGAGGCTGGATTTTAGTGCCATCGATTTCGACAACTTTGTCGAACACAGCGTCGTCATCACTGCGCAGCGTGCGCCAGTATTCCACGGCCTTATCCCAGGTTGCCCCCTTGGGCGAAAACGGGCGACCTTTAACGTAGTCGATCGTGGTGTCGTCAACCGCCACCATGCCAACACGGGCACCACCTTCGATGGCCATATTACAAATGGTCATCCGGCCTTCCATACTCAAACCACGAATGGCCTCACCACCAAACTCAATCGCGTACCCCGTGCCGCCGGCGGTCCCAATCTTACCGATAATCGCCAACACCACGTCTTTGCCGGTCACACCTGCGCCCAGCTTACCGGTCACCTTGACCAGCATGTTCTTCATTTTTTTCTGAACCAGACACTGAGTGGCCAATACGTGTTCAACTTCAGACGTGCCGATACCATGCGCCAAACAACCGAAAGCGCCATGAGTCGAGGTATGGGAATCACCACAGACAATGCTCATCCCCGGCAAAGTGGCACCTTGCTCTGGCCCGATAACGTGAACAATCCCCTGGCGAATGTCTTTGATCTTGAATTCCAGAATACCGAACTCATCGCAGTTCTTGCCGAGCGTTTCGACCTGCGTGCGCGACACGGGATCAACAATGCCATCAATACCTTTGTCACGGTCTGTGGTCGGTACGTTGTGATCCGGCGTTGCGAGGTTCGCATCAATGCGCCACGGCTTACGGTTAGCCAACCGAAGCCCTTCAAACGCTTGGGGAGATGTAACTTCGTGCAGCAACTGGCGATCGATATAGATCAATGCTGAACCGTCATCGCGCTGTTTGACCAAATGGTCATCCCACAACTTGTCGTATAAGGTTTTGCCCGCCATGGTTCTCTCTCACTCTCTGGGGGTTTCTGTTTCTTTCTTAAGTGCAACCATCATACTATCTTGACTCCAATAACCCCAATTCATGTTTTTCATTCATTGCATTCCAACTGGTTATCGATGATAGTTTTCGCTATAAATCGACAGGACACTCGAGCTCTGGCGATAGCTCCTCCCAACCACCCGCGCCCCAACTTCAAACGGGGCATCGCCAATCGAGAATCCACCTACGCAAGTCTGGGGATTGGTTTACGTGGTGCCGTTTCAAAAATTTCGTAGGCCATGGATGGCCGGAGAGAAGCGCACACGGACGTGCTTGTAGCGGTTTTTGAAACGGCACCCCGTAAGCCAAGACCTCCCACCCAAGCCCTAATTGACGCGGAGAAAATAGACAACGATGGACGCAAACTCCCTAAAAGCATTCCTGACAATCGTAGACCAAGGCTCTTTCTCCGAGGCCGCAGAAACACTGCACCTAACCCAGCCGGCCGTCAGCAAACGCCTGGCCACCTTAGAACAGCAACTCGGCACCAAACTGATCGAACGGGGCCACCGGGAAATTCGCCTGACAGAAGCCGGCGCGAGGTTACTTCCTCACGCCCGTCAGATACTCGACGACATTCACAACGCCAAAGCCGCTCTAGCCTCCGATGACGGCACCATAACCGGCGAACTCAACATCATCGCCAGCCACCATATTGGCCTGCACCACCTGCCAAACTGGCTGCGACGCTTCGCAAAACAGTATCCGGAGGTTTCTATAAACCTGCAATTCATGGAATCCGACGCAGCCTACAGCCAAATGTTAAAACGCAACGCAGAACTCGCGTTCGTCACCCTCAGCGACAGCATGGAAAGCCAGTTCAGGGTATACCAACAGTGGCCCGACCCCATGGCATTTGTAACCGGTACAGATCATGAGTTAACTGCCGACAAAACGACTACACTTAAAGAGCTGGCAAGGTACCCCGCACTATTGCCGGACACGACAACAGCCACCTATCGCACCGTGAGCCGCTTGTTTCTGGAGGCCAACCTCCCACTTAAACAACAAATACCCACAAACTATCTTGAGACCATCAAGATGATGACAAGTGTTGGCTTAGGCTGGAGCGTGTTGCCACTGAGCATGGTGGATAAGAGCCTGCACACCTTACAGACCGGCTTCTCGGTCAGCCGGGTGCTGGGCGCAATCGGTTTGTCAGGGCGCCAATTAAGCCTGGCCGCCAAAGCCATGCTCGATATCGTTAAGGAAGAAGAAGTGAGCTGTAAAACTAACACCAAATGATTACAGGAGCTTTCATGGGCTTCGACGATTACCTAAAAATTCTGGCCAAACACGATGGATCCGATCTGTACCTGAGCACCGGCGCCCCGCCCTGCGCAAAGTTTCACGGCACACTCAAACCTATTGACCGAACGCCGCTTGGGCCAGGCGTCATCAAAGAAATCGCTTGGTCGATCATGGATGAAGACCAACGCGCTGAATTTGAGCAAGAAATGGAAATGAATCTCGCCTACAGCATTCGCAACGTAGGCCGCTTCAGGATCAACATCTTTCGACAGCGACATGAAATCTCCATTGTTGCCCGAAACATCGTTACCGATATCCCCAATGTTGACGACTTGGGCTTACCCCCCATCCTCAAAGATGTGGTGATGGCCAAGCGTGGATTGGTTCTGTTCGTCGGTGCCACGGGCTCTGGCAAATCCACCTCGCTAGCCGCGCTCATTGACCACCGCAACACCCATTCAGCCGGGCACATCATTACTATTGAAGATCCGGTTGAATACATACACCGACACAAGAAAAGCATTGTTAATCAACGTGAAGTTGGCGTTGATACCCGCAGCTTTCAACAAGCGCTCAAGAACACCTTGCGCCAGGCTCCGGACGTGATCCTGATTGGCGAGATTCGCGATCGCGAAACGATGGAGCACGCCCTTGCGTTCGCCGAAACCGGACACCTATGCATCTCCACGCTGCACGCCAACAACTCCAACCAAGCCCTGGACCGGATCATTAACTTTTTCCCGGAAGAACGCCGTCACCAACTGTTAATGGATCTTTCGATGAATCTTCGGGCTTTTGTATCTCAGAGGCTGGTTCCGACTGTTGATAAAAAACGCTGTGCAGCCATCGAGATCCTCCTGGGCACGCCAACCATCAGTGAACTCATTCTTCGCGGAGAGATAGACGGCATCAAAGAGATCATGGAAAAATCCACCAACCTTGGCATGCAAACCTTCGATCACGCACTGTTCAATCTGTGGATGGAAGGAAAAATAAGCCAAGAAGATGCGCTGAAAAATGCGGACTCGGCGAACAACTTACGGCTCAAGATCAAACTTCATGGCCGGACTGCGCCGCAAGCTCGTAGCGCAGTCTCGCGTTCACCCGCGAGCTCTGAGGGAATCGGGTTATCGCTGCAATTGGAAGACCAGGAAGAGGATTCAGATTCACCGCCATAGCCTTGGCGCATCAACTCTGTTCAGGAGGGGGTTTCAACCCCCACCAGGTCACGCCAATTGCCACGGCCATAGCCCCTGCACCGCCCCAGAAAGCCGCAGCTGTGCTAAAGCCGTCCACCAGAAACCCGGACATCCAGGCGCCCAGTGCACCGCCCGCGCCGAAGGTCAGTCCACTGTAGAGCGCCTGCCCCTGCCCATGGTGGTGCTTGCCGAAAAAACCTTGAACGTACTGCACCGAAACCGCATGCAACACACCGTACGAAGCGGCATGTAACAACTGAGCAACAATCAGAACCGGAACCACGGCCGTCAGCTCGGCGATAAGCGCCCAACGAATCATCGTCAACATCAAAGCGCCCAGCACCACCTGACGCACCGAGAAGTTTCGCGTTATACGGTGCAACACTAAAAACAAAACAATTTCCGCCAGCACGCCGAGCGACCAGAGCAGTCCAATCGATAGTTTGCCGTAGCCATGGTGCTCAAGGTGAATACTGAAAAAGGTGTAGTAAGCGCCGTGCGATACCTGCAAAAGAAAGTTCATTGCGAAAAACGCAATAACAGCGGGGTGACTGATAATCGCTTTTAAACTGCCTTTCGGCGCGCGTTCCACACGAGCGCCGCGCTCCGAGGGCACTAAAAATGCCGACGCTGCGATTCCGACGAAAACCGGTAGCAGCAACCACGGGAGGTATTCGATGGGAACCCATTCTAACAGCGCGCCCACCAACGCGACGGCACCGATAAAGCCAACCGATCCCCACAAGCGAACTTTGCCATACTTGTCTTTATGGGCCCCCAACACCCGCAAGGTGATGACCTCATAAAGCGGAAGAATGGCGTTCCAAAAGAAGGTAAACACCAACATCACTAGCAGCAGACCGTAAAAACCGGGCTCCAGAAAGACGCCAGCAAAGAAAATAGATCCTGTTATTGCCCCGAAGCGAACCAGACGCACGCGCTGCCCGGTTCGGTCGCCGAGCCACCCCCAAAGACTGGGGGCCACAATCTTGGTCAGCTGGATGGTCGCCATCAGTGTGGCGATTTGCAGATAGGAAAAGCCCTGCCCCTCCAGATAGAGGGACCAGTAAGGCAAAAGCCCTCCTAAGAGGGCAAAGAACCAGAAGTAGAGGTTAGACAGCCGCCAGTAGATGGTGTCGCCTCCCTTCGATCAAAGCTGACCGATAACCGGAGTGGACACTTCAACGTCGCCGTTTTGAGCGCGATGGCGCAAATAGTGGTCCAGAAGAACAATGGCCATCATGGCTTCAGCGATCGGAGTGGCCCGAATACCAACACACGGATCGTGACGACCGGTTGTAATCACCTCAACCGGATTGCCATGTACATCAATGCCGCGGCCCGGCAAACGCAAACTGGAAGTCGGCTTCAATGCAATACTGGCCAGGATTGGCTGCCCGGATGAAATACCGCCAAGCACACCACCAGCTTCGTTGGACAAGAAGCCCTCCGGAGTCATCTCATCCCGGTGCTCCGTGCCCTTTTGCTCGATGCACCCGAAACCTGCACCAACCTCGACACCTTTTACTGCGTTAATACTCATCAAGGCATGGGCCAGATCAGCATCTAAGCGATCAAAGATAGGCTCACCCAGCCCTGGCGGTACACCTTCCGCCACCACGTTGATTCGAGCGCCGATGGAATCTCCTTCTTTTCGAAGGGCGTCCATGAAGGCCTCCATTTCCGGCACCTTGTCAGCGTCCGGGCAGAAAAACGGGTTCTGATGAACCTGCCCCCAATCCAGCTTATCAACCTTGATAGGACCCAGCTGCGATAGATACCCGCGTATACGAATGCCCAAGCGCTGTTCCAGAAACTTACGAGCCACGGCACCGGCCGCGACGCGCATCGCCGTTTCGCGAGCGGAAGAACGCCCACCACCGCGATAATCCCGATTGCCGTACTTATGGTGGTAGGTGTAATCCGCGTGCGCAGGCCGGAACTGCTCGGAAATTTTGGAGTAATCCTTGGAGCGCTGGTCGGTGTTCTCGATGATCAATCCGATCGGCGTACCAGTGGTTTTGCCCTCGAACACACCCGAGAGAATACGAACCTCGTCGGCTTCCCGGCGCTGAGTGGTATGGCGAGAAGTACCCGGTTTTCGGCGATCAAGATCGGCCTGCATATCCGCTTCCGACAGCTCCAGCCCCGGAGGACATCCGTCTATAATGCAGCCCAATGCGGCGCCGTGGCTTTCACCAAAGGTGGTGACCGTAAACAGCTTTCCGAAAGTATTTCCCGACATATTTCAGCACTTTGTGTAAGTTATATAAAAACAGGGTTAAGACTTTTTAGCCTGCCATTCACGAAGGTCTCGGGCGGTGACCAAGAACACACCATCGCCACCGCTCTCAAACTCAAGCCAGGTCAACGGCAGATCCGGATAGGCGTCATCCATGGCTCCCCAGGAGTTCCCCACTTCAACGATCAGCAAGCCGTCTTCCGTCAGATGCTCAGAAGCCTTTGCGATGATTCGATGTGCAATGTCCAGCCCGTCGTCTCCGGCAGCGAGGCCCAGCTCCGGCTCATGCCGGTACTCTTCAGGCATATCTGCCATATCTTCCGCATCGACATAAGGCGGGTTACTCAGAATCACATCGTACCGGCCTTCAATGCTGTCAAACACATCCGAACGAACCGTGTGCACACGCCCCTGAAGACCGTGCAGTTCGATGTTCGATTCAGCCACAGCCAGCGCGTCTTCAGAAATATCCGACAGCGTCACCTCGGCTTCATCGAATACGGTCGCAGCGCCAATTCCGATGCAACCGCTACCCGTGCATAAGTCCAGCACACGCTGAACGTAAGCATCACCCAACCAAGGCTGCAATCCGTTTTCGAGCAATTCACCCAAGGGCGACCGTGGCACCAAGACCCGTTCATCAACATTGAACGGCATCCCCATAAACCAGCCTTCGCCTAACAGATAGGCGATAGGCACACGTTCACTGATACGGCGATCAATGCGAGCAAGAATCAGATCTCGTTCCGAGCGGGTAAGCCGTGCATCCAGAAAAATGTTGTTGTTTTCCAATGGCAGATGAACACTGCGCAGCACCAACTGGACCGCCTCGTCCCAAACATTGTCGGTACCATGACCAAAATAAAGTGGCGATGCGGCGAAGCGTGAGGCGGCATACCGCAATAGATCACGGATGGTATGCAGATCATCAACGGGACTAGTCACAAATAAACGTTCCTGCTCAAGCATTTTAGCGCCGCATTATACGCAGATTCAGCGCGCAACTGCAGCCTTCGTGGGGGTTAAAGCGCCAGTGGGCCCGAGCTGCTTCGACTTTCTTCAAACCGATCCAGAGCGGCTGTCATACGCTCGCGCCCCAGTCGGATAAGCTCAGGCGCTTTGTGGTAGTCGTAGCTTCGGCTCGCATTTTTGGGAATGTTTACCAGCAAATCAGGCGGATAACCCGCGATTTTGTACTGCACCAAGGCGCTTTGCATGGTTTCGATGGTCAGGTTCATCACATCAAATTTACCAATACCAAGCTTGTCCCAATCAATGGTGGGGTGTTCCTCTTTTTGCTTTGCCTTGTTCTGGCTTCGCTCTTCCAATTTTGCCTTCAGCTCGCTCTTTTTGTTGTCCTCAGCGGTCTTCTTGGCAATCTCGCGGCTTATCTTATCCTCTGGCGATTCATCGCTACTTGGGCCTCGGGTGGTCAGCGACTTGAGCGTGTCCCAATCAAACCAGCGTGAGGCTTTATCACGAACCGCGCCTACCCACTCTTCGATGTCACGGCCTTCATCGTTGTCAGACGAGAAGGCCGCGTCGGGAATGCGGCGATGCTGGTCGTCCTCACCACTCAGGTTGACCGCCATCACAAGATCGGCATGGGCTGATATCGTGGGAATAATCGGAAGCGGGTTAAGAAGCGCACCATCCACCAAAACCCGGCCGTTTAGCACCAAGGGCGTGACCACGCTCGGGATGGCGATGGAAGCCCGAATAGCCTGATCCAAAGGACCTTCCTGGAACCAGATCTCTTTGTGGGCCAGAAGGTCGGTCGCGACGGCGGTATAGGACATCGGCAGTTCTTCAATGCGAGTATCGCCAAGAATCTCACGCACCACCGAAAAAACTTTTTCACCGCGAATGGCACCGATAGAGGTAAACGTAACATCAAGCAGCTTGAGCACGTCAAACTGCCCCAGACCGGTCACCCAATCTTTGTATTCCTGCAGTTTACCAGCGGCATACATACCGCCAACCAACGCGCCCATTGAACAACCCGACACCGCAATAATCTTGTAGCCACGCTCATGCAGCACTTCAATTGCACCAATATGGGCGTACCCTCGGGCGCCGCCACTGCCAAGGGTCAGGGCGACGGTTTTTCCGTTACCGGTTTGTCTGACGGTAGCCGAGGCAGACGACACATCCGAACTTTCGACCACAGCACTGACACCATCCTGCACCGGTTGCTCCGGAGCAGAACTGCCGCTCGCTTCGGGATTGCCCTTATCTGCCATAGTTACGGCCTCTTGATGACGACGACTTCAAGTCTATTGCCTTGACGGTTAGGTGCGACCTGGTGAACGGCAGGCCCGACCGGCAAAATTCGTATTTGACTGCGGGAAACGCCGATCTTATTGAGCAGATCAGCAAAGGACTGCGCAGCCTGATCCGATCGTTCAACTGCGGCCTCGAAGGCTTCATCGTCGCTCAGCTCGGAAAAGGCCACAAGCACCACGTCAGAATCTTCTTTTTTACTCCAGGCCAACAGCTTCCGCCTGTCACTGGCCGTAAATTCAAACCGGTATGAGATACCGCCCTGCCAGGGCACAATGAGAGGACCTTGCATTCGCCCATTTCCGGCTTCGGATCCGGGAATCACCGCTCCTTGGGTGACGTTCAAGTGTTCCACCCAAACGTATTCACGCAAGTTGCCTCGGGTAACGGTATACACCGAGGTTAACCATTGCCGCCCCTGGTCATCCAACGCAGCAACCACGAAGTAATCCTGATCGGTATCCCGACCTAATAACTTAGGCTGCTCAAAAACCTGATTTGCCCAAACGTTGCTGCGCCCGCAGTTAATGCCGGAGCACTCGAAAAGGATCTGTGCGCCGCGCGCCTGCATGCGTTTTAAATAGTGATTCCGGGCTTCCTGGCGACTGGCATCGCGGTTAATCTCATACAGCTGGCCTTCGCCACGCACAGGCAGGCGGGCCAGGACCTTGGAACGGATTTCATTGCGCACCTCCCGGATCGGGCTGAACAACACCAGATGACCAGAAGATTCGATGGATTTGGTTAGCTGAAGCCGGGACTGAGGGAAGGCTTCCGGTGCTGTTCGCAAAGACTCCGCAACAGCGCTAAGCGAAAGCCCTGTCAGGGCGACAAGCATAAGACTTTGCAGAAAACGAAATCGCGCGGAATCAAGCATCAAAAAGGAACCCTTTTATAGCGGAAGCTACTGGAACGGTATCACCGTCGAGGTGGCAATGGTGCCCACCCGGCACATCCGCAATGGTTAAGTCGGGAATCAGCTTTAGTCGGGCATCAATTCCCTTACGGTCCGCCAGCAAACCGCCTTCCGCCCGAACGAATAAGGTCGGAACTGTCAGCACCGACAAAGACGCGTGCACTTGCTCTTCTGTCATCATAAGTGCGGTCGGGTGCCTGAGGCGAGCATCAGTTCTCCAGACGAACCCGTCTGGATGCTCCCGCATATTACGAGGGACCAAGGTGGCGGCCGCTTCGGGGCTTAACGGGCTAAGACCGCCTTCCCGGATCTTTGCAGCCGTCTCGATAGACGGATAAACAGCTGACGGCGCAGAACCACTTCGTTTTTTCTGCAAGGCCCGGCGAAGCTGCGGAATTGTCTCTTTTGCCGGACGGCTTAGTGCACCGATACTGTCTATCATGACCAGCCGCTTAACCCGCTCCGGAAAAGCCGCGGCGTAGAGCGCGCACACAATTCCGCCCAATGAGTGCCCCACCAAATCCAGCGGTTGTTCGCCGCCTTTGGAAAAGTGCACATCGATCAGTTCACAAAGATCGGCGACATAGTCAGTCAGCCAATAACCATAACCGGGCGGACGATGGCTAGAATGCCCGTGGCCAGCCATATCGATGCCGTAAACGGTCGTGAATTCAGAAAGCTCAGGGGCCAAACGGGCGAACGTCATGGCGTTGTCCAGCCAGCCGTGCACCATGAGCACCGGAGGATGAGTATTCGCGGGAGATTTAGCGGGCCAAGCAAGTCCCGCCAACTCTATATTCTGCAGGGGCCAGTGCGCCTCCCGGCAACCGGCCGGATTTGCGAGCCTGCTGCCTGCTAACACGGCATCGTTCATTCAGAAAGAATCCTACATCGTGTGCGTGGGGCGGTCCGAGCTCAGGGAGCCCGCCAGATAAGATTCAATTTTGGTGCGAGCCGTTTCATCATCACCGTTAAATTGAACGCCAATGCCAGCAGCCCGGTTACCCTGCGCTCCTTTGGGTGTAATCCAAACCACTTTGCCCGCAACAGGGATTTTCTCTGGCTCGTCCATCAGGTTCAGCAACAGAAACACCTCGTCGCCCAGCTGATATTGCTTTTGAGTGGGTATAAACAACCCACCCTGACGGATGTACGGCATGTACGCGGCATAAAGTACCGCTTTATCTTTAATGGTCAGGGTGAGAATACCGCTGCGTGCTCCGAATCCGGGGCCCATATCAAACACCTTTAAATGCTTAAAGTTTCGTGACGCTATTTTATGCTATTTTTCGCCAAGAATTTCCCGACATTTCACAATCATAGCAGCTGATCTTAAACAAAGCTCAACTTGCCTTGCGGCGCACTGGCATCAGCGCTCGCCACGCAATCAGCAGCTGACTGGCTTCCAGTTCCGGGCTGGCGTTATACACCGCAGCGCTTCGGCTCTCTTTCACTTTATCCAACAACTCATGAGCACGCCAAGCCGGATTGCTTCGGGCAAGATATCCGAACATATCGGCTGTTTCAGGATCAGACACTTCCCCGCCAGCGCAGCACCGCGCAAGATCGGCTGCCCAGCTTTCGAACAGCCAAAGCGCATCATCCACGCCCAGTGCTTTGAATTTTCTGGCGGCTTCACCTACCCCAACCTGCCCCTTCATAAACTGGCGGAACGCGTCAAAAGCGGCATCCCGCAGCGACAAGAATTCTCCGGTTGCGTATTCAAGCGCCAATCGAGGCGCATTGCCGGAAAGCAACAAGCTACGCGCCAGATCCCGATCCGATGGCCGACTATCCTCATCCAGACTCGCCACTTTGGTGGCAAGCCACTGGCTCGCTTGCTCAGCGGTAGGTAAAGGTAACGCAAGGGCCTGACAGCGTGACCGAATCGTAGGCAAGATTGGCCGCCCACTCTCCTGTAACAGCAAAAGGGTTACATCTGGCTGGGGTTCTTCCAGGGTTTTCAGCAACGCGTTCGCCGCATTGATATTTAACTGATCCGCCCGGTCTATGATGGCGACCTTATGCTGGGCCACCTGAGCCGAAGACACCGCGAAGGAGGTCAGAGCGCGAATCTGATCAACTTTGATCATCCGCGACTTTTCGGGCGCGTAGACGCGTAAATCGGGATGGGTGCCAGCAGCCATCAGTTCACACTGCTTACATATCCCGCAAGCCAAAGGTGTTCCGTTTTCCAGCCCGCTTGGAGCGTCACACAGAAGAAGCGCACCAACGGCTTTTGCCCAGGCCTGTTTGCCGACACCTCGCTCACCACCCACCAACAACGCGTGCGGCAGCCGCTTCTGAGTCAAGCGCTGTTGAATGCTTTGCCAATGGCTGGCAAGCCAAGGCATTTCCTGTGCTATATCCGTCATTTAACCGAGCCTGTGGAACTTCGTTGGCCATCATGTCGAAGCTGGCGTTTGATGGCTTTTAATAATCGTTGGAGCCGCTGCAACTCTTCGCCGCGATGCGAGGACAGCGCTTGCCTATAGTAATGGCTGTTCACCGCCCGGGCAAAAGTCCTTGCGGATTCAGCCACTGCGGGCCGTGCCTGGGCCAATCGTTCCGCCTGAACCATCGGGGTTTCACCACTACGTACGGGCACGCCTGCCTGCTGACAGACTCGCCGCCAGTTTTCCAAGACTCTGCCAAAACCGTCGCGGCGCTCCCCGGCTCTTAAACTCAAGCCTGAAACGACACCGGCAATCAGTAATGCGAAACCGACTATTCCGGCGGTGATATAACCCAGTTCTTTCAGGCCCATTCCACCCGGCAAGCGGGACATAAGATCTAACTGGCTCTGGCCTTGATAACCGACCACCCAACGCTGCCACTGATAGTTGATGCGGTCCAACTGAAGCCCGAGCCACTGGAGTGCAGCAAAATCCTGATAACGCTGAAGCGATGTGAAGTCATTTTCAAGAAACGAACCCTCTTCCTCTACTGCATCTCTGAGACCGGACTCGATTCGGCTCGGCGCGATGGCCGCCGTGGGATCAACTCTCACCCAACCCCGGCCTTCCAGCCAGACTTCCACCCAAGCATGAGCATCGTATTGGCGAACAATTAAATACTCGCCCCCAGCCCCCGGATCACCACCCTGATAACCGACAACGATTCGAGCCGGAATACCCGCGGCCCTGAATAAGAACGTTGAAGCCCCAGCGTAATGGGCACAAAATCCGCGCTTATTATCAAACAACAAGGCATCTACCCCGTCCTTCGGCATCGTCGGTGGGCGAAGCGTGTAGTAATACGCCTGCTCACGGAATCTGCGCATAAGCGCATTCACCAACTCGGCAGGTTTCAGATCAGCCGCCATTTGTTCTGCTAGCGCACGGGTTTTCGGATTGCCACTGCGTGGCAATTGCAGGTATCGGTTTCGTTCGACGCCATCCAACGCCAGCACAGGTGACGACGCTGTCGCTGACAATGCCATTCGGTAACGAATAGGGCTGTCGGCGGGCCGTTCAAAGCGAAACAGATCCTCGCCGGCGGCAAATACATTGTTCGACGCAGCCACCGAATTCTCCAGGGTGAATGCCCAGCGCTGGTCTGTTGGTTCCATTAAAACATCGTATTCGTTCTCTGCGAGAGGGCCGGCTCCCCCATCTGTAGCAACGCGCCCCAACCTCCGAAACGGCGCCTCATCCCGCTGCCGCCAGGTTTCGCCATCCAGATAATCGAGTATCAACCCTCGCCAATAACGATCCCGATAAGCCGGATTTTCACCACCAAACGTCACCCGAAAAGCCCGTTCACTACTTTGAGCCAGATTGGAAATATCACCGGGGCGCATGGTGTCCGAAATACCACTGCGGGCCTGCCCCGACACCAACGGCACACTCCACAACGGCGCCATTCGCGGGAAAAACACGAAGAGCAGCACCACAATTGGCAGGGTTTTGAGTAACAATAAGCCTAACCGCTTCCAACCCGCGCGGAAATTGCCCGGCAAGGCCGGGGCATTCAGAATTTGTAGCCCCACCAATAAACATCCTATGGCAGCAAAGGTAATAAGCGCCCAAACAATGCTTTGCTGAAACAGAAAATTAACCGCCGCCAGATACACGAGAATAAAAAAAAGAACATAGAAATCACGAGCCGTGCGGGTTTCAAGCCACTTCAAACCCACCGCCAGAACAAAAAAAGAAGCGGCGGTATCAACTGTAAAGCGCCCCTGCACCGTAGCGACGTAAATCGCAACCAGCACCAACATAACGCCGGTCTTCAGCCACCGCCCGGGTAACCTGAACCTGCCTTGCTGGGCCATCCACCGCCACACGGCTAACACAGCACACGCACCTACCAGCCACCAAGGCAAACGATCCCACTGGGGGGCCAGTAACAGAGCAAATGCGCCAATCAGCCAAAGTAACGCTCCACCGGGAATGGCTTGCTCCGCGTGATCGCCCGCGTTTCCCTGATTAAGCTTGAAACGGCGTAGCACGTTCATTTCACCGCCCCCGCATAACCAGCATCCAATGATTTACGTGTGCCATAGGACAAAGCATCCTGATCTCTCGGCGGCATCTCCCCCCAGGCCGCAAGAGCACGCAGACACCGTTCGCCATGGGCGGAGCCGGAGTCTGGCTCTATGATTTCACCCGGAAGGTTCAGCCCAAACCGCGCCCCTTGCTTCACCCGATCCGCCACGAGCCAGGCCAAATAACTTAACCGAAGCTCCGCATCCGCACCCGGAAACGCATTGAAATCTAACCAGTGGGGGCTGCCCTGCTCGCCCTGCCAATCCGCCACCACCATTTGGCCGGACCGGGCGTAACGCTTCCACATCACTCTCTGGCTGAGATCCCCCTCCCGGAACGGCCGCAAATCCGCATGGTCCTGCCCGACCACAGGTGTTATGGCCGCGGCCTCAACACCGTCCTCCACCTGACTTCCCGCTTCAGGTGCAACCAAAGGGCGTGGATACGCCAGAGCCGCAGACGATGGGCGCAGCCACGACCATGCCTTTAGCAAGCCAAATGGGAAACGGGTTTCAATACGAATTCGCTCGGGGCGCACATACCCTCGATGGGCAGAGGGCACGGGCAAAATCACGTCTTTTGTGGAGCCGGCGGGAATATGAATCTGCTCAAGCAACGAGTCGTCTACCATTAGCTGAATCGCCACAGCCTGGTCTTTGCCCGCCGTCAGCCTCAGATAGAACGGGATATCATCGCCCGCAGTACCCTCACCCGTTCGCGTGACCGAAAGGGTGAGGCCCGACAAGTTGCGGTGAGTCTGGTGCATGGCACCGATAAAGACGGTTCCCAGAACGAAGGTCATCAGATAGATGAGGCTGTTTTGGTAGTTAATACCGGTGATCAGCATAATCAGCAACAGGATGCCAAACACCACCCCGGCGCCGGAAGGCAGAATGAAGATATTCTTCTGGCTGAAAACCTGACTGTCGGTACGGGGAATTCGCCGGTTTATCCAGTCTCGCCATCGAGTTAACACACCTTGCCTCAACCTGCCCTCCAAGCTCTAAATTCCGTTAATACCCAACCTATTCGGCGCCCATCAAACCACAGTTCGGCCCTTCAAACACAACTATACTGCTTAACGGTGGGTTCTGATCACACCTCTGGCACTTTCTGATTGAAAAAGTGTCTGACAACCAGAATACTCCGATAAGGGAGCGGGCTGGCTGAACCAAGCATTTTCAGTGGCGGCTCTGAACAGACACGGAAACGTATGAGGCACGACATATGACTCGCCCATCACTGCTTGCAGCAGCCATTGCAGCAACTTTGGCCAGCCCCGCTTGGGCCGGCGTACAAACCATGAGCTCTGATGAGATGGTAGACACCTACGTCGAAGATTCCGCCGTCATCGTCGTGCCCAGAAATCAGCAAAAATCCGAAGCTGACCGCCAAAAAATTATCCGCGCCCTGACCATCTCGCCGGGAGAACCGGTGATCACCGAAGCGGAAGAAGAAGCTTATCGGGAAGCGTTACAGCGTTATATTGAAGACGGCCGAAAAGATGCGTTGACGGATGCGGAAGAAGAGTTTGTGCGTAAGGCACTTCTCCTCCCCATCGACGAACTAGCGAGCGCACAACCACCGGCGGATTTTACGCCAAGAACGCTACCTTTGATTTTTGGCCAGCAACCCGAGATACCGGACGAGCCTTTCACACAAACGTTTATGAACGATCAGCTGGGGCTTGGGTTTGACGGGAAGAATTTGAATTTCAGCATTGGCAACCCGCCGGGGTTAAACCAGATACAGGTGCCGCACGGAATTAACGAAGGGCCTGTTACTTTGACGCCTCGACCAGGTGGTGGATTTGATTTATCGATTGCGGTGCCGGATCGCTGATGATTTAGCGACAGCACTACATGTTAAAAGCGGCAACTCTCGGGTTGCCGTTTTGTTTTCATGCTTTTATTTCAGGTATAAAAAAACGCCCCGCAAGGCGGGGCGTTTCTTCACCAATTAAGCGATCAGGTCAGATTAGTGACCGTATACTGCCAAACGGGTGTTTTGCACATGCAGGTTGTCCAGAGCAACGGTACCGATATTGGTTCCGCCGATCAGCACTTGACCTACGTTAACATCCATAACGATGTCGTTGATGTCGATGCGAAGGGCGTCGGTCGCGGTAGAGGCGCCAAAACCATTGCCTTTATATACATCCAAGTTAACTTGAGCGAACTTGGTGGCAACGCCCAACATCTTCGCCTGTGCTGGATCATTTGGGTCTAGGCCAAGCTCAACGTTGGGCGCCTCGACAGTGCCATCACCGTTGTAGTCGAAGTTATTGCCCGCACCCGTGATGGACATGCCTTTGATACCCAAAGCCAGGAACGGAACGTCAAATTCCATGCTGTTCACGGTGAAAGCAGTGTCGATGTTCAGAGAACCGTCACCAGTACCACCCAGGTTGGTCGCCGCGTCTTCAGTGTCAACACGGATATCCAGCTTAGCCAACATACCCCAAGCTTTCAGGCCGGAAACCAAGGTTGTGCTGTCAGTGCCTTCCAGCATCATGCTGTCTGCAGTCAAACCGAAATCAATCGGCAGGCCGCTGATGGTGTGAACGGAGATTACCGCGTCGCCATCTGCCGCAATGTCGATGTCGATTGACAGATCGTCAAGCAACTGAGTCGCTGCAAGATCAGGCGTGCCATCACCATCGGTGTCAAAAATTGGAGCTGCACCAGTGATAAGCCCAGCACCGCCAAGATCGATGTTGTTCACGGTGAAGGAACCACCACCGATTTCATTGGCGCCACCGCCATTCGTGTCGGTGTACTTGAACTGACCGATGCTTACCTGGGTTTCCAGCTCGATGGTCACACCGGCTTGACCGGTAACGTTACCCATCGCCATGTCGTTCATCGCTTGCAATTCAGCATTGGCAGCAAAAGGAACCGCAGCAATAGCCGTTACCAGAGCAATTTTTTTCAGGCCTTTCATATTCTTCTCCTTAAAACTCATCATTGTTTTTATCTGAGTTTGTATTTTTTGATGCGAGATCGATGACCCCACGAGTTCATTTAAGATTGTTTTACAGTCCGATTCCGTGACTGTACTCACACTTCCCCACATCAAAGCTACGAAAACTTACAAAAGGCGCCTGCCCCACATTTCCCCAAAACATCTCAACTTTCTGTAGCACCGTCGTAAAACAGTTCATAAGGTTTTTTCTGCGATTGGGCATCACCAAAACTCAGCTCACCTTGCTGGAAGCGGTATGGAACAATCTGCAACCCCGAAATTCCAAGACGATGTTCATGCTCCACCGCCAAAACGCGGATATCATCCTCGCCGTCCAGATTGCCCGCGTAGACGATTGCCGTTCCTAAAATTTTGCCGTGGCGTGCCAGCGACTTCAGCGCCGCCCGATACATCAACACCTTAATCGTTGCTGAAGCCTTGTCTCCGGTTTCCCCGAGTTTGACCCTTTTCACTTCACCGTCATTCATCATCATCCACGCTGACGGGATAACTATGCCGCTTTGCTCTAGCTCCGCGCCGACTTCTTCTCGCGCGACTGTTGTCAGCTTTTGAACGTGTACCGCAGCAAGCGTTGCGTATTGCTTGATCTCTTCTTCGGTCAATTTCCCGTCTGACAATGCATTGCGATCAGGTATTGGCAACTCTTCCTCAGCTTGGGCGAAGGTCACCGGCACTGTTACAAAAACAACCGTCAGCATTATCCAAAACAGACTTTTAATATCTCTTATCATTATTAGAATCCTTACGCGTTATTTGCAGGAGGAGCGGCGGTCCAAATTAAGTTAGAATGCCGCTTTGGCTTTCTTCCCCTTTTTATTAGACCAGCGGCCTTCCTGAACCGACAATGCCGGTTTTGTGGCCTAAGTATCATTCTTCTAATTAACTGGAGCTAATTTGCCGCTTCCCGCCTCCACCCAGATTGACCGTAAAAAATACGAACGCTTACTTGCTTGGGCGGCCGAGCTAGAAGATTTCGCCTATTTAGGAAGTACAGGTTCAGGCCACAACCACGGTTCGTTGAGAGGGTTCACAGGCTGCGCAGTGGAAAGGGTATGCGTCGAACCTAATACCGATCTTCTAGAAACAGATTCGCTGGCCTCAAAGATGGAAAGTCTGGCTCGCCAGTTCAGTCTGCCCGATAGCGACGTAAGAAATATTCTGACAGGCGGCTGGATAGGCTTGCTCAGTTATGAATTCGGATACGCAAGAGAAAAACGCCTTGCCGGAGAAAACCAAATGGCATCGACACCGCTTTTATACGCTGGCCTTTATTTGTGGGCGGCCAGCCATAATGTCGAATCAGACACCTATCATTTATGGCTCCACCCCGAGTGTCCGAGCAAAACTCGGACTCTTATCAATTCCTGGCTAGACAACGAAACTCCTAACCGACTCGAAAGCTGGAAAATACCGTCGGGTTTTACAGCTACGCAAATAGCTTCGGATTTCAAAACGAGCGCATCGAAAGTCCTCCGTTACATCACCGCCGGAGATTGCTACCAAGCGAACCTCTCTCAAGAATTCACAGCACGTTATAGCGGAAACCCATGGTTTGCTTTTCAGAAATTAGCTGAAGCCAATCCCACGCCTTACAGCGCATTCCTGAAAACTCCGACCCGTTCCGTGCTGTCTATTTCTCCCGAGCGTTTTCTGGAAATCACAGATCGCACCGTAAAAACCAGCCCAATAAAGGGTACCCGCCCCCGCGGAACCACACCCGAACAAGATGCTGCTTTAGCCCAGGAACTGCTAGCCTCCGAAAAAGACCGCGCTGAAAACCTGATGATTGTCGATTTGCTCCGGAACGATCTCAGCGTCAACGCAAAACCCGGTTCCGTAAAAGTTGACGAACTATTTGCGCTGGAAAGCTACGAAAACGTGCACCACTTGGTCAGCCATATCAGAGCTGAGCTAAAAGACGGCGTGTCACCGTTGCAGGCACTGTTCGATGCCTTCCCCGGCGGCTCCATTACCGGTGCGCCAAAAATTCGTGCGATGGAAATCATTCGGGAACTTGAACCCCATTGGCGCGGACCCTACTGTGGTTCGGTGTTTTATTACGGATTAGATGGCAAGCTCGACAGCAACATCGCTATTCGCACCCTACTCTGCGAGAACGAACATACGGATGAAGAAGGCCTAGAACATGGCACCATTCGGTGCTGGGGAGGCGGTGGAATCGTTGCGGATTCGGAACCGGAAGCGGAGTATCAGGAAACACTGACGAAAGTTCAGCCCCTGATGAAGTTCCTGGAGAATTTGAAACTCTGACCTGCACCACCTTTTGGTGGCACAGGTCAGCCGTTTAAGCGATTAAGCACTGTGAACAGCGCTTGCCTTCAAAAACTCTTTCTTCAAATCTTCGAATTCATGCACCGCAGGGTACTGCGGGAATTCTTCGATCACGTTCTGCGGTGCGTGGAACAGAATACCGGCCTCAGCCTGCCCCAGCATGGTGGTGTCGTTGTACGAATCACCGGCTGCAATCACGCGGTAGTTCAGCAATTGGAAAGCACGCACGGACTGGCGCTTGGGATCACGCTGGCGCAGCAGGTAGTTGGTAATCTGGCCGTTATCGGCCACTTCCAGCTTGTGGCACAGCAGTGCCGGGTAGCCCAGCTTCTTCATCAGCGGCATGGCGAATTCGTAGAAGGTGTCTGACAGAATCACCACTTGGAAACGCTCACGCAACCAATCCAAAAATTCGCGGGCGCCCGGCAGCGGGTCCAGCGTTCCGATGACTTCCTGAATGGCCGGCAAACCATAGCCGTGCTCGTCCAGAATACGTAGGCGCTGCTTCATCAGCACATCGTAATCAGGAATATCCCGGGTGGTGGCCTTGAGCTCTTCAATACCGGTTTTTTCTGCAAATGCGATCCAGATTTCCGGGATCAATACGCCCTCAAGGTCAAGACATGCGAGTTCCACGACGGTCTCCTGATTGAATAATGGTTGAGCGAGCACAACCGATGCTCACCTTTCATGCGGGTATCATATGAAAAAAGGGGCGCAAATGCATCGGGTATCGGGCCAGCTTTCCTGCCGACAACGCATAAACATATAGATTGTCATTCCTTCAGGTTATGAGTTGTTTGTTGTAGCCTTGAGGAATTCTGTACTAGCAATGCTGGAGAAACATGACTGATATCGATTCCCTCCGCACGGAACTGGACGGCCAAAGCCCCCGAGCGATTCTGAAAGCCGCCTTGGCACGTTACGACAACATCGCCATTTCTTTTAGTGGTGCTGAAGACGTAGTGCTGATCGAAATGGCCCACAAACTGACGGACAACCTCAAGGTCTTCACACTGGACACCGGTCGGCTGCATCCCGAGACGTACGAGTTTATCGAAAAGGTTCGACAGCATTACGGAATCGAGATTGAAGTGCTCTTCCCGGAGGCCGAAGCCGTTCAGAATCTTGTCGGCAAGAAAGGCATGTTCAGCTTCTACGAAGACGGCCATTCCGAATGCTGTGGTATTCGCAAAGTGGCACCGCTGCGTAAAAAACTGGCCACCGTGGATGCTTGGATCACCGGACAGCGTCGCGACCAGAGCCCCGGAACACGCAACGATGTCCCCGTGGTACAGATTGATGGCGCGTTTTCGACCGATGACAGGCCACTGGTGAAGTTCAACCCGTTGGCGAACTGGAGCTCCAAGGAAGTATGGGACTACATCCGGATGTCGGAAGCCCCTTACAACGCGCTCCACGAAAAAGGCTTTATCAGTATCGGTTGCCAGCCCTGCACCCGTCCGGTACTGCCGGGCCAGCATGAACGCGAGGGCCGCTGGTGGTGGGAAGAAGCCACTCATAAAGAATGCGGGCTGCACGCAGGGAACCTGATCGGAAAATCCGGCTAATCGCGAATCACAAAAAAGCCCGCCCGTGTTGACGACACCGGCGGGCTTTTTTGTTTCGTGCACGATTAGTACGTGGGCAATTCTATATCTTCAAACAGAGCTGCAATTTCGGTGCGACTGCCCTGGTGCGCAACAACGCGATCAACCATCTCTTTGGTTAGATGCGGTGCAAACCGGTTCATGAAATCGTACATATAACCACGCAAGAAGGTTCCTTTGCGGAAGCCAAGGCGCGTGATAGACGGGCGGAACAGTTTGCTGCCATCCAACGCCACCAGGTCGGTATCCACTTTCGGATCGTAAGCCATGCTGGCAATGATCCCAACCCCCAAGCCAAGCCTTACGTAGGTTTTGATCACGTCGGCATCAGCGGCTGTGAACACAACCTTCGGTGTCAGCCCCTTCGACTGAAACGCCTCATCCAGTTTCGAGCGCCCGGTAAAGCCGAATACATAGGTCACCAACTGGTATTCCGCGAGCTCTTCCAGAGTCAGGTCTTGCCCTTGTGCCAAAGGATGATCCTTCGGCACCACCACGCACCGGTTCCAGCGATAGCACGGCATCATCAACAGATCGTTAAACAGCTCCATGCCTTCAGTAGCGATAGCGAAATCAACAGCGCCGTTCGCCGCCATTTCCGAGATCTGCATCGGAGTACCTTGATGCATGTGCAGAGACACATCCGGGTATTCTTCAATGAATCCTTGAATAACCGGCGGCAAGGCGTAGCGTGCCTGCGTGTGGGTGGTCGCAATACTCAGATCACCTTTGCGCTGGTTGCTGAACTCCTGGGCAATTTTTTTAATGCCTTCCGCGCGTCGCAGAATCTCCCCGGCCTCACGGATGATGATTTCTCCGCCCGGCGTAATGCGCGTTAAGTGCTTGCCACTTCGAGCAAAGACTTCCAGCCCCAACTCGTCTTCCAGCAGCCGGATCTGTTTGGATATACCGGGCTGAGAGGTAAAGAGGCTCTGGGCAGTCGCGGACACATTCAAATCGTGGTGTGCAACTTCCCAGATATAGCGCAGCTGTTGTAATTTCATTAAATCCGTCGCTCCCAGATAAGACCTTTCACCAAATAATACGCATAAAAATGAGAATTTTCATTCTTTTTGGATATACATAGACACTCATCTTCAGTGTAGCTTAATTCCCTGCTTTCACAGCCCCGCCAGCAAGTTGCATTCGCTTTACTCTTGACTTGAGCGTGACAAAGCACACAATCGCTTATCGAAGCTATTTTGATTGTGCTGAACCATGTTGCTAAACACCAAGTTCCTGAGACCTTCCCCCGATCGTCGCGCGGTTCGCAGAGAACGGCTAGACGTAATGTTGGATGCCTCAGAAGGCAAACGCTTGAACCTGATTGTTGCGCCCGCAGGCTTCGGCAAATCGACTCTGGCTAGCCAGTGGTGCGCTCAAAATACCGCTCGAACAGCCTGGTTGTCGCTGGACACCCATGACGACCAACCCCGCCAGTTCTGGCAGTACCTGATTGGAGCTTTTGAACACTCGGGGTTAATGGGGCTGGAAGACGCCAAAAAACAGCTCTCTCAAGAGTCCGGTGACGATCTGACGGCCGCGATCACCTGCTTGATCAACACACTGTCAACGGAAGGCGTGCCATGGTCTTTGGTGTTAGACGACTACCACGTTATTTCGGATGACGATATCCATCGTCAGCTTGCATGGTTTATCGATTACCTCCCCCCCGGCATTCTGATCACCATCGCATCTCGTACCGAACCTCCCTTGCCGCTGGCTCGCTGGCGTGTTCGCAGGCAAGTCCAGGACCTCTACCCGGGCTTGCTCGCATTTTCTGAAGACGAATGCCTTTCGTTTTTTCGTGACACCATGGCCATGGACCTTACGGAAGAAGAGGTCCTATCCATTGCCCAACGCACGGAAGGCTGGGTAGCGGCTATGCAGCTCTCGGCACTGTCGGGCAAAGCAGGACAAGCATCGCAGAGCCAAAGCACCCTGACCGCACCGATTGCTCTGGAAGGCAAACTGATCAGTGATTATGTCTTGTCCGAAGTGCTTGACCAGCTGCCCGATCCACTCACGGATTTCCTGCTCGACACATCCTGTTGTCCGAGACTGTGTGCTTCGCTCTGTAATTTCATCCGGGAACGGGCAGACAGCGAGGAGATGCTTGAGTCTTTACTGGCCCAGAATCTGTTTATCATTCCTCTGGATAACCGCAACGGCTGGTTTCGTTACCACGATTTATTCCGCGAAGCCTTGGCGGCACGCGCCCGCATCATCAATCACGAGAGGGCTGAAACCCTGCAGCGGCGCACCGTAAACTGGCTACTCAGCCACGGTCACGTACAAGAAGCGATAGGCCAGATTGTCAGCAGTCAGGACACCGAACGTTTGGCCCAGGTATTGGCTGAACACGGCAACAACCTGATTCACGGCGGCTTTCATTTGCCCGTACTGGAATGGCTGAAGCTCTTGCCTGAGGATCGGGTTCAGGAAAGCCCGCAACTGATGATGCTGCAGGTGTGGGGGCTCTATTTTGCCAACCGGGTTGAAAAACTCGAGCCGATTCTGGGCGAAGTAGAAAACCTACTGGACCGACAGGTCGCAGATTCCCACCCGAATGCTGAAGGTGCGCTGGCGATCCACGCCGAGTTGTCGCTGATGCGCTCGTACCTGGCCCGCAGCCGGAATGACGAGCAAAATGCGTCGGATCTCACTCGCCAGGCACTGAAAGATATCGACCACAACCAGATTCCACTGAAATCTGTCACCTATTACGGCCTAGGGCTAGATGACTTCGGCAAGGGTGAACTTAACGACGCTCAAGAAGCGTTGGAGGCGGCCATCCGGTTTGGACAGGTGGAACGCAAACCCAGCACGGTACTATCTTCCGGGGGCCTTTTGGCATGGATCCAGTATCATCGCGGTGACACCGATCTTGCGCTGGACACCACCACACGAATACGCAGCTGGGTTGATGAGCATTACTCCGATCCAAGCCAACCCCGCCTGATTTCATGCTGGCAAAATTCCGCGTTGACGGAAATCTACCGGGAACGGAACGAACTGGAACTGGCCGCCAGTTATCTTTCGCCGCTACTTGAGCATGTCGAGAACGGCACCGAACCAGGCCAGCACGTAGTTATTCAATACGTTCGTGGACATTTAGCCTTCAGCAAAGGGAACCTGGAAACCGCCATTGAATGTTTGGAAGATGCGCTGTTCGTGGGTAACAAACGCCGGGAACATATTGTCTTCGAGCCGCCGGCGGTTTCTGCCTTGCTAGCCCGTTGCTATCTGGCCGCAGGTGATCAGGCGAAAGCCATGCGCTGTATTGAGCCGGCCATACAGCACCCGGCAAATAATCCGCTGAACCGTGAGCAAAATCAGATTTCGTTGGCACGCACGCTTATTTCCGGTGGGCGATGCCGCGAAGCACAAGATACGCTTTCAGCACTGATTCCCATTGCCGAACGCAACGCCCACAATCGCCATCTGGTCGAAATCCTCTTGGTTTACGCAGAAGCCCTTCAGCAGGAGGGCCGAGCAGCAGAAGCATCCGCCATGCTCGAACGGGCGCTCGATCAGGCTGAAAACGCTGGCTTTATGCGGTTGTTCGCTGAAGAAAACGACAGACTAAAAAGATTGCTGCTCGAATTACCGCGCTTGAGAGCACCCGGGCGCTGGAATCGCGAGCTGCTCACCATGCTCAAAGATCAAAACGCCACCCTCAACCCGCTGACGCAAGAGCCCGTAACTCAGCGTGCGACTGGCCCTTCTGATTCCGAGCAACCCTCGCCATTAGTAGAGCCCCTCAGCCTTCGGGAACAAGAAGTTCTTCAGCTCATCAATCAGGGGTTGGCCAACAAAGACATTGCGATGACGATGTCGGTAGCACCTGCCACCGTAAAAGCCCATATTCGGAACCTTTATAGCAAGCTGGGCGTGGGCCGCAGAACAGAAGCGCTGGCCAAAGCACGAGAACTCGGACTACTCGACCAGTCATCCTAAAGTGTGACTTGCATCACACTTTTCTCACATTAAGCCTACCCACTACGCCTTTAGGACGATCCCCTTACGCCCCTTTACGCCTTATTATTAATCCACAGTGAGGTTAACGTCTCACACGAGATCTGAAACTCAGGCCTTCAGTCTCCTTGTTGTGCGTTGTTTGGACGCCCGGGTTCGTTTAGAACCCTTTCTACAAGAGCCGCCCTCACGGGCTGGCTCTTTTTTTTACAGTTTTAGACGGGACTAATGCTCGATTAACCGGCGGAACGGAGGCAACGCATCCAGAAGCAGCTGGCCGTAACGTCTGGCGACAATGCGGCGATCAAGAATGGTCACACGGCCAGTATCTTGCTCGGTTCGCAGCAGACGCCCTACGGCCTGCACCAACTTGACCGACGCATCCGGTACGGTGATCTCCATAAAGGGATTGCCACCTCGTTGAGTCACCCATTCCGCTAAACTGGCTTCGATGGGATCGTCCGGCACCGAAAACGGCAAACGGGTAATCACCACGTGATGCAGATATTTACCGGGCAGATCGATACCTTCAGCAAAACTGGCCACGCCAAAGAGTACGCTGGCCTTACCTTCATCGATCCGACTGCAATGGGTTCGAAGCACTTCGTTCTTGGCCATATCGTCCTGAGTCAGAATCAACTCCGGATATTCCGGTGCCAGCGCATCCCTCACCTGCTGCATTTGCCGGCGAGAGGTGAACAGCACCAAAGTGGCCTTTTCGCCCGCCCATAAATCCGGCAGGCGTTTAACCAACGCATCGCCAAACCCGTCGTCCGTTGGCATGGCTTCAATGGCTGGCACTTCCACCGTAGCCATTTCGTTATATCTGAACGAACTGGGCACTACCATGTACCGGCTTGCTTCCGGAAGCCCTGCCCGTGAGCGCAGACGGTCAAACCGGCCCAACGCGGTCAAGGTTGCGCTGGTCAATACCGCGCCATAAACGCGCGACCATAAGCGCGAATACAACAGGTTGTCGGCCAGCACAGGTGAACTGAACAACGTGATATCTTCGGCGTGCTCCCATCGCTGACGAACCGACCAGCGTGCCGCCGGAGGGCCTTTTCGCGGAACCGGTTGGGCGCTTTCGTCCTGATCTGGTTTCGCCGCAACGTTCCCCTCGGACCAGGCTTCCCATAATCGGAGCTGTTCTTCTGCCCGGCTATGAAATGCTCCGATCACCGGGTACCAAGATTCGGCCGTATCACGGTCCAGTTCCGGGTCTTTGCGCTCATCGAACGCACTTTGCAGCTCCTCAACCAAGGTTCCGAGATTGCGACACAAACCGGCTGTGACAATTCGGGTTTCGCCAGCCAATTCGGCAAGGCTATCCGGCAACTCGCCTTCCGGGTACCGCCACTGAGCACTCCGGCGTTCCTCATTGAAATCCCAGCCGGTATTGTCTTCCACCTCTTCGTATACTTTGGCCAACGCAATATCGAGATCCCGACCCGCCAAACTGATTTTCTCGACGGCTTTAGCTGCCTGAGAACCTCCCGGCAGCCACGGCTGCATTTTAACCAACGCCTGCGACAGCTGTTTCAGCCACTGGCGCGTCGCGCTCAACGGGACCGAAGCCGCGAAATGGTTCAGCGCTTTATCCGGAAGATGGTGCGCCTCATCAAAAATAAACAAGGCATTTTCCGGTTCTGGAAGAATCGCACCGCCGCCCAATGCGAGGTCTGCCAACACCAGATCGTGGTTAGCCACCACAATATCGGCATCGTCGAGATCTTTTCGGGCCTCGAAAAAAGCGCAGCTATCGAAGTAAGCGCAATGTCTATTGGTGCACTGGCGGTGGTCGGTGGTGACCTGACGCCAAATTTCGTCGGGGATCTGCTCCGGCCAATGGTCACGATCTCCGTCCCATTCCCGAGAACCGTAGCTGCCGAGCATTTTTTCAAATGTAGCCCGACTACTGGCTTCATCATCGACCGGGCTATCCAGCAGGAACAGAGGCATGGTGTCGCTATCGCCGTGCCCTTCATCGTGTAGGCGCGCCTCCAGCCGAGACATGCATAAATACCGGCCGCGGCCTTTGGCGAGGGTCCAGTTGAACTTTAATTTGCTGTGTTTACGCAGGTCGGGCAGATCTTTGAGAACAATCTGGTCTTGCAGGGCCACGGTGGCTGTGGAAATCACCAGCGTCTTACCCAATGCCTTGGCCACTGGAATTGCCGAAATCAGATACGCCAGTGTTTTACCTGTACCGGTACCAGCTTCCACCACACACGCAGACGCGGGCGACGTGCGCAGACCATCGTTATCGGTAATCTCTCCCATGTAACGGGCAATTTCGGCGATCATCAAGCGCTGGCCATAGCGGGCACGCACGCCCTTGCCGGCTAAAACGTCTCGATACGCTTGCTGAATATCCTGTTTAACGTCGTCGGTTAGCGCCATTATCGGGGGCTCACCCAGTCACGAACGATTCCAACCCGAAACCGCTGGCCATTTTTGCTCAGCACCACACCGTCTTCAGTGATGTTTTCAACCAACAACGAGCCCAGGCTTTGGCCGGTTCGCAAATATCGGTTGTTGATCATCACCCGGCTGGCAGTAGGGTCTGAGGAATAGATATGGCTGTTGAAGGTCAAATCAGGAACACTCTTTTGGAACGAAAGCGGCAATTCTACCAGATGCGGCACCCGTTCTTGGGGCCGTGTTTGTACGGGTGCGGGTGGCCTTTGTTGCTCAGACTGGCTGGGCACAATAATGGTTGGCTGTTCGAATCGAGGTTCATTCAACCCGGATTCTGCAACCGCTTGCGGCGATTCAACAGGCACAACCGGAACTTGATTGACCGGCTCTGGCTGAAATTCTGGCTCAGGCTTTGCCTCGGCCTGTGAAGCGCGCACAGGCGCTCCCGGGGAGGCTACCGCATCAGACTCAACAGTGCCTGCTGATATCGCAGTTGTCTCCGGAACTGGCCTTGAGGGCCAAAACACATACGCTAACACTGCGGCGTTGATGATTAACGCCAACACCACCCAGACCACCGCCGATACCGGCTTCTTCTTGGGGCGATAGATCATCTGTACCTGTTGGCCAAGATCTGGCGCTTTACCCTGACGGCGTTCTGCTTCGGATTTTCTTAAAGCGTCGAGTATGTATGACATAACTTAGCTGCTTCCCGCCGCCGATTCAGCCACTAACCGCGGTCCATCGACGCCCAGGTCGTTATGAATCTGAATAATGGTCATCGCACCGGGAATGCCATCCACCGTTAACCCGCGCTGCTTTTGATACCAGCGTACCTGGTCGGTCATGCCTAAGCGTTTGATTCGGTCAGATTCCTGCGCAGTGCTGGCAAAACGATCAGCCAGCTCCATCATTTTGGAGCTGATCCACAGCGTTTGGCCTTTTTTATCAGCGTAAACGCCGTCACCGCTCTTGTATTCAGGCGCACGCCATAGAATCCGGAACTCTCCGAACCAATACTGTTCAACTTGGCGGAATTCAACGGTAACCGGCCCGTCCGCTGTCTTGAGGGTGGCTTGATCACCTTCCAGCGCCTGCAAAACAACCTGGACATCCTGCCCGGGCGCTATACGCAGGTTCAGGATCGCGGGACGGTTAAGAAATTCTAAAGTTCGGCGCGCTCCCTCACGCTGCAAACATTCCAAGCCAACGTTCTGAGCATGCTGGCAGGGATAAGGTGCGACTTCGGGATGGTAAACCTTTCCCCATAAATCAAATAACTTAATGTACGAATCCTGTAGCGAAAGCCCGTGTTGTTCCGGGATAAACTCTGTCTTGTTGAATCCGGGAGGCTCAACCGGATTCTGCGCCACCGGAGCCGCCACCTCCTCAGGCGTGGTCGCGGCCACAACCCGCTCAATAACACCGGAAACCGATTGTTCGTCATCGCCCTCTGCAAAGTATCCATGCTGCGGAATATCTAACACCCATAGCGTGCTGATAATCGCGATCAATACCGAGGCAACCACCAGCCACAAATGACTGACGCTGTCTCCGAAACCGGCACGTTTCCGGGTACGAGGCTTCATGCCCCCACTGACTTCCTTGGCCGCCCGCTTGATGTGCAGCGTGGTAATTTGGTGTTCGCCCTCCGCGTAGGCCCCCAGCAGCGCACGATCACTGATCAGGTTGATCAGTCGCGGCACGCCTTGGCTGGCACTGTAGAGCTTACGAATGGCCCCGGGCGTGAACAAATCCCCTCTGAGCCCGGCAACGCTGACCCGGTATTGCAAATAGGCGGGGAGTTCCGCCTTATCGATTGCATCCAGATGGTAACGCGCTGTAACCCGTTGGTTGAGTTGTCGCAGCTCGGGCAACGCCAGAATATCCTGCAACTCGGGCTGCCCCAGCAGAACAATCTGCAGCAGTTTTTTTTCGGCAGTCTCAAGATTCGTTAGCAGGCGCAGCTGTTCCAGAACATCGGCAGACAGATTCTGCGCTTCATCAATAATGAGAACTTTGTGGCGGCCCGCAGCGTGAGCTTTTAACAAGTCGGCATTGATGGCATCGACCAGCACCTTGATGCTTGCATCCGGAGCGTGGGTAATTTCCAGCTCATCGCAGACCGCCGACAGTAACTCTCGCGCTGAAAGGCGAGGATTGAGTATCAGCGCAATATCAACGTGGTCAGGGGCATTATCCAAAAAGCAGCGGCATACGGTGGTTTTGCCTGTGCCCACTTCGCCCGTGATTACAATAAATCCACCCTGCCCCTGCACGCCATACATGAGGTGCGCGAGGGCTTCTTTGTGACGATCACTCAGATACAGGTATCGCGGATCCGGGGCTATAGAAAAAGGCGGCTCTCGAAAACCAAAAAAATCGTAGTACATGGGTCCTAGGGCCTGGCCGAATCGCCGCTACTGACCAATTTCAGCTCGGCAGCACGGCGACTTTGGTGTTTCAATCGGCGCACACAGCGCTCGAGTGTTTTTGATATGCGCGCATGGGAGCGAATCATGGAGATTTTCGGCCAGGTAGAGCGTTCACCCTGAAGAATCATTTCCCGAACGTATTCCGGTGTCGGGCTAGACAAGATATGGCGGTAATGGCGAAGCGAATAATCCGGCGCTATCGTCACATCACCGGAATAGCGCTGAGCCATAATCGTATACATTTGGCCGGACGCCTGCCGCAAAAGCTCGGGCTTAACGCGTTTGCGCAAGAAATCAAACAAGCCCTGCCCGTGAAACGCTACTTCGGCCTTCAACAGGTGCGAGGGCAAATTCAGCAAAGACAGCTTCTCATCCTGCCCCTTGGCGTTCAGGAACGGAATAACGTGAGGGTTGGTCTGGCTGACAATAGTGAAATTCACATCGTACAGGTGCATCAACCGGTCCACGGGAAGATCACTGACCACGGAGCCATCTACAAACTTCAAGCGCGGCATGTACGGCAAAGTGTTTCCGTTCAGATCTTTCTTCATCAGCGTCACCGGCGGGAAAATTCCCGGCACGGCTGCACTTGCCAGCGCAGCACTCCACATCATGAGGTATGGAGATGTGTAGCCGCTCAACAATCGTGCCTTCTGGTGAGCTTGCACCGGCGAGACACTGATATTCACGCTTCGCCCGGTGCGCAGATAAGCCTCTTCAAAGGTGTACTCGCCAATGTTGTCGCGAAGGCACTGTTTCAGGGTTTCCTGATCCATCAATCCGTCGCCCCGAAGCGCGCTGAACAGGCCTCGCCACTTCCAGGCTTTGAGGTTGTGGTTTTCGGGCACAAGCATTTCCGGAATTTCCGCGTCTGTATGCACGCCCAGAATGCCTGCAATGATAGCGCCCACACTGGATCCAGCAATTACCTGTGGCAGAAGGCCTTTCTCCCACAAAGCCTTGATCACGCCAAAATGGAACATGCCCAACCCGGCACCGCCACTAAGCAACAATGCCGGCCGGCCAAAGCTGGTCAGGGTATCTCGGAAAAACTGCAGTTTATCGTGCACCGAAAAGTTGGGCACAGGATGATCGCACAGGTAGTCCAGCGACTCACACACCTGGGTGATGTACTCTTCTACCAGATGCTTCGTGCCTACCCGAGAACAGGTATAGAGCGCTGGATTACCCATATTGCCCAAATCGTGATGAAGGCCTTCGCGTAGGGCTCGTTTCAAACGTTCGAAATCGTTCTGCTGGCGATATTGTTTAAGATTGCAAAGCCTGTCGTAAATCAGCTCGTAGTGATACAGATCCGAGGCAAAATCTTCCTTCCACTCAACGTTGCCTTCGAGATAATCCAACTCCAACGCAGCCGCTTTCCATTGCTCATAATTCTGAGCGTCCGCCAATTGTTTTCGGAATCGGTTAATTCTCGGATCTTTAATCAACATCGATCTCCCGGCAGTGCTCAGAAATCTTCGAGCATCAGGTCGTCTTCGTCATCATTGGCGAAGGGGTCAGCTGTGATCTTACCATCGTTAATCAGGAATTCACGACGCTGCAGAAAGGCATTTCTCACGAACGTGTACCGATCGCCAGAAATAATGCCTTCGGCGGGTATCAAGTCCGCGCGTTTATCGACAATCTGCAATGCTCGAAGGAAGTACACCTCCGGCTCTTCAACTGTGTCCCATGCCGAGGGCAGAATAAAACTGTCGGACGCCAATCCGGAGAAATGCCGTGGGGTCGATGGCCCGAGAAACGGCAACATCAGGTATGGTCCAGAGCCCACGCCCCAATACCCCAGGGTTTGACCGAAATCTTCCGGCCGCTCCGGCAGGTCAAAGGCCGTGGCCACGTCAAAAATGCCACCCAGGCCGAACACTGTATTGAAGGTAAACCGCCCGAATGCCACGACGGCTGACTCACCCTTGAGCTGAAACAAACTATTACTGAAGTTGCGAATTTCAGTCAGATTATTGAAAAAGTTAGTGACGCCCCGGTCTACAATGTCTGGAGTAACCGTGCGATACGTCTTGGCCACAGGGCGCAATACCCAATCGTCTACGGTTTCGTTGAACGAAAACACGCTGCGGTTCCAATTCTCGTAGGGGTCTGCCGGGTTCACGGTCGCGGCGCGCTGACCTGCTGGTTCTTGCACGGTCTGGGCCACGACCGGCGAAGTGGCCATGATGACGAAGAATCCCAGCATCATCGCTGCGGATATCCAATACCGAGTAGTCGTTTGAGTCATTTCAATCTCTTGGGTTGTTTAATCTGATTCCATTAGTCGACAATACCGGCGTTGTGTTCTTTTTATCTAAGTCATCCGGAGGAAATTAAATGTCAGTTCAGGGAAACCTCGTCAGCTCCCTCGCCATGACCCTGCGATGGGGCGACATGGATGCATACGGCCACGCGAACAACACAGTTTACTTTCGCTTCTTTGAGGAAGCTCGCATCGTCTGGCTGGCAAAATTAGAACTCGGCGGCATTGAAGAGCCGACCGGTCCAGTCATTATAAAGACCAGCGCTACGTTTCTGAAGGAATTAACGCACCCTGCCACCGTTTTGGTGGAAACATACGCGGGCAAAGCCGGAAATACCAGCCTCGATACCTACCACTTACTGAAAGATGCTGACACCGGAGACGTGTATGCAGAGGGGTATGCGAAGATTGTCTGGATGGACAAAACCACCCGGAAGTCTACTCCACTGCCAGATACCCTGAGAGCTCTGGCAGCGGAGTAATGCGCATCAGCGGTGGCGTACAATCACGCTGCCGATGGAGTAGCCGGCACCGAAGGAGCAGATAACGCCCAGGTCGCCGGCCTTCAGGTCGTTTTTAAATTTATGAAACGCGATGATTGAACCGGCCGAGCTGGTGTTGGCGTATTCATCCAAAATTACTGGAGCCTCTTCAACAGTGGCATCCCGTCCCAGCACGCGGCGGGCAATCAACTGATTCATATTCAGGTTGGCCTGATGCAGCCACATGCGAGCCAGATTGTCAGGCCCCAGCTCCAGAGACTCCAAATGGCCCTGGATCGTTGATGCGACCAACGGCGACACTTCTTTGAACACCTTCCGACCCTGCTGAATAAACAACTTGTCTGGCTTGCCCACGCCAGACTCATCCGCACGATTCAGAAAACCAAAGTTATTCCGGATATTATTGGAGAACTTGGTCACCAATCGGGTGCCAACGATCGCGAAACCCTGCCCCGGCTTCACATCTTCCTCACGCTCTACCAGCATCGCTGTGCACGCATCGCCGAAAATAAAATGGCTGTCCCGATCTCGGAAATTCAAATGGCCGGAGCAAATCTCGGGGCTGACCACCAGAACCGCACGGGCGGTGCCAATTTCAACCGCGTTGGCAGCCGCCTGCAATCCGAAGGTGGCCGAACTGCACGCTACGTTCATATCGTAAGCAAAACCCTGAATGCCAAGGGCTTGCTGTACTTCGATGGCAACCGCAGGGTATGCACGCTGCAGATTCGAGCACGCCACGATAACAGCATCAACATCATCGACGGTTTTACCCGCCTGCTCCAACGCCTCTTTACAGGCATCGACCGCCATATCGCACTGCACAGACTGCTCGTCGTTACTGCGCTCGGGAATATACGGAGTCATGCGTTTAGGGTCGAGAATACCTTCGCGATCGATAACGTGCCGGCGCTTGATGCCTGAGGCTTTTTCGATGAACGCGGAAGACGAGGGTTGCAACGCCGTCAACTCACCGCGGGCAATCTCTTCCGCGTGCTCGGTGTTGTATAGATCCACATACTGATTGAAGGCCTCAACCAGTTCGTCGTTTTCGATGGTGGCGGGCGGCGTATACAGGCCGGTTCCGCTGATGACGGCTTTAATCACAATAACCCCACGTCATGGTTATAGAAACAGTTTTTGACAATACACTGCCAGAAATACTAACACAGTCCTGAAGATTTGCCCGTTGGACTATCGTTCAGTAGCCCACCTCACGCACAGCGCTGACCTTCATCACACCCGAGTTAGCGCCCACTGCTTATCAAGACGCTTAACCGACACTGTCATCGCTGTGCCTAATTGCTGCGCAAAAAACGAAACCCTGAATTCTTCCAGCATCCAACGATATAACTCCAGTTCCGGATCTCGCACACTCTGGCGTTTCTGTTGTTCAAGCTTCTTGGCGTAGCGAGCCCACAGCGCATCAATGCTGTGCAGAAACTCTCGCTCTTTCCCCATCTCTCGTGGCATTTTTTCCAGCCGGATCAATGCCGCCTCAAAGTAGACGCCAAATCGGGCCAGCCATTCCGAAGGCGTCTCAACAAGAAAACCGGGATAAACAAGGTGTTGAAGCTGAAATTTAATGTCAGCCATGCTATTTGCCAAGGCGAGATTAATTTTCCCTTTCAGCTGTTTCGCGACCTTTTGATAGCCGGTCATGGCGCCGTGAAGACGCTCGTCGGCCAGCTCCAACGCAGGAATAAAATCACCCCGATGTTGATCAAACACCCGATCGAAGTTCTCAGGCGTTCGCGGAACTTCATCCGACAGAAAGTGTTCCATCACTGCAGCCAACAACAAATCATCCAGCAACGCTTTAGCCTGCCCCACTGGAGCGAACATAAGCGCAGACTGCTTAAACTTTGGCAGGCGGCGCTCAAGGTCCGTTAAGGTGCTGCCAAACCTATTAATGATCAACCTTGCCACACCGCGGCGCATGGTGGTTTCAGCCGTTAGTGGATCAAGGCACCGGATTGCTCTGACCTGCTTGCCAAGATCTTCCAGCGCCGGGTAAACGGTCACCTGCATACCGCCTTTTTCAGTCTGGACGCGCTCGGGCAGTTTGCCAAACTGCCAATCCGGGTACTCAATCACTTTGGCTTCAGCCGAATCGTCCGATGCGGCTGTGGTCAGTGCCTGTTCTGCCTGATCGCCGAGCTTCGCCTGTAGCTCATCCGCGCTGCGGCTTTCGGCCATCACTTTACCCTTATTGCCGGTGACCTTCAGGTTCATCCGCAAATGCTTGGGCAGCTCTTCTTCTGGCCAGGACTCCGGGTCGATCCGGACCCCCGTCATACGGCGCAATTCGTCGGCTAGTTTGATGGTTAAAGGCTCGTTGCTCGGTTGCATGTTCTCGAGCGCAGCATCGACAAAATCCGGAACCGGCACGAAGTTTCGGCGAACGGATTTAGGCAACCCTTTCACCAGCGCAATGCATTTTTCCCGCAACAAGCCCGGCACCAACCATTCCAGACGCCGGGCCGGAATTTGTTTCAACGCCATTAACGGCACGTTGAGGGTAACCCCATCTCGTTCACTGGTCGGTTCAAATTCGTAGCTCAGGGGGTACTTGGCCCCCTCCCATTCCAGATAGTCCGGATAGAGCGCTTCTGCGGACTGATCGACCGGCCTCTGCAACACATCGTCTTCGGTCAGCTCCATGTTTCGCAACGCTTCAGCGGACAGGTTTTTCCACCAGCTTTCGAAATGCCGGCCACTAACAATGTCATCCGGCAGGCGTTCGTCGTAAAACGCCACCAACACCTCGTCATCCACCAACAAATCACGACGCCGGGTTTTCTTCTCCAGATTTTCGACGGTATCCAGCATCTCGCGGTTGCGGGCAATAAACGGGGCCTTCGACCGAAGCTCCCCTTCTACCAATGCCCGACGGATAAACAGATTCCGGCATTCGGCGGGGTCTACCTTGGTGTAGGGAATCCGGCGCTTGGGCACCACATCCAGCCCGTACAGAGTGACCTTTTCATAACCCATCACCTGGGCCCGCTTTTGCTCCCAGTGGGGTTCAAAATAGTGGCGCTTAACGATGTGGCCTGCTAAAGGTTCCACCCATTCAGGCTGAATCCCCGCCACCATGCGGGCAAACACCTTGCTAGTTTCAACAATCTCGGCGGCCACAATCCATTTGGGGCCGGATTTCGCCACTTTCGAGCCCGGAAAGATCATGACTTTGCGATTACGGGTGGCGAGATATTCCCGCTTTTCGACTTTAACGGCGATCTGACCCAAAAGGCCCGCCAGGATGGGTTTATGGATGGCATCGTAGTTTGCCGGCTGTCGGTTCATCGCCAGCTTTTGATCCCGGCAAATCAGCGTGAGCTGCCGATGAATGTCCCGCCACTCCCGCATGCGCATCCAACTCAGGAAACTCTTCTGGCACAGTTTTTTGAGCTGATTCTGGGACAGCTCCTGACGCTGCTCTTCAAACCAGTTCCAGATATTCAGCAGGGTAGCAAAATCCGATTCTTTATCGTTAAACGGCGCATGGGCCTGGTCGGCAGCTTGCTGTTTATCTTGAGGGCGTTCACGCGGGTCCTGCACACTCAGCCCGGCAATCACGATCAGAACTTCGGCCAGACTGCCGTGGTCGGCAGAGGTAACCAACATCCTCGCCAGGCGAGGATCCAAAGGAAGCCTGGACATGGTTCGCCCAAGCTTGGTGACCCGCCGTTTTTCGTCAACCGCCCCGAGTTCTTCAAGCAGTTTGTAGCCATCGTTTACCTGGCGACGATCCGGTGCTTCGAGAAACGGGAACTGGCGAATTTCGCCCAAACCGGATGTCGCCATTTGCAGAATGACGGAAGCAAGATTGGTGCGCAGAATTTCCGGATCGGTATATTCAGGCCGGTTGATGAAATCCGCCTCGTCGTACAGCCGGAAACAGATACCCGGCGCAACCCGACCACACCGCCCTGCCCGCTGGTTTGCACTGGCCTGGGAAACCGGCTCGATCGGCAAACGCTGGATTTTCGAGCGCACACTGTACCGACTGATTCGAGCCACACCGGTATCAATGACATAACGAATGCCCGGCACGGTGAGCGAGGTTTCCGCGACGTTCGTGGACAGCACGATGCGCCGGCCCCGATGGGACTGGAACACACGATTCTGCTCTTGATTGCTCAGACGGGAATACAGCGGCAAAACTTCGGTATGACGCAACTCCGCGTGCCGCAACACTTTGCTGACGGCTCGTATTTCACGCTCACCCGGCAGGAACACCAACACATCACCCGGTGGCTGTTTTTCGGTGCGCTCGTGTTGTTCGATTTCCTCGATGGCGGAAAGAATGCCATCGGTCCAGCCTTGATCCTTATCGTCCTCGTCGCCCACTAATGGCCGGTACCGAACATCAACGGGATAAGTCCGGCCACTGACCTCGATCACCGGTGCTTTGTCAAAAAACTCACTGAAACGCTCTACCTCAATGGTGGCCGAGGTAATGATGACTTTCAGGTCCGGACGTTTGGGCAGGAGCTGTTTGAGATAACCGAGCAGGAAGTCGATATTCAAACTGCGTTCGTGGGCCTCATCAATAATCAACGTGTCGTAGCGATCAAGGAACCGATCATGCTGAACTTCCGCCAGTAAGATACCGTCGGTCATCACTTTGATTTGCGAATGCTCCGAGGTGTTGTCGGTAAACCGAACCTGATACCCGACACGCTGGCCTACCTGCTCACCGAGTTCCTCGGCAATGCGACTGGAAACGCTCCGCGCTGCAATGCGCCGGGGTTGCGTGTGCCCCACCAACCCTCGAACACCCCGACCCAAATTTAAACAAATCTTGGGAATCTGTGTGGTTTTACCCGACCCGGTTTCTCCGGCTACGATCACGACCTGATGTTCTTCAAGGGCCTTGCTGATGTAAGCAACCCGTTCGCTAACGGGCAAGCCTTCCGGAAACTTAGCGGGCTTGTGCAGAGCCTGACGCTTGCGAACTTTCTCTTTGCCCTGCTCCAACCAATCATTCATCGCCGCAAGATCTTTTTGCCCGGGCAAGCCTTTGCTCCGCCCCAAACGTCGGACAATGCGGGCCGCTTCCTGCTGATTGCACTCAGACAACTGGCGCTTGAGTGCAGCCACCTCCGCCTTGGGGTCGGCCACACTGGATGCAGAAGCTTTGTTCGGGGTTGAATCAGACATTACTTGCCATTAGCTCTCAAAGTTTCAATCAGGGGAATCAGGCGCCACAGTCTAGCGGGAAAGCCACACCGTATAAACACAAAGACCCTGCCGAGGCAGGGTCTTTAAGTGCGGAACGAGCAAACGGTTTAGGCGTTGGCTTCTTCGTCTCGCAGCTCACGGCGAAGAATCTTGCCCACGTTGCTCTTGGGCAGTTCTTCACGGAACTCGAAGTGCTTAGGCACTTTATAAGCGGTCAGGCGCTCGCGGCAGAACTCTTTCAGCTCGTTTGCAGACACGCCTTCTTTGGTGGCAACAACATACACCTTAACCGCTTCACCGCTTTTCGCGTCTTCCACGCCGACGGCTGCGCATTCAACAACTTTCGGATGGCTGGTTACCACATCTTCAATTTCGTTCGGGAACACGTTAAAGCCAGACACAATGATCATGTCTTTCTTGCGGTCCACAATGCGGATGTAGCCGTCTTCCTGGATCAGCGCAATATCGCCGGTCTGAATGAAGCCGTCCTCGGTGAACGACTGACGGGTATCTTCAGGGCGCTGCCAGTAGCCGCGCATAACCTGCGGGCCTTTTACACACAATTCGCCCGGCTCACCTACCGCTGTTTCGTTGCCTTCATCGTCAATGGTTTTAACGATGGTAGACGGGATCGGCAAACCAATGGTGCCCAGCTTGATAGCGCTGCGAGGGTTAAACGTAACCACCGGTGAGGTCTCGGTCATGCCGTAACCTTCGCTGATTTCACAACCCGTGACACGCTCCCACATTTTGGCTGCGTCGCTGGTCAAAGCCATACCGCCCGAGGCGGTCAGCTTCACACCCGAGAAGTCCAGTTTCTGGAAGTCTTCGTTATTGCACAGCGCAACGAACAAGGTATTCAGGCCGATGAAAGCCGTGAACTTCTGCTTCTGGAGCTCTTTCACAAAACCTGGGATATCACGCGGGTTCGGGATCAGGATGTTATGAGCACCCGCTTCCAGCATGATGCCGCAGTTCAAGGTAAAAGAATAAATGTGGTACAGCGGCAGCGGCGCAATAACCACTTCTTCGCCTTCAGAAACCTGATCTTCCAGCATGGGGCGAACCTGAGTCAGGTTTGCAACCAGGTTGGCATGAGTCAGCATGGCACCTTTCGCAACACCGGTGGTGCCGCCGGTGTACTGCAGTACCGCCAAGTCGTCCAGTTTGATTTCAACCGGAGTGAACTTCTCACGCGCACCCGCGCTCAACACTGCAGGCAGTTTGTGAGCACCCGGAATGTTGAACGGAGGCACCATCTTCTTGACGTGCTTTACAACCGCGTTCATCAGCTTTCGCTTGATGGGCGAATGCATGTCAGCCACTTCGGTGACGATAACGTGCTCGATGCCGGTGTGCGGAAGCACTTTCTCGGCGTTTTCTGCCATGTTGGCAAGAACGACAAGCGCTTTGGCACCAGAATCGTTAAACTGATGCTCCATTTCCCGGGTGGTGTATAGCGGGTTGGTGTTCACCACGATCAAACCGGCACGCATCGCACCAAAAACAACCACCGGGTACTGGGTGACGTTTGGCATCTGAACCGCAATGCGGTCGCCAGGCTTCAGGTCGGTTTTGTTTTGCAGCCAAGCCGCGAAGTTGCGACTCTGAGTATCAAGATCTTTGTACGTCAGAGTGACGCCGACCGCACTAAACGCAGGCTTATCTGCGTATTTCTTAACGGCCTGCTCAAAAACATCTACCATGTTTTTGTACTTGCTGAGATCTACCTCACGGGGGATGCCCGCAGGGTATTTGTCTTGATAGAACTGCTCAAAATCCATCACCATCTCCTGTTTGATTGGTGTCAATCGGGTCAATTGTGCAACCCGACTAAAGTCTCAATCCTTAAAAGTGCACAGAGAATAGCAGTTTTGGAATCGATGAGGTAGCTTTCAAAAATCTATCCTTCTTCAACCGCCGACGAGCCAATAACCTATAGAGGTCACTATGAGCGACACCTTGGACATTCTTGAAAATATTACCTACAACGAATTGAATGAAGGTGATTCCGCAACCTTCACCCGCACCCTCACTGAAGATGAGCTCGTCTTATTCGCGGCGGTGTCAGGAGACGTTAATCCGGTGCATCTGGATTCTGAATTTGCTGCCGACACCATGTTTAAAGAACGCATTGCTCATGGTATGTGGAGTGGCTCGTTGATTTCTGCGGCGCTCGCTACGGTTATGCCAGGCCCCGGTACGATCTATCTGGACCAGAGTTTGTCCTTCAAGCGCCCAGTCAAACTTGACGATACCCTCACTGTGAAACTGACCGTTTCCGAGAAAGGCGCGAAAAATCGCGTCACGCTGGCTTGCGATGTTCGCAACCAGAATGGAGACCAGGTGGTTGTCGGCGAAGCCAAGGTTATAGCGCCTACTGAAAAAGTCTCTCTGCAAAAGCCCCGCTTGCCGAAAATCACCATCGAAGGCTGATGTCTTAGCCCGGAAGGAAATCAATCGGGAATTGAACCTTCCGGGCGCTCACCTGGGCCGCTCCGAAATTAAACATTTGCACCCTCATCGCAATACGTTGCTCCAGCGACGGATTACTTAAATCGGATGCCACCACCCGACAAGCAGATACGGAGCCATTGGGCTCGATCGTCAGTTCCAGAGTGACTTTACCCTCGAGCGTCGGATCTTTCCTGAGCTCCCGTTTGTAAAGCGAATACAGAACGCTCTTTTGCGCATCAAATACCTGACGAATGTTACTCATGGCCCGTTGCTTAGCCTGTTTGCGCGCCGGTTTTTCCGCGGTTGCCGCAACCACCTCTTCCGGCGCCTTAATATCGGCGACCTGGTGGCCTGCAACCGCCACCTCCCGAGCCGGCCCTTCACGGGTTTCTATTCCGCCGCTACCGGCCAGTACGTCAGCGCTCGAGGGCACCTCTGACAAACCGGTAGCTTCGGCGCCCGACACATTCGCGGTCAGCTTGCGGCTGTGTTTCGGCTCGGTTTTAGTCAAAGCCTGCAGCCGGTTTTTCATGGCAAACAGGCCGGATTTTGATGCGGTCTCTCGAGCCTGCTCCTTGGTTTGAACAGGTTGCCCGGCTACCTTTGGCGGCAGTTTAGGTTGCCGAGTTTCAGAGACCGACTTCGGCTTGACCACATCGTTCGCTATTTCTGGCGTAGGCTCAGGTTCTTTTACCGGCTCAGGCTGTTTTGGTTGTACCGGCGGTGAAGAAGCAACCAGTTTGGCAAGCCGCGGCGGTATCCGCTCGGCTTCAGCGCGATTCATTTCCGGAACATCCAGATGCGGAATCAGTGCAGCCGGCACCAGAAACAAACCCAACACGATGACCAAGATAACCCTGAAGCGAATGCTTTCTGCGCCATCACGAGTCCATGGCAGACGGCTATCAACGTTTCTTGCGACACGATCAGCCATTGCTCACCTCCGCCTCTGCGGCGAGCCGAACCTGGCGAAACTGCTCATCCACGCAGGTTTGCATAATCCGGCGCAACAATCGGTAATCGGTATCTTTGGCCGCCATGATGGTGATTTCGAGACCTTGTTCAGGCACGTCATCCCAACGGCTGCGGCGGTAAGCCAACTCTTCGGACAAACCGGCTATTCGTGTATCAGTGGATTCAATGCCATCGAGCGTCGCCACCTCGCGGCCCTGCACGAGTATCGATTGGCCGCTGATCTGAACTGTCAGGTTTTCGACCGCTTCCTGTTTCGCCGTGGACGTAGGCAAAGCAACATCGGCATTGTTCTGCATCACTTTGACATCGGAAGAATTCACCATCAGGAAGAACACCAGAATGGTAAATATATCCATCAAAGACACCAGGTTCAGGCCACCTGCCTTGTGCATCCGGCTGTAGTGCCGTTTCCGCATCCGGGCTCTGCGTGAAGTCTTCATACGCCCTCTCCCTCTGCGGCTTCAGGGCTTTGCGCCAACACGCGACTTTCAGCGGCATCCATCAATGCAACATCCGGGAATAACTCAGCCTCCACAACACTGGTTGCCACAACTGCGGGGTACGAACGCACGGTATCCATCACCGACACCAACGTTTGATAATCAACGTTAGGCCCCACTTCCAGAATCACATCGGTTTTATCTGGAACGTGCCGTTTGATTTGCTGCAGAACTGTCCGCAGGCCCTCGTAATCCTGCGCCTCTCCCTTGGCGGGCAATACCGCGATAAGGCCGCGCTCGCTGTCGGCGATCTCAAGGCCGTTGGGGATGACTGTCACCACCAACCGCAAGTCTTCCGCTGCGGGAGCTTCTCCGGCATCCATGCCGGGAAAATTGAGCTCAATCATGCGAACCTGGCTGAACACCATACCCAAAAGCAACACGGGCACCAGCACGATCATCAAGTTCATAAAGGCCGTGATGTCCAGCTCCGCTTCGGCACTTAGCCGGCGGTGTCGACGTCTCATATCACCCTACTCCTGTTCAAACGGGTTTGAGAATGTGAAGCGTCACGCCGCAGCGTTGCGAGCTTCTGGCTCAGACACAATGTTCAGGAGTTTGACGCCTGCCATTTCGAAACTATCGACGATTTCATTGGTACGGGTTTGAAGCAACGCGTGGAACAGCAACAGCGGTATGGCAGAAATCAAGCCAAACGCGGTGGTGTTCATCGCAACGGAAATACTTTCGGAAAGGAGGCTCGCTTTTTGAGCCGGATCGGCTGCGGCGACCGCGGTAAACGCTGCGATCAGCCCGATGATGGTGCCAAGAAGACCGAGCAAGGTGGCCACGTTCGCCAGAGTCGCCAGGTACTGGGTTCGTTTTTCCAGCCTCGGAAGCACCTCCATCAATCCTTCTTCCATCGCGTATTCAATGTCTTCACGACGGCTGTTATTCAGCAGGCGGGCAATGCCCGCACCCAGAACAGACGCAATCGCGCTGTCTGAACTGCTTGCAGCCTTCATCGCCCGGGAATAATCCCGTTTTTGCAACGCCGGCAATATGCCACGTTCAAAGGCCAAGCGGTTTCGGCGGCGAACCGAACCAAGGTAGACAAATCGTTCCAGGGTGATCGCCAATCCAATCGCCAATACGACCGCAATCGGGTACATGAAAGGACCGCCGTCCTGGAAGAATCGGATGAGGGTGTCAAGCATGATGTTGTTCTCCGTTGTTACTGCTGAGTCACGGTTTATCCTGTGCTGGGAGGCCGTTCATTGGCTCCAGCACCAGCGGGTTCAGGGTTTCCCGAAACAGTCGGTGATTTTCAACGGCTGTTGCGGTAACCGGTTGGGTTAATTCGGGTAACTGTTCGTTCAGTTCAGCCCTTGGTCTTCTGGGCAGGCTGGGGCTTTGCCAGGGCAAAATGTAAAGTATGCGCGGATCATCCTCGCCGGCGCTTGCGGATATACCCGCCACTTCCAATACCGGCTTCTGGCTTGGCTTTACAGGCTCTTCTGAATGGGCGCTCACGGGCGAAACAACAACCAAAAGAAGGGTGAGCAGGCAGCCCGTCAGTGCAACAAGATGTCTCATTGAAGCCTCCGTTCAAGGTCGGTAATCCAGCCAGTGACGGTTTTATCTTCCGCGCCCGATAACTGCTGATAACGTTTATAGTGAACCAACGCTTTCTCAAGCTGCAGGAGGTATAACTCGGAAATCACCGCCAGGTTGTAGTACAGTTCTGCGGTTTCTGGTGAGGCTTCTACCCCCTGTTCCAAAAGCTTCGCTGCGGCGGAAAAGCGGTTTTGATCTTTGAGCACAAGGGCCAGGTTGTTAACCGTTATCGCGTCTGCGGGGTTGAGCTCTACTGCGCTCTGCCAGGACTGGATAGCGGTATCAATGTCGCCCCGTTCGTAGGCCCGCTTGCCCTCCAGCGCCAGCGCACTTGCCTGCTCGGGTGAATACAGGGACTTGGGCTTAGCCGTATCCGCGCCGGGTTCGGTTTTTGTAACTGCACACCCGGACACGACAGTTGCCGCCAACAGCAGCAGGCCAAGTGCTGTTTGGCGCGTGTAGTCAAACACCGTCATTCTCCTTTTTCGTCCAGGTCATCCAACGCAGGTTCCGGCTGTAACGCCCCGGGTGCATGGCAGCCAGCACGTCCAGGCTTTGGCGGATCCATTCGTCGTAACCGCGTGAGCGAATCATTTGATGGTTTCGGGTGTGCAGCTCCATCGCCTTTTCTTCAAGCGGATACGCTTCCTCTTCCAGGAGCATCTGGTACTGCAAACTTTCAAGTTCGTTGAGTTCGGCCGGCACCTCAGAGGTCATTAAATCCGCGGCCAACACACGATAAAGCTCTGCTTGCCTGAACAGCACCTCTGTAACCACGGCGTCACCGGCAAATGCCTCAGCTTCTAGCAGGTAGGTCTGTGCTCTCTCCAACGCAGCTTGTTTGCTAACCAACGTTTTTTCCAAAGGGTGCTGTAAAGCAATAGCCACAAACTCATCCGCAGCACGAGCCCCAAGCTTTAACGCGGCATCAGCCGCCCACGCCAGGGTTTCATCCGAATGCCATTGGCTGCGCGATTCAGCGGTAACCAATGTGTTTAGAACCTCGTAATCGGTTGCGCCAGACTGGATCAGGCGCTGTCGCATCGTTTGTTGCTGCACATGCTCATGAGCTGTCGCGGGCGCTGGTGCAATGGAAAGCCACTCCCGATAAAGTGTATTACGGGCTTCGATGTGGTTGGTTTCGTGGTAGATTTCGGCTGCCCGCAAGCGCTGAGGCCAGGGATCGGACATTCCAGACGCCCTGCCAAGAAGCTCGTTCGCCGCCTTTAAGGGTTGGCCGGATTGACGATAGGCGTACACCAGTTTTTCACTGACCTGATGCGCTAACCGATGGTTTGCATAATCAGATCTGAATCGATTCAGTTGATTAATAGCCGCGATCCATTCCGAAGCCTTTAACAAGGTGTTCGCAGCATCAAAACGGGCGTTAACGGCGAGTTCCGAATCAGGTGCCACATTCACCACCCGCTGGAAATGCGCAACGGCCAATGCAGAGTTACCCGCAGATGCTGCTTGCTCGCCCTGCTTGTATATCGACACGGCCAACTGCGCTCGGATGTCGCTTCGCTGGTGCTCCGTAACGGCCAACTGGCTCGAACTTTCAGCAAGCGAAAGTGCCTGGCGCCACGCTCGTTCAGCCAAGCCAAACTCACCTTTATGCTGCTGCACGCGGGCGATTACGAGCCATGCGGCATATTGTTGCTCGGTGTTTGGCGCCTCCCCCTCCAATGTCTTCTTTGCATAACTCAATGCTGTTTCATAATCACCACGAGCATACCAACGGTTCGCCAAGTCTGCGCGCAACGCCGCCACACGTTCATCCGCTCCGAAGGTTTGAGAATACCTCTGCTCTTCCAAACTTAACGCCTGCAAAGCTTCATGATGCTCAGTGGAGTGGCGCCCCTCTTCTAGCGTTACAAAGGCTTTTCTAAGCATGGTCATGGCTGCCCAACCCGCTTCGTCAGACCGTTCGTAGCCAGCACCGTATGCGGCCTTCCGGAAATTCGACAAGGCTTGCAAATCCTGCCCTGCCAGCAGCCTGGCATCACCAGCCAGATGCATTAGCTCACCTTTTTCGCCGGAACGGGGGGCCAACATTTCATAGTATTCCGCTGCTTTGGCCCAGGAACGCTTAGCGTCTTCCCCCTTCCCGACGGATTGATCGGCTGAACCTGAGGCGTAATAAAAATCCCCCAACGATCGGCCATAAGTCAGCCAACGTTGCTGATGGTGAGCAGGCAGCTCCTGAAAATAATCTTCTGGAAGATACTGAGCAACGAACTCCGCTTTAGCTTCCCGGACTTGGGCAGGTGCTCCGGCCATTGCCCGAAAATCGACATTCTGCGCCAGGAAATCAGGGCCGGCACCATGCCCCGGAAACGCGCCCACAAAGCCGTTATTTACCGCTACGGCACGGCCATAACGGCCTTCAACAGCGTGTAGATCTGCTAATCGATCGTACAGAAGGTAGAACCAAGGTGATGGGGACCGCCCGGCCAGCCAGCGTTCCAGAGTTTGGTTATCATCCAACCGGGAAGCCATCAGCGCCAGCACGCGGAAGCTGTCTTCCACCATATCCAGATTGGAATTAGCAGGCTTTCGAATCTGTTCAGCACCGGGCAGCTGTCGGTCCAGCAGTTCCATAAAGGTAACCGCCGCCCGCTCCCAGCCTGACATTCCCTGTTTAAACTGACTCCACCCCTTCATGTAACGAGCTTTTGTGGCAAGTATGGAATCAGGCTCTGCCGAGATCAGCGCTTGATACCCCTTTTCAGCTTCCTGATACCGACCGGCGGAGAACTCAGCTTCAGCAATGCGGAAACGCGCCTCCGGGACCAACTCTGATGACGGGTACAGCCCAACCAGTTGCCGCAACCGCTGGATAGATTCCGGGTGCTGCCCCGTCAATGCATGAGCTTTCGCCATTTGATACAACAACTCGTCCAATCGGCCAGAGAAGGAGCCCCGCGACAGAATGCTTTCGTAACTGCCCAACACGTCTTCGTAGATCTCTGTTTCTTTCTGCTCCGGGAAGCCAATATCCTGACCCGAACGGTCGCGAATATTATTCAGACGATTCAGCGCGTCGATTCGCACCTCTGGCTCGTCCGAGTCTTCAAACAGTTTCTGGTATCGACGCGCCACTTCAGCAGGAGAAATTGCTGGCAACGGGCGGGTTTCGAATTTCAAAAAAACGGGCCGCATGTCGCGCAGGGTTTCGCCATCCTTACCCAGTTCAACCCGAAAAGATTCTTGCGCCGACACATTGCTTTGCCCTAGCGCTACCATGACCAACAACAGCAGTAGTCGCCTGTAACCGAAGTGCATCGTCATTGGGCCTCCTCCCCTAGCGTTTCTAGAGCCAGGTATTCATAGAGGTGCGCAATTTGCTGCTCGGTTTTATCCAGAGCATGCCCCATCAACCGGTATTGTTGATCAACAAAGTCCAGTGCCAGCATATCCAACGCTCGTGCGGCGCGGGCTCGCCCCGCATTGACTTGGGTTTGTAATCCATCGATTTGCTGTTTTAACCGCTGCGAATCAGAAAGCAGTTTCTTTATCGACGTGGCAGAAGCGCCGGCATCCACCAATTGGGTTAACGCGACGATGAACACAGACAGATCATGAGCATTGCGGTTCAACTGGGCCGTCATCTCGTCATAACGTGCCACGTTCCTGACCGCATTCTGCGCATTTGCCTGCTCAAGGAAGGTCAGCAAATACGCCATCCGCGGCTGAGTTAACGTCCGGCTATCAGCCAGAAACCATTGCGGCCCGGTATTTCGGGCATCTTCAACCAGCGCCTTGTAGGCGCCGTGTTGCCCAATCTGTTCAGCCAGCGCACTCAATGTGACTCGTTCGCCCTGATAAGCTGCGTTGGCCGCAAGCCAGGATTCACCGGCCTGCCCGGGATACCCCGCCATATCGAAGCCCCGCCCCATTCCTATCCAGGCATCTGTCACTCCGGGAAAGGCCATCGGGAATTTCTTCGCGCGGTGCCAGCTCTGCATAGCGCCACGGTGATTCCCTTTGTTCGCCAGTGCCAGACCGTGGAGATACAGCGCCTGAGGCGCGTAGTAACTATCCAGCCGCACTTTTTCGAGTAGATTAATGGCTTTGTCGTAGTCGTCGCTCTTGAGGGCAAGGTATCCTGCGCGAAGATGCAACTGATTAAGGAGGTTGGTACCGCGGGTGTCGTTGTTATCTTTGGCAGCCATCGCCATTGCGACTCGCAACGATACAAGCGCCCTGGTGAAGTTCAAGTCGTCTCGGGCAAAGTCATTAGCAAGATTGAGATACCCCAATGCTGCCCAATAGCCCTCGTCCATTTTTGCGAGATAGCGTCCGGCTGCATCAGTCCGGCCTTTGATCCGTTCCTGCTCAGCCAATTCAAACATGTTCCGTTCACGGCGTTCACGATGAACGCGTTCGGCGTTGCCTTGCGGCCCGGAATTGTCGGATACGCCGGATGCATTCGATGAAACAGGATCTGCTTCTCGTTCTGAGAAAAGCGCGCCAGGCTCGAACTCGGGTGCCTTGGCACTCAGTGCTATGTGTAATTTTTTAATCACCGAGCGCTTAACAAATGAATGCAGAAATTCACGGCGCACGAATCGATTATTATCGGCACGAGCATTCACCACGGTTTTGAGTTGATGAGGCCCGCTGGACAGGTTTCCTTGGTATAGCGGCAGTGTTTGCCCCTTGGCCAAGCCATTGCGATCAGACTCGGTGTAGCGGTGTGATGTGACAAGGTGGTCGTCGAGATAGAGCTCCAGAGAATCAACAACCAGAGTTCTTGGCGTTACCACGACAACACTCAACTCCACACGGGTATCCGTATGCGGCAGCAACTCGTCCTCAACGGCACGCACGCTATGGGTATGACTGGCGACCATCTCTGTGAGCTGCGTCATCCGAGTATCGGGAGATACTGCGTGCACACTGTTTACCATGCATACCGCTAGCAATCCGGATATCCAACGCCCCAACATCCTTGGAGCAATCCGGCACTTTTGTGATTTTTGTTTGCCGAACATAGTTGTCCTGTGGTGTCTGGCCGAAACGATTGCGGCCACCGTGTAACAATTCGAAATAAAGAGTAACACCCGCTAACAGCCAAGAACGGTATCCATTTCACCAAATGAACATTTGATGTGGAGGGGATGTCAAAAGTGTCGATTTATTTGACAGATGAGACAAGGAAAGGATTTTCAGAAGAGGGTAAAGGGCAAAACACAACAAGCAGGCCATTGATTATAATGGATAATAGTTAAGGCTGGCCTAATCCCTGCTTGGATTAACCGTGCGGGCGCGCCAAGAGGCTGCACCCGCTTGATATGCCGAGCTTTGCCGATGCCGTTACACGCATCGGCTTTTTTCTTGTCCAACCAACAATTATTTGGTCAGCTGTTTCATGGCCGATTCAAGACCTTCAATGGTTAGCGGGAACATGTGATCGTTTACCAACTGCCGGGTAATGCCCAACGATCCACCGGTGCCCCAATAACTCTCCGGTAACGGATTCAGCCACACCACTTTGTGGAAATGGTCGGTCACACGCTGCATCCACGTTGCGCCGGCTTCTTCGTTCCAGTGCTCGATAGAACCGCCGGGGTGCGTGACTTCATAGGGCGCCATGGTGGCATCGCCTACGAAAATCACTTTATAGTCCGGCGTGTATTTGTGGAGAATATCCCAGGTGCTGGTGGTTTCGTTCATGCGACGAATATTGTTCTTCCACACACTTTCGTAAATAAAGTTGTGAAAGTAAAAATACTCCATGTGTTTGAACTCAAGTCTGGCCGCCGAGAACAATTCTTCACACACCCGGATGTGCGGGTCCATAGAACCGCCTACATCAAAGAAGATCAGCACCTTCACGGCGTTATGCCGCTCCGGCACCATTTTAAGATCCAGGTAGCCGGCGTTTCGGGCTGTTGAGCGAATAGTGTCATCAAGATCCAGCTGATCGGCCGCGCCCTGGCGAGCAAACTTGCGCAACCTGCGCAGGGCCACCTTGATATTGCGAAGCCCCAGGGTGATGCTGTCGTCCAGATCCTTGTAGTCCCGTTTCTCCCAGACTTTCACTGCCCTGCCGTGCCGGCCATTTTTCTGACCAATACGAAAGCCCTCGGGGTTATAGCCATTGGCGCCAAAAGGCGATGTGCCCCCGGTACCAACCCACTTGTTGCCACCCGCATGGCGTTCTTTCTGCTCTTCCATGCGTTTCTTGAAGGTTTCGATCAGCTCTTCGAGGCCACCAAGGGACTCGATCTTGGCCTTTTCTTCTTCGCTCAGGTGCTTTTCGAACTCGGCCCGCAACCACTCGTCCGGAATCAGCGCCTCCAACAAATCGTCGAGGTTTTCGATACCGTCAAAATAGGCTTTGAAGGCCCGATCAAACTTGTCGAAATGCCGCTCATCCTTAACCAGACAGACACGGGCGAGATAGTAGAACTCTTCCATATCGGCAAACGCCAGACGCTGCTGGATTGCTTCCAGCAAGTCCAGAAATTCCCGCAGACTGGCCGGTACTTTGGCTCGGCGGATTTCGAGAAAAAAATCAATCAACATAAAACGATGCTCTTGCCAGCAATCAGTTGCGGCGACGCGCCATAAACGCCAGCCTCTGCAGCAGGTGTACGTCTTGCTCGTTCTTCACCAGCGCACCGTATAGCGGTGGCAACGCAGAACTGTTGTCTTTTTCCAGCAGTGCTTTGGCGGACAGCTCATCGGCCATCAGCAGCTTCAGCCAGTCGATCAGTTCAGACGTGGACGGCTTTTTCTTCAGACCCGGCACTTTCCGAACGTCGAAAAAGACTTCCAACGCATCGCGCACGACTTGCTGCTGCAGCCCAGGAAAATGCACATCCACGATGTCCTTCATGGTGTCATGATCCGGGAAACTGATGTAGTGGAAGAAACAACGGCGCAAGAACGCATCAGGCAGCTCTTTTTCGTTGTTACTGGTGATTACGATGATCGGGCGCTTCTTGGCCTTAACGAATTCCTGGGTTTCGTATACAAAGAACTCCATGCGGTCGAGTTCTAGCAACAGGTCGTTCGGGAACTCAATGTCGGCCTTGTCGATTTCATCGATCAGCAGAATCACTTGCTCGTCAGACTCGAAGGCTTCCCACAACTTACCTTTAACGATGTAGTTGCGAATGTCTTTTACCTTCTCGTCGCCGAGCTGGGAATCACGCAGACGAGATACTGCATCGTACTCGTACAGACCCTGCTGGGCTTTGGTGGTCGATTTGATGTGCCAGGGAATGAGCTTCATTCCCAGAGAGGCCGCCATTTCTTCCGCCAACAAGGTTTTGCCGGTGCCGGGCTCGCCTTTGATCAGCAACGGGCGCTGGAGCGAAATGGCTGCGTTAACGGCCATTTGCAGGTCATCGGTGGCTACGTATTTTTCGGTACCGGTAAACTTCATGTGTCTAATTCCTGTTAGTTACTTTAAAACTTAATCTTTTTTGGCTTTGTCTTCAGGCAGATCGTCGAATTCTGACAGATCGAAATCTTCTAAACCAAATTCATCCGACTCGTCATCGAATGCCTTCGGCTCTGACTCGATGGTTTCGGTCACTTCGGGAATGTCTTCTTCCGTATCAAGCTCCGGCTCGGGCACCAATTCCGGCACCTCTTCTGGCACTGGCTCTGGCTCTGGCTCTGGCTCTGGCTCTGGCTCTGGAACAGTTTCTTCAAGAACCGGCAGCGTTTCTTCGGGCTCTTTCTGCTCGCGCTTGCGACCCAAAACGAACAATACAACCCCGACAATGATAACGAACAGGGCCGCAATTGCACCCAGCATCCAAACCGGGATCCCCCACAAGGTGCCTTTCTCGGGTTCGTGGATCGGTTGATCTTCGGTTTCCGGAGATTTTTGCTCCACTGGCTCCGGTAAAGGATCGCTGACAACCACTGCCTCATTAAGCGAACCGGGCTCTATATCCGATTCCGGTTCCTGCGCTGACGCAGGCTCGGGATCGTCAAGCGACATTTCCTCCAAGGGTTGGCTCAAATCCGGAACCAGTGGCTCCGACACCACCGCAACGGGCGGCTCTTCGCCAGGAACAACAAAACTGGTTTCGGCACTGAACTTACGCGCAAAGGTTCCACCATCGGCCAGCACTTCCACCCGATAAACACCGGCCTTAGACAGCTGTTTCAGCGTTTCACGATATACCCCATCCTCCGGTGGAGGTCCCGAGGAGAGTACTTTCGAGCCCTTTTTCCGGTTCCCCGAACTGAGCGAAAGGGTCACATCCATAACGTCCAGAAAGTTCGGGTCATTCAGCGGCTGGCTGCCCTCATAAAAGGCGACCTCAATCTCGAGTGGGTTTTCCGTGCTGAATTGTGACGGAATCGGGCCAACGACCATTCTCAGATTGCTTACCACAGTGACACGGCTACCCTGCCCCAGCTCACCATCAATCTTCCACTCTCCCGGTTGTGGGTCGGTAACTGTAATCAGATCGTAGCCCGGTTCTGCCAACCAGCGAACGTTACCGGGTGCTTCTGAAACGGTAAACAGCTCACCACCCGGCACAGCCAGGCGGAGCTTGCTCTGCTCCGACGAGGGCCCGCCGGTAAAGATCAGGGCGGTCAATTCTTCTACGCCCTCATCAACGGTAAAGTGGTTTCCTTCGAGGGGGAGCTGTGCCTGTGGGGCCACTGCGTTCAAGGCATCGGCAAACGCCAGATTCAAGGCTTCCGCCGAACGGGCCAGTCTGAAGGTACCCCCTGTTTCATCGGCCAGGGTGCGAAGAAACGAGACGTCGGCGAACTCTGATAAGCCCACCGTATGCACGGTTAAACCATTCGCCTTCAACGCCGGCAGCATGGATTCCAGAATTCGGGTTTCCTCGGCACGGCTGGCCGCTTCGCCAGCCGGAATATCGACTTTGCCGTCACTCAGCAAAATCAAATGGGTGTGCTCAAGCGTGCCGCCAGACAACCAGTCATTACTGGCTTTTTCTATGGCCAACCCCAGATTGGTGTGCAATGCAACGGAATTGATCTGCTCCGAACGCTCAATTGCCGCTTGACGCCATGAATTATCTACGGAATCGTGGGGTACGAGCATGTTCACATACTGACCGAAGGTCCAAACCCCGGCCCCCGCGCCATCGGGAAGCAGGCCCGCCAACAGCCTGACGGCAGGACGACGAAGATTATCCGGATCGGTCTCTTTCATTGAGCCGGAAATATCGACCACGACACGGACATCTATAGGCTTTGAACCGGAAACTGTTTCAGCTACGGACACCTGCCATGGCATCAAAACAACAAGAACTGCGGAAAACAGCCAGCCTATACGATTACTTTTCACGGTCGCCCACCAGTTATTATTCGGATAGTTGCTTGGGATTATTTACGTACGAGACGGTATCGGACAAGATCGAGAATCCACACCAACAACATCACTGCTGCCGCCAAACCGAAATTAAACAGCGCAACACCCGCGGCATCGATGTCGCCAAGAACCAGTTCGTAGCCTGCGTACAACCATGCGGGAATCCACCAACCTGCAAGATCAGGCGATTCAACCGGCGTGAGCACTAACACGGTCAGGGCCGCCAGCAAAAGCGTGCGAAAACCATAAAATGGCAAAAACCGAAACAAAACCTTCATCATGTAGAACAACACGATGAACGCAACGGCGTACGCGCCCCAGAAGATGGCGTAAGCCAAAGAAGCATCTGCATCAATCATTAGATAACCCAGTGAATAATATGTTCTTCCCATTCCTCTTCGGGCACATCGCCTTCCGAGGTTACTCTACCCTGAATGGATAATCCTGCTTTGCGCACCGAATCGGGATCGCCTGACCGTAGCGGGTGCCAATCCGCAAGGGGCCGCCCTTCGGCGAGGGTCCGATAAGCGCAGGTATGAGGCAGCCAGGCATAATCAGCGATGGTATCCGGCGTCAGCACGGTGCACTCGGGAACCACATCCGACCTTTGAGAATAGACCGTGCACTGGCCGTTTTCGATGTTCATACACCGACACACCAGATCCGTGTGATACACATCCCCGGTGTCTTCATCTTCAAGCTTCTGGAGGCAGCACTGGCCACAGCCATCGCACAAAGATTCCCACTCAGCCGGAGTCATTTCATCCAGGCGCTTTCGCTGCCAGAACGGAATCTGCGCGCTCATTTTTTATGCTGCTCTACCTTGCGCTTGAAATCGACAATGTAGGTATCCTGCTCTTCCGGCATCTGCAGGAAAAACCCCTTCTCGTGCAAAGCCTCCAGCACCTCTTTGCCCGTTGTTCTGGCCAACTGTTTTTCCGGTGTCAGAAGCAAATCCATAGCATGAGCGGGTTGGCCGAAAATCGAACGGAGCGCTTCCGGAAGCTCCTGCCAATCCTGACCTCTGCGGACGTAAATGTAAGTGTCCGTTTTTTTGGTGCTGCGATACACCGATACAAATTCACGGCTGGTCATTGTTTCACAAGCTCCTCAATTTCGCTGACGACAGGGCCTAACAGTGTCGCTCTCCAGCCCTCAAAAAAATCTTGGCCGTGCAAGGTCTGGTCTTGAATTACTTTTTCAGTTCTCTTTCGGGGAGCAAGAATTTCTATTGGAATATCATGCTCTTCTGCAACTTTCTTGAAGCACTTTTTTACTTGCTTATAAAGTGCTTGCTGATCTCGTGTGAGCGGCCGTTGAATGCTCGCGAAGCCCGAGAGGTCGGCGTCTTTGCCTGCACGCACAAGCGCCAGCAGGTGCTCGCCGTAACGCTTGACGATTCCGCCGGGCAGCCCCTGGATATCGTTCAGCTCACCCAGCGATTGGGGGCACCGCTCGGCGATCGCAATCAACAAAGCATCACTCAAAACCCGATTCCTCGGGCGATCTACCTTGTGGCACTCTTGTTCACGCCACGCGGCCAAACGTTGAAGCACGGACTGTTGGGCGAGTGTTAACGTCCAACCCCCGCGAAGTTTCAGATAATGCCGGTCAACGTCCTCCGGCGCAGCGGCTTCGTCTGCAAACCGGCGCGACTCTTCGGCCAAGGCATGTTCGAGGTTGCGTTCCCGCAGCTTGGAAGTCACCCAATTGGCGAGAGGTTCCAGATATCGAATATCGTCTACGGCGTAGCGCTCTTGCTCTGACGACAAAGGCCGTGACAGCCAGTCCGATCGAGTGACTGACTTATCCAGCGTTTCACCGAACAAAGACTCGACCAACCGGGCATAGCCGACAGAGAAGCCCGCCCCGGCTAACGCAGCGCCAATTTGCAGATCCTGAAGGCCTGCGGGTGCAACTTGGAGCCAGTGCCGGAACAGCTCGAGATCTTCACTCATCGCATAAAGCAATTTCGGGCGCTCGCTATCAGCCAGCATCTGGCGGAAAACCGCTGACGCCTCAGCTACATGCGGTTCAACCAGCCAGAAATCACCTGCCCCACCGAGCTGAACCAAGCCCGGTATCGGGTGGAACGTTGAAACCCGCTCAAATTCGGTATCGAGCGCGACCGGGCAGCCGGCGGGAAGACTGGTCAGCCACTGGTCAAGCTGCTCCGGGGTTTCCAGCCAGCGAATGGTTTCCGGCGCTGGCGGAACCGGTATGGCCGTATGGCTTTGACTCATAAATTAACCTGAAATTATTCAGAAAGGGGTTTACGGCCCCGGAAGGCGTGCGTGAGGGTAAAGCCATCGACATAACCCAATTCTCCGCCCACCGGAATGCCGTGCGCGAGACGGGTGATCAATATGTCCTGGCCATCCAGCCGATCAGCAATGTAATGAGCGGTTGCTTCGCCTTCGACGGTTGGATTGGTCGCCAAAATCAGCTCCGTCACACCCTCTTCGCGAATCCGCCGCAACAGGCGCTCGATACCGATTTCCTCGGGGCCAACGCCATCAATGGGCGATAGATGGCCCATGAGCACAAAATAGCTGCCGCGATAGTCACCCGCCTGTTCGATCGCCAGCAAGTCGGATGGGCTTTCGACCACGCACAGCGTTCCTGTACGGCGCTCGGGTTTGGCGCAAAGCTGGCAGATCTCGGTATCCGAAAAATTTTGGCAACTATCGCAACGACGAACGTTATCCATTGCCTGATTCAAAGCACCGGCTAAACGGACGCCACCTGAACGGCCACGCTCGAGCAAATGAAAAGCCATACGCTGCGCGGTCTTCTGGCCCACTCCGGGTAAACACCGAAGGGACTCGACCAATTCATCAACCATCGGGCTGAATGCCATGCATACTCCTCAAACAACAACTGAGCCGCGATTGTTTAGAACGGCATCTTGAACCCAGGTGGCATACCCATACCCGACATCAGACCGGACATTTTATCTTTCTGGTTTGCTTCAACCCGGCGCACTGCGTCGTTGACCGCCGCTGCCAAGAGATCTTCCAGAATTTCCTTGTCTTCAGACAACAACGAAGGGTCGATATCAACTTTACGCACATCGTGACGTCCATTCATGGTCACTTTGACCATACCGGCACCAGACTCGCCCGTTACTTCTGCTTTTGCGGCTTCTTCCTGGGCCTTCTGCATCTGCTCTTGCATCTGCTGGGCTTTTTTCATCAGATCGCCCATATTGTTCATCATGCGATTATCTCCTACCTGTCTCTATGGGGCGGATACTCTCTTCGACAACCCGCCCTTCAAACCGTTCAACAATGTTCTGTACCAGTGGGTCTTTACGAATCGACTCCACGGCCGCTTTCAAACGCGCCACCCGCTGGCGTTCTTCAAAGGCAGCAGGGGTATGAAGCCCCGGCTCACCCTCTTTCACCTTTAACTGTGTGGCGTCGCCAAAGCGCGATCTCAAGGCCGCAAGAATTTTTTCTTCGTGCCGCTCGTTCAAAAGCCGGGCGTGCCCTTCTTCCAGCGTTAATACAACCGTCTCACCCTCCCGCTTCATGGCACTGTAGCTAGCGAGATTCCCGGGCATACCGGTGATTTCCAATGACCGATAGTCACGTTCCCAAACAAAGCCGTCTTCACTGACCGGCGCGGCCAATTCAACTTCCGTTGACACATTGGCCGGCTCTGGCTCAGGCGGCTGCACAGGTTCAAGCTGGGCCACTTCGGGCATGGGCTTTGACTCGCCGGCCGCTGCAACGGGCGCTTCGCCAACCGCAACAGGTATCGGGTCCTGAGGTGCTGATACGAGCGCCGGCTCATTCGGATCAGGATCCCACGGCGGCGCATCATCGATCACCGGAGGCGGCGCCTGTTCGGTAATCGGCTCAGGAAGAGGAGCCGTCTCCGGCTTCTCCGCCGGAACCGGCTGTGTTTCGGATTGCTCGGATTGCACGGGTTCGGCTTGTGCTCGGGCAGGCTCCGGTTCGGGCTCGGCTCGCCCTGCACTTTCGTTACCGCTCGACGACACTGCCGGCGGTGCTTTACGATCTGCACCCGGGCGGAAGGCCAGCATGCGCAAGAGGGTCATTTCAAACCCCATCCGGGCATCCGGCGTAATGGCAAGATCTTTCCGCCCCATCAACGCTGTCTGGTAAAACAGCTGGGCATCTTCGGCACTGAGTTTGCGCGCCAACGCCTGGGCCTGAGCCGCATCACCCATCGCGTTATCGGCACTGCCCGGCACTACCTGTTCCATGGTGACCCGGTGGAACAAGGACAACAGGTCCGCCAGAATAACATCGTAATCCGGGGCAAAGTCCGAGATCCGGTTGATCTCCGCCAGCAACCCGGGGCCATCCCGCTCAACCAACGCATCAACAATCCGTTCAATATCCTGCTGATCAATGGTACCCAGCATCGTGCTGACATCGCTGGCGGCCAGCTTCTGGTTACCAAACGCAATGGCCTGATCGGTCAGGCTCAACGCGTCTCGCATACTGCCATCCGCGGCACGCGCCAATAACCACAATGCCGGATCTTCGAAGGGAATTTGCTCTTCCGCCAACACCTTCTGCAAATGCCCCACAATGTGCTCGGGTGTCATGCGCTTAAGATTGAACTGCAAGCAACGAGACAGCACGGTGACGGGCAGCTTCTGGGGATCGGTCGTCGCCAACAGGAACTTCACGTGCTCTGGGGGCTCTTCCAATGTTTTCAGGAAGGCGTTGAACGACTGGTTCGTGAGCATGTGCACCTCGTCGATGAGATACACCTTGTAACGCCCGCGCGTTGGTGAATACTGAACGTTATCTGTCAGTTCGCGCATGTCGTCCACCCCGGTACGGGACGCTGCGTCGATCTCGATCAGATCAACAAACCGCCCATCCAGGATCTCTTTACAACTGCCACACTCGCCGCACGGGTTGGCCGTAATGCCCGTCTCGCAATTCAGGCAACGAGCCAGCAAACGGCCAATGGTGGTTTTACCAACACCTCGGGTGCCGGTAAACAGATAGGCATGATGGAGCCGCTGGTGCTCCAACGCGTGTACAAGTGCCTGAAGCACATGCTCTTGCCCCACCATATCCTCGAAGGTACGGGGGCGCCATTTTCGGGCTAAAACCTGGTAGCTCATGATCCGCCAACTGCTCTGAAATCAGGGCTTAACAATACCATGGACCCGGTGCCAGAAGAAGGACGATTGGGCTAGCCAGCGGTTTCGGCCATCTTGTCCAGAGCACGAACACGGCGCAACTCATGCCCTTTAAACATCGATTCTCTTAATGTCCGAAGTGCGTCACTTCGGTCCCCTGGTGCTAAGCCTTCACTCTGCATCACTGCCTGCTTACGCCGCTGGTAGTCCGAAAGCCGCCTTTGCCATTGCTGGCGCTCTCTATCCACCTCTTCCAGCCTGGCCGTTGCTTCAGCCCCGTACTGCTGTAACCGCAAGGCTCGCACCTCGGCTTCACTCGCACCCGATTGGCGCATTCCCTGCACCCGCTGAACCGTTTCCACCACGGCTTTCGAGGTTTCTTTCGACTTTCGAACGTGCTCAGGGAGATTTTGGTCGATCTGAGCCAGTGCGCGGCGCTTTTCGGCCTCACTTAAACTGTCATCTGACATCACACTTTGGCGGTCCAGCGCCAAGCGCAAGCGGCGCTCTTCGGCGCCGTAAAAGCCTTCCGCCACATCGGGCCCCAAATACGTTCTGCGCATGCGATACACCGTATCAAACGCGGCAAAAATATCCGCAGAATCAGTGGCTGCCTGAAGCTCCATCTGCCCGGAAGCGTCACGATAGGCAAGATATTGGTCGAGAATATCGAGCACCTCTGCCTGCACCGCGCCCGGCACTCCGTTTGCGGCCATCACGGCGCGCATACGAAGCTTCATGGCGGGCTCATACTCGCGCCCCGGCGCCAAGCCAATAAAAAAATCCAGAAAACGACGGAGTTGCCGATCAAGCACCAGATTGCCGTTCATATCGACACGAACCGCACCATCGATCTGAATGTCAGCGACACGCTCATCTCTTGGTAAGGCGGGAAGCTCTTGTGCTTGGTCGGGAGAATTTTGAACCGATGCGGCGCTTTCGGGATGATTAGCAATGAACGCGTTCTGATTAACAGAAACCGTACGCACCGCTTTTCCTAACTCCCCATCGGCAAGCCAAAAAAACAATCCGGCACACGAAACGGTGAACAGCAATACACCAAAACAAACAGCGATGTAACGCTTACTCATGAACCACCTCTAGGGCGGGCCAGAGTGGCCCGCACATAATAACCCCCAATCAGAGCCCCAAATTCTTGAGGCGATTGGCCTGCTGTCGATACAACTGCACCGGATCTGCGGCATTGCGCCCAACCAACCCGAACAACTGGTTCACTTGATCAAGATGGTTATGGGCGTAATCAACCCCGAGCACCCTGCCCACTTTCATGCTGCAGGCAGGCACCAGGCCATCGGTTGGCTCGTCAAACGCCGGCTTCAGCGTCAAAAGCAGTGCGTCGCTGGCATCCAAAACGTTGGTCCAGACTTTGTTGCCACCCCAAGAGTAGTAGCGCACCCCATCAACAACTTCTGCACCGTCGTTACCGCAGTAGGTTGACGGCAGGCCGGCCGGGAATTGGGCGTTAAAAGCGAGCGAGCCATCGGTACTGAGGGATGCAATCGCCGCCCCGGTATCCTGCGGCAGCCCACCACCACCTGAGAAGGTATCGATCAACCCGAAGAAAAAGTTTCCGAGGCCGTCCAGCGCGCCATTATTGGCCAAATCTGCCACCGGTGTGCCCCAATTAACACCGCCAACACTGGACACAGAGGCGACAAGGTCTGGCCGAACACCGGCAACGTAGCGGATTGTCGGACCACCGTGACTGTGGCCAATCAGATGCACCTTCTCTGCCCCCGTCACCGCCATATACTCTTCAATCTGCGCCAGCAACTGCTCGCCGCGCACTTCCGACGAATTCGCGGCAGACACCTGAGGCACAAAGACTTCAGCGCCACTTTCCGTCAGCGCTTCTGGAATACCGTTAAAGTATTCAACAAAACCAAGCAACTTATTGAAGCCAGACAACCCGTGTACCAAGACGATCGGATGCTCTGTTTGGGTGTAGGTATCAGCACTTTTGCCGAACAACCAATCAAACCATCCTGCAGAAGCAGATTGAGAAGACAAACCAATAGCGAGGGCACCGGCCAGAACGGCCAGCTTTCGATTTGAACGTTTCATTTCATCACCTGTTTTATTGTTTTAGTTCAGAATGCAACATATCGAGCAACGCCAACATAACGTACAAACGCGCTTCAATTAGCGAACATCGTCACAACAACGAACAGGCAAGGAGGTCTTAAGAGGCCAAAAGCTTGATGACAGCAGGAACAACAGGAAGGAAGTTGGGGGTGACCCCACCAGCAATTCTCCGGCACACAATTCCACCGCTTCGGCTGCTCCCTTCCGGGCCTGACCGGGTTCACGGTTTCATGTTGCGGAGGCACCAATGGGGCCACCATAACGGCGTTTCAGAATATTTCCCTGAAAGCGGCGCGAATAGTATCAGAGAGTTACAGGGACTACAACGCCCTAAAGCGGCAAAGGCACTTCGTCTTGTCGAAACCAGCAAGCAATGCTGTAACGAGTGCGCCTTGTCGGTAATACTTCGTGGGGCACAGTTTCACTCAGGAAGAACGCTCCGCGCCCGGTTTCAGGCCTTAACAAGCCTATCGCCTTTTCCTGATCAACCGCATCGAATACACGCAACTCCCCGCCGTCTTCAATTCCCCAGTCATCATTCAGATAAAGCACCAGGCTGATCATCCGCGAGGCCCTGCCCAGAAAGCTGTCTACGTGACGCTTGTAGAAATCGCCGGCCTGATAGGTGGAGTAATGCGCCTCATACCGTTTCAAACCTAAAAACAAACGGCAATTCAATCCTTCACGCACTTGATCGAAAAAGCGAAACAGCGCCGCCTGTGGCGCACTGGCACCATCCATCCAGACAATTTTATCGCGCCGCACACTACGATCTTTCAGTAAATCAGCGCCACGGCCTATACCGGCGCGGGTCATGGCTTCCGTTTTATCGAGTATCTCAACCTCGCGTTTTAAATCCCGCAGCAAACCTGCAGGCAACCGAGGAGTCAGGTCGCACTCAAGCCACCCTGCACCTGCCAGACCATCGGCTAACTCGTCGAGCCAGGCATCCTCCACCAGATTATGCGCGGACGAAGCGTCTCCAACGCATTTTGGCTCATCTCCGGCCAAGCGATCCATCACCTCACCACCCCGTTCAAGGCGAGGTTCAAGCAGCGGCACCACGACCCCCTTTGTCACTTCTGAATCCATTAACAGCGCTCCAGTAATTTGGGATATTGTATGACTAAAGTCGCCGAATTGGCGCTTTTATTTTAACCTGATAGTACGCAAATGCACTTAAAGAAGCGGCGCCATACATGTCAGAACGCAGTGACAAACCTTCTACCACCTTGGCTCCCGGCCAATGGTCCTTCACTCGCTGGAAAACCATCGGCCAACTGGAAGCTCTGGAAGTTCAGCATCCTTTGTTTGAAGCGGCGATCACGCTCCAGGGCGCGCACCTGGTGCACTTCTCACACACCAACGAAACAAACTGGCTATGGTTAAGCGAGCTAGCCCGCTTCCAGCCGGGGCACGCCATTAGAGGTGGCATTCCCATATGCTGGCCCTGGTTTGGCGACCCGGCCCGAAACCCACCGGCGATTCGAGCCAACATCAAATCGCCGGCTGCTCACGGCTTTGCACGTACAGCGCTGTGGCAACTGGAAGATGTCAGTGAGAGCGCTCACGACGTAGAAATCAGCCTCTCTTTAAACGCTGGCGACGAATTCTCCGGCATATGGGAAGGACACGCTCTGGCGCTGATTACTTTCAACTTTTCGCTTCGCGGGTGCCAAATCGCGCTCACGACAACCAATCTTGCCCCAACCCCAATGGCGTTAAGCCAGGCCCTGCATACCTATTTGCCCACCTCGGACATTACCAACACACGGCTTCTGGGCCTAGGCCAGAGCCAGTACATCGACACGTTAGACGACTGGAACTACGCCGCTCAGGACGGTCCCGTGTATTTCGAGGGAGAAACCGACCGCATCTATGAATCCGGCGACGTGCTGGTTGCAACCACACCTGAGCGTAGAACCAAGCTGATTGGCTTCGGAACCGACTCGACTGTTGTCTGGAATCCGGGCCCTGAAAAATCCCAACGGCTTTCGGACTTTCCTGACACTGGCTGGCGAAACATGCTGTGTGTCGAAACGGCCAATGCGGCAGGCGACTACCGAGTATTAAATACCGGCCAGAGCCACACACTGGGCGTATTGATTGAGCGGGGATAATTCATAACCTTTAACCCGCCAGCATGCACCGGGATTCAACACAGGGAGCAGGTATGGGCCTGGCGTCTTTTATCAAATCGAAATTGAGTTCTAATGAAGTAAGCCGCCAAATTGACCGCATAAAAAAGCCGATTGGAACCTTGGGGTATGACCCATGGGGCTATAACAACGATGCCGTCAAATTCGGGATGAATCTTACCCGTCATCTTTATGAAAAGTATTTTCGTGTTGAAACCAGCGGCATCGAAAATATACCGGCCGAAGGCCCGGTTCTGATAATAGGTAACCACTCAGGCCAGCTGCCCCTTGATGGCATTCTCGTTGGCCATGCTCTGGCAAATCGTGAGGTGAATCCGCGCTTGCCACGAGCGATGATTGAGCGGTTCTTCCCGACCGTACCATGGCTTGGCAACATGTTGAATGAAGTAGGAGCCGTTCTCGGCGACCCAATCAATTGCGCCAAGATGCTTGAAAACGATGAAGCGATTATCGTGTTCCCGGAAGGCGTTCGCGGGTCCGGGAAACTCTACAAGGATCGCTACCAACTTCAGCGTTTCGGCAACGGTTTCATGCATCTGGCGATGAAGTACAACGCGCCCATCGTGCCGGTCGGCGTGGTTGGTTGCGAAGAGACAATCCCTGCCATTGCCAACATCAAACCGCTAGCGAACGCACTGGGCGTCCCTTACGCGCCGGTAGCCCTGCCCTTCATTTTCCCCGCCAAAGTGCATCTTAATTTCGGAAAGCCCATGTATTTCGACAGCAACGAAATTCCGGAAGAACAAGTCACCGAGCGCGTCGAAGCGGTTAAATCCGAGATTAACCGACTCATCAATAAAGGTCTGACCGAGAGAAAAAGGCTGTTCTGATGTCAAAAAAAAACAGACCACAAATTCTTGTTACAGGCGCAGCTGGCGCACTGGCTCAGCAAGTCATCAAACGATTGAGCACCACCTGCGACCTGGTCGCAGTGGATTTCCGCGAAAAAGTCGATCTGGATGACTCAATCCCCAGTTACTGCATCGACTTCAACAAGCGCGTTTTCGAAGATTTGTTCCGCAAATACCAGTTTGACGGCGTTATTCATTTGGGCCGAGTGCAATCGAGCGAACTCACCCGAATGCGCCGCTACAATGCCAACGTGCTGGGCACCCAGAAACTGTTGGATCTGTCCCATAAATACGGCGTTAAGCGGGTTATTGTTCTGTCTACGTATCACGTCTACGGCGCGGTTGCCTACAACCCCGCACTGATTGATGAATGCGCGCCTCTCAAGAGTGCCGGCCTGAGTGCCGATCTGGTGGATTCGGTTGAACTGGAGAATCTGGCCAACCTGTATTTGTGGCGCTACCCGGATCTGAATGTCACCATTTTGCGAGCCTGCAACATCGTCGGGCCCGGCGTGCGCAACACCATGAGCCGCCTTCTCAGCAGCAAAGCAGCGCCCGTTCTGGCCGGTTTTTCACCGATGATGCAGTTCATTCATATTGACGATATGGCCGACGCCATCACATTGACCTGGAAGAAAACCACCAAAGGCGTGTTCAACGTAGCGCCCCATGACTGGGTTGCCTACCAACAGGCCCTGAAACTATGTGGCTGCACCCGCATTCCCATTGTCTCAGTGCCGCCGGTGTTACCAAAAACCATTGCCCGGGTTCTGAAGCTTCGCAGCTTTCCGCACTACCTTCTGGCGTTCTTTAAATACCCTGTCGTCATTGACGGCAGAACGTTCGCCAAGGAATTCAACTTCACCCCGAAACGCTCGTTGACGGAAATATTCCATTATTATAGGGATCACAAGTAACAGTGTGATCCGTGCAGCTAAATTGGCAATTAAAAGGGGCGTAAACGGAGGTTCGCAGCTATTCTGTAGAGGTTAGTGACAGATCAGCGGTTTAAGGAAAGACCGAATGTTCAGCGACCTCAGCGTAATCAGCTACGGTGCATCGGCCATTGTGTTTGCCGTGTTGTCGACTCTGGTGGCAACGCGCTACCTCCGGCGAGAGCTTGATCGCGCGCTGTTTCTTTCGGCCTTCGTTACCACCCTTTGGGCCTCGGCTTTGGTGTCTCAAAGCCTTTGGGGAGAACCCGGATTCTTCATCCGATACCTTCTCGAATTACTGCGGGACACCGCCTGGCTGCTGCTGCTTTTCGCGCTACTTCGCGACTCCTTTCGCCAAGCCAAATTCACCGGCCAACTTCGTAAAACACTGGGGATTGCCACCACCGTATTAATCGTCACCTTACTCTCACTCGGTACGCTGGAGTTCGCGTTTGATGCCGATCTGGTGAGCGGAAAAACCAAGCTGATCGGGCAGCTTGCCCTGTCTTTGCTTGGCTTATCACTGATCGAACAAATCTGGCGCAACAGCCCCACCTTAGGCAGATCCAGCGTAAAGTATCTCTGTATCGGTACAGCCACTATTTTCGCGTACGACTTCATCATGTACGCAGATGCTTTACTTTTCGGGCAGGTCGCCGAGTCGTTTTGGGATGCCCGCGGCTTTATCAATGCCGCGTTGGTTCCTCTGTTTGCAGTCAACATCATCAATTCCCGCAAGCAACCGGTGGACTTCCAGCTTTCGCGCGCAGCGGTGTTTCATGCCGGCGCCCTGATTATGGGCGGCGGCTATCTGTTACTGCTCGCCATTGGCGGTTATTACGTTCGCAGTCTCGGCGGTGAATGGGGCGATGCGCTCCAAGTATTGTTTATTACGATTGCCCTCGCTTTCCTCGTTACGCTCGTGATGTCCCGACGAATTCGCGCTCGAATTATGGTGTTCATCAGCCAGAACTTTTTCGATTACAAATACGACTATCGGGAAGAGTGGTTGAGGATGACCAAAGAGCTCGCCAACCTGAGCGACGAGCCCCCTCTTCCGGAACGCGCGATACGAATCCTCGCGGATCTCGTTGAAAGTAACGCAGGGGTTATCTGGCTCAAATCGGATCAAAACAACTATGAGCTCAAAAGCAGCGTAAACGTCGCTACCCCCAAACACACAACGATCGATGGCGATTCTGACCTCGTCAATCTTTTCAAAACCAAAGAATGGATAATCGATCTCGCCGAGTATCGCGCCGATCCGCTGGCGTATGACTTGATAGAGCTACCGGAGCCCATCACCAAGGTACCCGATGCATGGCTGATTGTGCCTTTGTATCTCGGCAATGAACTGTATGGCATCGCAATGATTGGCAGGCCCTATGCAAAAGTCGTTTTAAACTGGGAGAATTTCGATCTCATCAAAGTCGTGGCGCGCCAAACCTGTAACCTGCTGGCACAAGCCGATGCCCAGAATCGATTGTCCCGGGCCATGCAGTTTGAAGCGGTCAGCAAAGCCTCCGCGTTTATGGTGCACGATCTTAAGACCCTCATCGCCCAGCTTTCTTTGCTGGTTAAAAACGCCCCTAAGCATCGCGCCAATCCGGCTTTTATTGACGACATGATCTCAACAACCGACCACGCTGTTCGGAAGATGTCGAACCTGGTCGATCACGTCAGAAAGCCAGCTATGCCCAACAACGCTGCTCGTAGCAAGATTAATCTCACCGAGCTGGTTCGAACCCTTGCTGAAGACAACAGTCAGCGCCTGCCCGCCCCCCAATTGATAGGCGACCCGCCAGCTATTTACATATGCGCGGAACCCGAACAACTCAAAAGCGTGCTCGGACACTTGATCAGAAATGCTCAAGATGCCACGCCACCTGACGGCGAGATTACCCTGAATCTGAAAACAGCCAAGGGCAGCGTGGTGTTGTTCATACAAGATACCGGAACGGGCATGACCAGTGAATTTATTCGCAGCCAACTGTTCAAACCGTTCGAAAGCACCAAAGGCTTAACAGGCATGGGCATTGGTGCTTACCAGGCTAGAGAGTACGTTCTCGAACTCGGCGGCAATATCGATGTTACCAGCGAACCGGGCGTTGGTTCGTGTTTCTCAGTGCGCATTCCGATGACCCGTGCGGTTATCGAAAAGCCCGTTAATCCAGATGCGTTGCCAAAACTCGAGACCTGGGCACCGCACAAAAGTGTCAATTAATCGGCGCCCGTTCGATTTTTGCCATTCCGACATTGCAAAGTGTCAATCTTGAGTTAAGACTCCTATATATGGAGTCGGCGGAGCCAAGTCGCGGCACCCGAACGGAACACAAAACAAAGGAATGATGGCTGTTGTGAAGCAACTATTGATTGTAGAAGATGACCCAGGTCTTCAAAGCCAGATGCGTTGGTGTTTTAACGAAGACGTTGAAGTGTCGGTGGCGTCTGACAGAGAGTCCGCACTGGCAGCATTGCGTCGCCTGGAACCCCAGGTGGTTACTTTGGATTTGGGCCTGCCGCCTGATCCCGGTGGTGCTGCGGAAGGCTTCGCACTGCTCGAAGACATTCTGCGACTGGCCCCGCAAACCAAAATCGTTGTGGTTACTGGTCGGGAAGATAAAGAAAACGCAGTCAAAGCTGTAGGCATGGGCGCCTGTGACTTCTACCAAAAACCTCTGGATGCCGACATCCTTACCTTTGTGGTCAACCGCGCGTTTCGCTTGGCCGAGCTTGAACTGGAAAACCGAGAATTAGCCAGCCAAAACAACGGCACCCATATCAAAGGCATCGTTGCCTCAAGCCCGGAAATGCTTGCGATTTGCCGAAACGTCGAAAAGGTTGCTCCAACCGATGTAACCACCCTGATTACCGGCGAAACCGGTACCGGCAAGGAGCTTCTTGCACAAGCGCTGCACGATCACAGTCAACGCGCAGAGAAGCCCTTCGCGGCCATAAACTGCGCCGCCATTCCCGAAAACCTGCTGGAAAGCGAACTCTTCGGCTTTGAAAAAGGCTCCTTCACCGGTGCCACGCAAAGCAAAAAAGGCAAGATCGAAAGCGCCAACGGCGGAACCCTGTTCCTCGACGAAATCGGCGATATGCCCATGCCCTTGCAGGCGAAACTACTGCGTTTCCTGCAAGAACGAGTCGTGGACCGGGTGGGGTCCGTGAAACCGATCCCTGTGGATGTTCGAGTGGTGTGCGCAACTCATCGGAATGTGCAGGATTTGATCGCCGAGGGCACATTCCGGGAAGACCTTTATTATCGTATCAGCGAAATCACACTGGATGTCCCGGCCCTGCGCAACCGGGAAGGCGATGCAATCGTTATCGCACAATCGCTGTTGATGAGCCTGGGCAAACAAATGGATCGCCCCAACCTCTCCTTCTCCGAGGATGCCGCCCAAGCGATCAGCGCCTACTCTTGGCCAGGCAACGTTCGCGAAATGATCAATAAGGTCAAGCGGGCCATCATCATGGCGGACGACAAGCGCATAACGGCTGAAGATCTGTTGCTGCCCTTCGAGCAGGCCTGCGATTCGGATTACCAGTTGAATCTGAGGCAGGTCCGCGAGCACGCAGAACGAAAAGCCATTCTGCAAGCACTCACACGCTGCGGCCACAACATGGCTCAAGCCTCACGCCTGCTCGGTATCACACGGCCGACTCTTTATAACTTAACGGATAAGTACCGGATAGAAACGTCAACCGCGACCAACGGTACCTGAGATCTTCGAACGGAATAAGAAAGACCCGACAGAAAAAAGGAACAGGGCATGAAAATGAACAACATTGTGCGTGCATCGTTACTCTCAGTTGCCATCGCCTCGATGGGCATCGCGGGTTGCAGTAACGAACCTGACATGTCACAGGACGACATTCAGTACATCAGCCATATTGACCAAGCGCGCTTCTTCCAAAGGCAGGGCGAGCTAAAAGCAAGCACCATAGAGGCTCGGAGCGCCATACAACTCCAGCCTGAACGACCTGCCCCCTACTTCGTTATTATCGACAATTTGTTAACGGCCGGCGATGCGGCAAACGCCGAACGCCAAGTCGATAAGCTGGTGGCTGAAATCGGAGCAAATCAGTTAACTCAGGCCGACAAAAACAAAGCGATACTGATTCGCGCCGAAGCACGGGCGCTCAGTGGTAAAACCGAAGGTGCTCTCGAATCCCTTAAAAAACTTGAATCTCCTTCCCCGGATCAGTCGCGGCAAGCCGACAATCTGAGAGGCAAGGCTTGGCTAATAAGCGGCGACCTGGATAAAGCCGAGCAAGCATACCAACAAGCCATCAGCAACCACACCAACAATGCTCTGGGTCACATCGGGTTATCCCGGGTAGACGCTGCCCGCGACGACTTTAAAGCCGCGAAAACGCATCTGGGCCACGCTGAAGGCATAGACGCTGAACATGAGGAACTTTGGCTCTGGAAAGCGCAGCTGCATCATATGCAGGGTAACTGGGCCGAGGCAGAACAAGCGTACATTCGAGCCCTCGAAACAATTGGTCAATACGACGTAATGACCTTCCAAAAGTACCAGACTATTTCGGCTCTGGTTACTGTATTGCGTCAACAGGGTAAATCCGCGGAAGCCTTCGTCTACGAAGAAATTCTGGCCAAATCGGCACCGGGCACGATCAAAAGCAACCTGGAAGCCGCGACCGCCGCCTATACGAGCGGGGACCTAGACACCGCCGGCAGATACTTGCAAGAAGTGCTGAATCAAGCGCCGGGGCATCAGCAAAGCACTCTTATGCTGGGCGTTGTGCGGTTCCGGCAGGGCCGCGCGGAAGAAGCGGAAAAGTTACTCGAGCCGCTGGCGGATATGGAGGATGCCGATGGCGTCCGCAAACTATTGGCCGCTACTCGAATTTCAATGCGTGACCCGCAGGGCGCGCAATCGATCCTCGACAACATCGATAACAAAGAATCCGACCCCCAGACGCTTGCCTTGGTCGGTATAGCGGCGCTTGCATCGGGCGATGAGCAAACGGGCCGCCCTCTGCTCGAAAAGTCTCTTGAGCTGGACCCAGACAACCACAACCTCAGGATTCGCTACGCCGCCTACCTGACCCAAATAAACGAGTATCAACCGGCGCTCGAACAAATCCGCAAAGTGCCGAAAGCTGCTGACGAAGCCTTACAGGCTCAGCTTCTTACCGCCCGCATTCAGACACTATCCGGCGACGCTGATAGCGCTCAGAAAACACTGGACAACTGGCTTTCCGATAATCCGGACAGCATCCGGGTGCTTCTGGCCAGAGGCCACCTCGCGAATAGCCTGGACCAACCCGCAGAGGCTGAAAAATACTACAAGACCGCGCAGGCCAAAGCCCCTGACAACCCCGCCCCGTTGGTAGCCATGGGTAATCTTGCCCGTAAATCAGACAACACCGAAGAGGCAATAAAGTACTATAAACAAGCAATCGAACTTGACCCCAACCACGCCGGAGCCATTCAGGGGGCTGCAGTTACTATGGGCCGGGACAAGCTAACAGCGTTCATGCAGAAGATTAACGACCAAAATCCGCAAGCCGCTGGCCCTCGTTTAGTAATGCTTGAATCTGCGTTAATTAATAACGAAGCGTCACAAGTCGATGAGCTTACTGCCCAACTCATGGAGCGCGATCAGGAAGACCTGCCCGGCCCCCATGAGCCGATGGTTGCGACCGTCTACGAGGGCATAGCCACCCAAATGGCTCAGCGGGGAAATTTTGAACGGGCGCTGAGCATACTAAACAGAGGCCGAATTCTGTTCCCGGAATCTGAAAGCATATCTCTGAAACTGGCTACCATTGAGTTCCAACAGGGGAACACTTCTGAAGCGCGAGATGTTTTGCAAGATGTAAAACAACACCATCCAGACTCTCCCGCCCCCTATCAGGTTGAAGCTAATTTCTACGAGAACGCCGGTGAGCACCAGCAAGCCGCTGAACTCTACGAATTGGCAATTGAGAAACGCCGCACCCCGGAATTAGAGGTAGCCCACGCGCGCGCCCTCGCCCGCTCGGGACAAAGCCAAAAGGCGCTGGACGGACTGGAAGCCGCAGCTGAGCAATTCCCTAATAATCAGCCGATCCTGTTAAGTTTGGCGATGACTCATCAGCAATTGAATCAGCCTGATGAAGCGATTGCGCGCTACCAGGCGCTGATGGACATCAACCCTGATAACCCCTTGGTCCTGAATAATTTAGCGTGGCTATATTATGAAAAGGGCGATGAGAAAGCGGCAAAGCTTGCAAGAAAGGCATTCGAGCTTGCACCGAATAACGCCGCTATTGCAGACACTTACGGGTGGATATTGTTCGAGACAGGAAAGCAAACCGAAAGCGTGTCTGTTCTCGAAAAAGCTCATGCGCTGGAACCAGAATCGCAGGAAATCGCAATGCATCTGGTGGAAGCGTATCGCTCTGTCGGCAAAACCGACCGAGCCAAAGAAATCATGGTCAAATTTGAAGAGACCAGCAAAGGATAAGTCGTATAACCCCACCGGCGTCATAACCAAACGTTCCTATGCGCCGGTGGCGGCCCCCTTCTTTCGCAACAATACTTTACTTAATGTTTCAGAACATAATAAGGGTGAGGTATGGCTACTATAAAAGCATTGGGGATAGGCACCATGGTGGTCGTCGTCAGCGGATGTCAGAGCTGGCAATTCAGGGACATTGAAAAGCTCCCTCCTACAGCTTCAGTCCCTGAAGTGAGCACCAAGGGTCAGGTGGACGTTTGGTACTACGATTCAATTTCTGGAAATAACGTTCAGAACCTTTTAGATTCAAACAAGTATCCTGACGCTCCAGATGAGGTATCGGCCTTTACCGAACTGCGCCAACCGGCCAGCCGGGGAAACAACTACGGCACACTCATTCAAGGATTTCTCGCTCCGCCGACTACCGGTGAATATACCTTCTATATAAGTGGTGACGACGAAACCCAATTATGGCTCTCAGAAACGGAGAGTCCTGAGGCCGCCGTCCAAATCGCTATGACAATGGCAACGCCCCTCGACAATTTTTCAAGATACAGCTCGCAAACCTCTGGCGTGCATTATCTTGAGGCTGGCAAGAAATACTATTTCCAGCTGCGCCACAAAGAAGGCGGCTGGGACGACCACTTTACCGTAGCCTGGTCTGGCCCCGGCATCTCGCAACAAGTGATTCGTGGCGAGCATCTATACAGTTGGGCTAAAACCGCACCGGATGCGAAGCCAGATTTGGGGGGGGACGAAGCCTACAAGCTCGGATATAAAATCGGTTACTTCGATGCCGAACAAGGTTTGAGCTTCAATGATACTTACCCGCCACTCGACGAAGATGGTGACAACCTATACGACAATTGGGAAACATTGCACGGGCTAGACCCCGGCAACCCGAACGATGCGAACTCAGATTCTGACAACGACCTGATGACCGCGCTGGATGAATACTGGGCTGGGACAGACCCTAACGCAGAAGATACCGATGGCGATGGCATCCCCGATGGTTATGAATACGCCTACGGAATGGACCCTAGCAACCCCGCTGACGCCAATTTTGACATTGATGGAGACGGCTATAGCGCTCTCGATGAGTACCTGGCCAATACAAATCCCGACGATGCAACCGATGCACCGCTTGCCGAACCGGTGTACGAGCCAGGCTTTGTTGGTCAGTACTTTACAGGGACCAACTTCGACCGGTTTGTTTACAGCCAAAAAGACGCCGAGATTAATTTTGACTGGGGAAGAGGTGGGCCTTCTGCAGACATGCCAAAGGATAAGTTCAGCGTACGTTGGCAAGCGTGGTTTACCCCGCCCCATAGCTCAGGCACAAAAGAGTATACCTTCAGCACGACCACCGACGATGGCGTCAGATTATATGTTGACGGCTCACTGGTCATCGACCAATGGAAAAACCAGTCCGCCACCGAATACACCGCCACATCCAGCCTGGGCGCAGGCAGCCCCATCGCAATCAATATGGAGTATTTTGAATCTGGCTGGGGTGCCACAGCAAAACTGACCATCACAGAAACCGATACCGGCAAAGTGCTCTCTTCGCAAAATGTTATTCAACAACTGGCCTTGAACAGCGAGATTGCCGGAAGCAGTCTGGAAGATGGTGTCGATGACCTTTACAAGCTGCGCTACGGCTTACCTGTACTGCAGCCAGTCGCCACGAAGGTCTTTAATAACAGCGGTGTCACTGTTCTGGATGCATACCAATCCGGCCTACACCCCTACACTCTTGAAACAGTATCGGCACCCGATGCACCCAATACCACAGCACCGGCTCCAAGCGATCCAACGCTCGGCAGCGTAACACTCTCATGGACACCGCCGGGCACACGCGTAGACGGTAGCAGCATTTCCCTCAGCGAGATCAAAAACTACAAGATCTCATACGGCCAGAACGTAGAAACATTAAACCAAACGCTGGAGGTAGCAGCAGGGACGACAACAACCCAGATTACTGGCCTAACCGCCGGGGTTTGGTTCTTCACGATCCAGGTGATTGACAATAACGGGCTGAGTAGCGAGCCCTCTGAACCCGTTCAATATTCTGTTAAGTAAGAATACAGGTCGTCGAGATACTTTACATTGCACTCAAGTAGTCCGAATTTAACGACCAAATTTCAACAAGTTACATGTTGGCACAGTGCATGCTTAATGAGTTATTGAAGTATTTATAAGATCGCTCACTGGAGGAGTGGACAACATGAAAAAGCTTACTCAAGGTTTAGCACTGGCGGCGGCGATGGGCGTTACAGGTTTTGCCCAGGCTGCTTATATTGGCGCATTTGCGAACGGAAACGCACCAGGGGCCCCCGCAGAGCAGACTGTGCCTGGTGATAATGACTACGCGACCAGAGCAAAAGGCATTTGGACTGCTGATGCACCGCTCTACAGCGTTGGCGACAGTGTTCTTTTTGGGCACAACCTGAAATCTACCACTGCCGATCCATTCAAGTTGACGTTTACCTATTTGGGTAAAGAAGCTAGCGATAACAACAAATTTTATTGGGGGAACACGCTAGCTTTTGACACAAATAGTACACCCGATGACCAGTACAGTGCTGTATTCACTGGTGGCATGAATCAGTTTTTGGGATTCAAGTTTGAAAATGGGGGAGGCACCATCGTTAATAATGATGCTCTTAATGGAAGCCAGGTCGATCCCACAAGCGTGAACTTCAACTTGTTCTACATCGCCGAAGACGAGTTCCTGATCAGTTTTGACGATGGATACCAAGGTGATGACAACCACGACGATATGGTTATTCACGTGAAAGCCTCCAAGGTACCTGAGCCAGGTACTCTTGCCCTCCTCGGTCTTGGCTTAGCCGGTATTGCTGTGCGCATGAGAGGCCGGAAAAAAGCCTAACATAGATGGCATTGTGCTATGTTAAAGGCCCTGCAAGTACAGGGCCTTTTTCATTTTGGTTGCGGAACATGTTCATACGAGTGGTATACGCAGGCAGTGGTCGCGGTCTACAGAAAGATGCCGAAATACTGTTGGAATCATTTACAAAGCTTGGGCATAGGTGCGAACTTCGTTGCGTACCACCTACCCCGCCATGGCGCAACAATCTTTCCCGGTTGAGAAACCTCGCTATTGAAAAGTATTTCCCTAAAGCTTTCAGTGCTCGTTATTACGCATTCAATAGATGGCTAAAGATGTGCTTAAGCAAATCTGCGCCAGACATTAACCTCGTAATACATCTTGAGAACGTACGGCCATCAGAGCTACACGTTAATGCAGCGCACTGGCTCATTCCGAATCAGGAATGGTTTATCGAATCCCGATTGCCTTATCTACGGTTTGTTGATCAGATTCTTTGTAAAACCCACCAGGCCGTTGAGATTTTTTCCCGCAAACACTCGAACATTCGATACCTTGGGTTCACCGGTTCCATTTGCCCAATTAATCCAGAGACTCTCGATAAAGACTATGGGCTCGCTTTGCATGTTGCCGGCAATAGCCAATTTAAAGGCACGAAATCTCTGGTTAATTGTTGGAAAGAACACCCTGAATGGCCGAGGCTGGAAGTGGTATCACAACACCTAAACAGCAGCCCACCTCATAGCAAAAATATAAAACACCATAAGTCGCTTTCTGAGGAAGAGCTATCGGCGTTGTGGGAAAAGGCGGGAGTTGCCGTTATACCGTCAGAAGTAGAGGGTTACGGGCAGGTTCTAGCGGAAGCCATGGCCCACGGTTGCGTCACCATTACGACCGATGCCCCGCCAATGAACGAGGTTATCAACCGAAATCGCGGTTTCTTGATTGCACCCGTAAAGAATGAACCATTCCGGCTTGGCACTCGTTTTTTCGTTTCTCAGTCAGGCATTGAGAAGACCATGACAGACGTCTTGGATACAAACGAGCACACGCTAAAAGAGCTGTCCACAGCGTCGATCGCTTGGTATCGCCTAAACCATACTGAGTTTATTCAGCGATTGCAGACCTATCTCAATCAGATAACCCGGCAACCTCCTGGTTAATTGTAGAGACAGATTGCGGGAACGTTGTCTCCACAAAGTTCACCAAACTCTCCCGAGGGGCACACTCACCACAACGAACAGCCGCTATTAGGAGACTGGCATCGCTTCGGTCACTGAAGAAGCCAAGTACCTGCGCCAGTTTCGCGCGCCACTGATCTGTCTCCCAGCGTCCTTCCACGAGATAGCTATAGGCAACATGGATATTTTCACCGGTTAACCGATTTTCGAGGGTGATGCCTTGGATCGGTATACTCAGATCTGTTTCAACCCTGTAGAACTGCTGCGGCGCCCACACTGAACTGTCATATAGCTTATTGCTATACTGGATCAATTCAGCACGATGGCGTTGAAACTCATAGGTAAAAATACCCAAGTAGAACTGTTCATCGATACTACCGTCGGACGAAATCCTCTGCCGATCGAATAAGGTTTGCGTGTAAGTCCGGTCCGAATTCTGAATTTGGGGGCGCCAGCCCGCAAGTTGGGCGCCAAACACCGGAGCATAACGCTGTTGAATATCAATACTGTAGTTTTCTGGATGGTCCGATACAGGCGATCGCTTTTCTGGTAAGGCGGAATAGGTGACGACGACACAAACTAAGATTGCTCCAAGCGAGATGCCAACCGCCTTTCTCGAGGAGACGGAACCGGTTTCGGCGCTCGCATTGCTCGAACACTCGCCGTCTTTCACCTCAAGCCGCCGAGCAATGAAATAGAGAGGCACTAAAGTGGCTGCAAATACCCACCAGCCAAAATTATCATGATCTTCTATTAAGCTGGACTGCATGTTGGTTTCGTAACCCATATAGATAATGACAAACACCCGAATCCAATTTGCAACCAGAGCAAACGCAACCCCGCAACAGAAGAGCAAAACTCGAGAACGCAACCGTGAGAGATACATCTCTCCGTATATCAAAACCAACGCCTGCCCAACCAATAAGTACCGCAACCCTGAACAGCCGTGAGCAACCTCAAAGGTCCCAACACCAATCAAGTAAACAAATACACCTTCGACCTCAAAATCAATATCCAGCAACCCCAGCAAGAACCTGTTTACTGCCACGGTAATCAATTGCAGATTCCACGATAAGAAATCCCACACAGGTACCGTAAGAAAAAGCAGTCCTACCGGGATAATCAGCCATCGCACTTGCCGCCACCCCATCAACACCGCCAGGGCACTGAGTAGCATTGGCACTAAAGTGAGCTGTTGCAATGCCTGTAAACGAATGAGCCCACCAAGCCAATAGCCCAACAAACTCAAACACAAAGGCACAAGCCAAAACGGATAAAAACCAGAAGCAACAGGGTGCCGTTTAACAGACTGCGCAATCAGAAATACGGAAACCGCCAATAAAAGAAACCCATGAGAATAGGACTCGTCCAGCTTAAACCAACGCGAAACCACGCCCTCAATAGTAGGCCATGCTAATAATCCAAGCCCGCACAACACTAGTAGATAAGGCAAAAACTGCGCGGCGACACCTCGCCCTGGAATCCATTCCCTGATCATAAATACCCTATTCACAGCCTGAAAAAGCGGTTAACAGATGACACCAAACCCTGCGGCAAATATCCCCTTGCACCATATGCCGCCTTCAATACGGGCGAACGCACATATTCGACGGTAGGGAACCGAACGGTTTGGCCTTTAAAACGACTCTTATAAAACGTATTTTTCCCGGAGCCCGCCAACAAATCATAACTATCGATTTCAACGTTTCTGAAGGCGTCTTCGATAGAATACCCCAGATGTAAAGTACCCAACGAAATCTTGGGATGGAATTGTTCGCGAAACCCTGCCTGTAGATTGTAGATGCGATTTCTGGCACGGATGTCATAGAGCACCGATACGACTTTCTCGCCGGCCTTCAATACCGACAACTGTGCTTTTTGGGGGGCACGTAACCGACTTAATAGCAACTGATGAAATCGCACCGCAGCTCCGTCAAAGCAGGGTTTCCCCCATCGTGTCACATGAAAATCATTCAAGATTTCCAAAAAATTCTCGTGGTCGCTCCAGGCCAGACGATGACCTCCTAACGCACCTTCGAACAATGAACGACGGTTATAGACTTTCAAGCGAGTATTTTTACCAAGACTTGCAAGCCACTCGTCATGCGAGCCCGCGGTGTCAATCGCGATTCCCTCAGCCTCACTACGAACATGGCAGGAAACGCTCATGTGATGTTCAAGCGCTTGCCCCCAGCCTGCGACTTCGCTCTCCCTCGCGTCCGCAAGGATAAGCTCATCCCAGGCCTCACCTTTTAAATAAACAGACAACGCCTCAAGTGCCTGCTCTTTGTATTGCCTGTCGCAGATGCAACTAACGTATTCTGTACGAACGGTCGGGCCAAGTTTCCATGCATTGCCAATCACATGAAGACGTCTCAAATGCCATCCGATAGGCGTTCTGTACCGACTAGTATACAAAGGCGCCAAAGCGACAAGTCGATCATCTCGATCGTAAACTGCCAGCAGCAACAATTGAAGTTTTAGCTTATTACCCCAAATCTCCCACCAGGAGACCTGCCAAGGCCAGCTCATGAACAGAGGGTCCGCATCAGACCGAGAGAGCAGTTCCGCCCAGTTCTTTTCGAAACCGAAAAACTGGGGTTCACTGAGGGCCCGAACGGTTAACATTATCTCACTCCACCGCGAAGCACGTTAATCGCCAACTTCGCAGCCAGTCGCCATGGGCCCGACCAAGCCGGATATTGAACCAACGAACGGCCCAGATCACGCGCCGCACTCCTTGACCGGCCTACGGAGAGTTCGTACCGCCCTTTCCTATGGTAAAAACGGCTCAATCCCTGCCGTATCTCGAGTGAATCGAGTGCATCAGGATAAGCCTTTAAAAATTCCAGTATTAGCTCTTCATTAGCGTTAAAACGACTATCTTTATCACTGGAGATTTGATCTTCCATAACCCGGTAGTAACCCAGAACTTCTGGCAAATACAAAAACTGATAGCGAGTCGAAAAACGCAGCCACAAGCCATAATCCTCGGCTAGCCGATCATTGCTATCAAAGGCGCCCATTTCGTCAAAACAGCGCCTACGGGTCATGGTCGTGTTCATACTGACAAAGTTGTCGCAAATCAACATTGGGGTTATCCGGCCAGAATAGCGTGTCATACGATTTACGCCTAACTCACGGCCCTCAGCATCGATGACAACATAATCGCCGTATACAACATCTGCTTGAGGGCGCTCATCAAACGCCTGCAGAGAAGTAGCCAGCTTTGTTTCAACCCAGGCATTATCCGAATCCAGAAAACAAATGAAGTCACCGACTGACTCGGCAACGCCTCGGTTCCGAGCAACACTCTGCCCCCTATTCGGTTGCTGAAAATAGCGGACCCGAGGGTCATCTAAATACCGCTGCATCAATTCTGGCGTATGGTCCGTTGAACCATCGTCAATGACGATTAGCTCAAAATCACCAAATGTCTGTGCGAGCGCGCTCTCAATCGCTACAGGCAGATAGTCTGCTCGATTAAACGTTGGCGTGATCACTGATACCCGAGGCTTGTTTGCCATAACTGCTACGCTTCCCTGTCGTGCTTACCCTGCTTTCACTTAAGCAATACGGCGAAAAAAGACCGCCATACCGTATACTCCAAAGGCGCGTACCGAATCGCCTTTCCTATTTCCTTTATTCCCTCAGCCTTTCTTCCTGCGCTTCCTAGGTAGCGCCCCTTGCGAAGATGAAAATGTGCAAAGCCGCGGTCGAATTCTTTAATGGATAAAGCGTCCGGGTAGTCCCGTCTAAAATCGCGAATAATCTCTTCGTTAACTCTAAAGCGACGAGTTTTATCGGAAGAAATCTGATCCTCCATAACCCGATACCAAGCCCAATATTCGGGCTCATATCTAAAAATATACTTGGCGGACAAGCGAAGCCATAAATCATAATCATCAGCAACCCGACGCTTACCGCTCATTCCTCCCATTTCATCAAAACACTTCCGGCGGGCCATGGTTGTGTTCATCGCCACGCAATTATCCTTAATCATCTGATGAGCAATGCGGCCAGAATAACGCGATATATTTTTACGGCTGATCTCACGCCCGTTTTCATCGATAATGACATTATCGCCATACAACACGTCTGTTTCGGGATGTGCTTCAAACAACCGAACTTGCTGTTCAAGCTTCTGCTTTGGCCAGTAATTATCGGAGTCCAGGAAGCAAATAAACTCCCCTTTCGCCTCAGCCAAGGCCAGGTTTCGCGCTACACTTTGCCCCTGATTCTCCTGCCGAAACAGCTTGATCCGGCTATCGTTCAAGTAGGGTCCGAGCACTTCCGATGTATTGTCTTCAGAGCCATCGTCAACGATCAATAACTCGAAATCAGGGTAGCTCTGAACCAATACACTTTCGACGGCCTCGCCTATAAAATCCGCTCGGTTGTACGTTGGCGTGATGATGCTCACTAAGGGCCGATGAAGCGACATTACACGTTTTCCCTGTGGTTGATATTCTCATTCCAAGATTCTCTTGCGGCTTGTAACAATTCACCGTCGGAATCCCCACCCATAATGAACCAGCCTTCCGTGTTACGTTCGCACTCTGCGGGGCTAAAGTCCCTTGGCGATGTCCATATATAAAAGCGTGGCTGCTCACGCCCCTGGTAAAAACCCAGGGACTTCATAATCTTTTTGAACTGCGAGTCCGAAGTCATCGCCGAGACGGCTTTCGCATCGGGCCAAGTATCTAGCACCCCTTTGATCAACGCTCGTTTAACGCCGAAATCTCGGGCGGGCCCCATGTAATCAACAAGGCGCACTTGCCCCCCGGACGCCCGAACGATACCAATTGCTTTTAATTTGTTAGCGCTGTCCCTTAGCTCTAGGAAACTGTACGTAGCCAAAGGGTGCGTCTCATAACGCCAGTGCAGGTAGGACCAGTTTCGGACAACCACTTTGTTATAACCGGTTTTCACATCGTCCCACAGGGCGTCAACGGCAGGCTGTTCCGGAAGTGTCTCACGCACTGAAACGGAGTGCTCATCGCCACCAAAGGTCCAGTTAACAACCGACGTCATACGCTGGAAAACCGAAAGTGCGTGGTCACGCATGGAGGATGGGCATCGGATCTTTTTGAGGAAGTGAACATCATTGTTGGGTTGCCAACCCATGCGTTTCAAAACAATGGCGGCAACTGGGCTAATACCAAAAGAAATAAGTATCGGAGATTGTTGAGCAAGTTCTTCTTTGATTAATCGCCCTACTCCCTTACCCCGAAGTTCACTAGAAACTTTAAAGTCGCAACTCCACAGACCTTCGCGATGCTTACCGTGCCATAAAATAGCCACAGGAACCACGCCATTAAAACCTGCTACACGATCACTTTCTACCGCAACAACAGGCTGGAAACCGCGTTTAACCGCACCGGGATTCAATAGGAACTGATATTCCCACATAGCTTTTTTGAAAGGCACATCTGAAAACAGTGCCAGCACTTGATCGCGATGTAATTGGTCATTATAAAGAACAACTTTAGCCAAAAGACCGCTCCAGCCAAGCAAGAAACATCAGGATTCCCCACAGTTCGGAGGAGTAGTCCTCCCGCCCGCGCAAGTGCTCGTGCCAAAAAGCTAAAACAACTTCTTCATCCAAGAAGTCTTGCTTGCGGAATACGGAAGGCGCGAGTAAAGACTCTGCCCAGTCGCGCAGAGGCCCTCGTAACCACTGGCCAATTGGCACCGCAAAACCTTGTTTGGGGCGGTCAACCAGAGCTTGTGGTACATGTCGGAAAAGAACACTGCGCAACACCTGCTTTCCAACACCACCTTTAACGTTATAGCTCAAGGGTAGTGATAGCGCGAAAGCAACAACCTTAGGGTCTAGCATGGGGATGCGTGTTTCCAAACTGCAAGCCATGGCAGATCGGTCTACTTTCACCAGAATATCATCGGGTAAGTACCAGTTCAGATCTCGCCACATCAGAGTCTTCATGCTGTTATCCGGCACGTCTTGTGGCAGCGTACTGTTTAATCCGTAGACGCCCTCGAGAAATCGCTGTGTGATACATTCTGGCCCATTCCAAAATGAGACCGACTGGCGATAAAACTCTGAGATATTACCGGCTTTTGCCATGGCTCGTTCAGCTTGCAAGCGATGGGCAACCGCCAAATGTGAACGCCCTCTCTGCGAGGGTACAGCTGCGCGTATGGCCCTGCTTGCAAAAGCCTCGGGTAGGAAGGATGCAGCTTTGCGCCCTAGAGACTTCGCACCGAACCGATTCTGCCAACGATTAAATACGGATTGATAGCGGGTATAACCGCAAAACAGCTCGTCGCCACCGTCTCCGGAAAGCGCAACCGTGACGTGCTTACGGGTCATTTGACTGACCAAGAACGTTGGCAACTGAGAGGAGTCTGCAAAGGGTTCGTCGTAAAGCTCGGGCAATTGAGGAACCAAGTGCAGAGCATCCGCTGGTTTTACGTAAAGCTCGGTATGTTGGGTGCCGAGATGCCGCGCCACTTCGGCCGCATGAATCGCCTCGTTAAAACCGGGTTCATCAAACCCAATACTGAAGGTCCGGACTGGGGTGGAGGCCCGAGATTGCATCAACGCGACGACAGTTGAAGAATCAATTCCACCAGAAAGGAATGCGCCTAAAGGCACATCAGACACCATCTGGTCTTCGATCACATCACCCAACAGACTTTCGAGTTGCTGACTGCATTCTTCAAACGTGCCCTCAGCCCGCTTGCCAAAGCACGTTTCGAGTTGCCAGTAACGTTTCGGTGCTGGAACCTGACCAGAAGCGAGACTCGTTAAATCAAAAGAAATCAGCGAAGCCGGTGGTAACTTAAAAATCCCGGGGTGAATACTCCATGGAGCTGGAATAACGTTGTGTCGCAGCAACAGCGACAAGGCTTTTGGCTCGATGCCCCCTTCCCAGTCCGGATGTACTCGCAGCGCCTTTAACTCGGACCCGAACAGTAGCGTTTTCCCCTGCCAACCGTAGTACAGAGGCTTCTCCCCCATACGGTCCCGCGCTAGGACGAGCCTTCGTTTATGGGTATCTACCAAGGCAAAGGCAAACATCCCGGAAAAACGCTCAAGACTTGCTTCCAACCCCCACGCTTCAATGGAAGCAAGCATGACTTCAGTATCTGAATGGCCTCTGAAAACGCAGCCACCCTTCTCTAAATCCTTTCGAATCTGCCGGAAGTTATAAATCTCCCCGTTAAACGCGATAACGTAACGGCCAGAGGCCGATGCCATAGGCTGTGCCCCTGCGGGAGACCGATCCTGAATAGCCAAGCGCCGGTGAACTAAACCCACACCCAGCCCTCCGCCCACCCACACGCCGTCAGCATCTGGCCCACGATGGGCTATCGCCCGCCCCATCCTGCGCAACGTATTCCCTGTTAGCCCAGAGCCCTGAGGGCTTACAAACCCGGCAAAACCACACATTTGCTACGTCCTTTTATGCATGCGAGCAATTTTGGCCCCCAGAAATCCTCGTTCTTCCTTGTTCAGCACCAGCAACCAGAAGCTGACCAGCCAACTAAGGCTACTGAGCGCTGCCCCTGCAAGAATATCGGTATAAGAATCATAAATCAGGTACTCACCGACAATCAGCAATACCATAGCCATAACGCCAGCTGGCACAAACCCCGGCAGTACCGCCGAACGCAAATAATAGAGCACTGAAATATCTACGTGTCGGCAGGTATACCGAAGATATAGAGGAACGAATATCAAACCAGGAACGACGGAAGCAAAAGCTACGCCCTCAAGGCCAAACGGGTGAACAAGAACAAGGCTCAGGCCAATATTCAGTGCGGCGGCCAAAGGAGTGAGGCGTGCAAAAATCCCGTGTTTGTCAATCGCCGTCAGATAACGGCTGGCGAACGGATTGATAAAAGGCAGCACCGTAAAGAACACCAGAAACACGATAAGCCATTCCGCCTTCTCACCAAACTCTGGCCCCAGCCATACTGAGATAAAAGGCACTCCCAACAACAGAGCCCCCGTACCCATGGCCAAAAGAATGCTGACAACGTAACGGGACGAAATCAGAAAAACCCGCCGGATGGTGTCGTTCTCAGCCCTCGCACTCAAGCCGCTGAACAGCGGCATAAAGGCATGAGTTAGTGTCCACCCGAGGTTTCGGATGTGCTGAGTCAAGTTCGCGGGAATACTGTAGAACGGAACCATAGCAGGCCCCATAATCAAACCAATCACCAAAACGTCCGTAGCATTTTCAACACGTGTGGCAATACCTTGAACGAATGATTTAAAACCGAAAACAATCAGCTCTTTCAAACGCGCCCAGGAGTAGGATCGCCAACGGGCCCTGATCGCACCAAAGGCAGGGCGGGACAGCAACCACATGAAGAGGATGTACTTTATGGAAATACCAATGGCGTTGATGCCAGCCAAGAGCACCAGACCGTTTTCAGGAGTAATCAACAGGTAAAGGAGCGTAGAGCCCACGATCGAATTGATAATCGTGATGTTGTTTTTCAGGTAGTACTTCTGGAAACCTTCCAGGTAGCTCTCTGCAACATATCCTGGAAACGAGATTAACAGGTGGGCGCCGATGATGATCAGAAACAGCGTGTATTTCTGATATGGCTCACCCTCCGGGGCGATCGCACCGGAAAACCAGATTCCCCAGCATAAGAAAAAGGCGAAGAGGAGCAGCCCGACCATCATCATGAACGCAAAGGCGGACATGTACACAGACTCAAGTGCCTGTGAATCCTGCTCGGCGTGGTGTTTCGCGGCATACCGACTGATGGCAGGCCGCAGGCCAAGGTCCAATATCCCCATGTAGCCAATTACAGCGCCAATCATCTCCCACAGACCGTAGTCGTACTTCCCAAGGTTGTGAACGAAAACGGGGGTCATAATGAAGGTGATGACCAGTTTAACGAGCATCACCAGGACATTTGAGCCGGTGTTGACGAATAGGGTATGAATCATTCAGTGGCCACCCGACAGTCTGCAATAGAGAGTTCGGAGTGAATCTGCTGGCCGTGTAATTGCAAAACGATCAACTGCCTCAGGCTGGTAGCGAATGAACGCCTCTTTCGTCGGTTTGTGTATTTCCTCTGTGATCAGCTCAGCGAGTCCCCCGACATCCCCGGGAGAAAAGATACGAGCAGGTGATCCCGCAACGACCTCTCGAAGCCCGATACAGTCTGTCGAAATAAGAGGAACACCCGCCGCCAGGACTTCCATACCCAGAAGACCACATGCCTCCCAACGGGATGGCATGACAACCATATCCATAGCCTTGATCATAGCCGGCATGTCATCTGTCCCTGGCATTTGGATAAAACGATCACCAAGCCCTATACTCTCCAGATAGGCATAATCTTCCCTAATAAACCCGCCCCATCCGAAAGTTACTACTACCGGAAGCTGGAGATTCTCCTCGTTACGCTCCTTCATTAGAGCAATTGCATCAACAAGCGTACGAAACCCTTTCTGGCCCATAAATCGGCCAAAGAAACCGATCAGAGGAACAGACGCTGGAATCGAAAGCTCCGTTCTTAAATTCCACGCGATACCATTCTGAAAGTAATGAGTATCAACTCCATGAAGGATAGGATAGAAAGCTGACTGAGAAACACCTGGAAAAAACTCTTGAAAATTGCGGGTAGCATCCTCGGTCACGGTGTGTATCGCATCTATCCTACCGAAGACGAAGCCCATGATACGTTTTTTTATCCGGGATTTTGCATTCTCGAACTGGGAAGGCAAAAACACATCGTGGGCTGTCATTAAATGCTTGGGACCAATGACGAACGTCGAGGCTATCTCGGTGAGTAAACCGGCACCAAATCCGTGCGAATGTATTAAATCATAATTGTCAGATTTCAGTTCATTTCTTACAGATCTTATAAACTCAAACGGTGCACAGCCGGTGTGAATCACAGAAATCTTTCCGGATGCTACAGTCGTGTCAAGAAAACGCTGAAGTGAACCATCGGGATCCGGAGCGATAAGCACGAAGCTATCTTCCTTGAACGCAGGCTGCTGGTAAATGTACCTAAAAAAGGTTTTTATGCCGCCACTTGGCTGCATTGCAGTCATTAATACTTTCATCTATCAATCCAGATCTAACAATACTACTTGCCAACTTGTCGAGAAAATCTTTGCGCCAGTGGATACTTTGGCTCAACAGACGCCACAGGTCCCTCATTAACGATCTTTTTGCTTATAATATTATGGAAAGCCAAAGCGAGCCCTCCGAACAAATACCAGTAATACTGAGACAAACCCCAATAATTTAGGCTATAAACTACATACATCCAAAAAACAGCAATCATAGACTTATTTAACATTCGATAAAACTGAAACTCATCACTACTTATCGATTCAATATTTAACCTATTAAAAGACAACTTCTTGTAAACTCTTGTAAGAAATAGCAAGAATATGACAGTACCTACTATACCAAGCTCAATTAATAATTCGGCATATAGATTATGAGATGCTTGCCGACGACCCAGAATGTGCGTCTTCGCCTCTGGCGTCGTTCCCAGACCATGCCCTACAATCGGGCGCTCCAGTCCCAGCGAGAACTCACGAATAATCCCGTCCAATCGGCCATCAACAGTTGCAGCATTAGATGTCTCAGACTTTCCAATTAGAGAGAGATACCGATCCTTTTGATCGCTACTCATACTGCTCCACCCGAGAATTGAAACAACAACCGCGACCAAAATCAGCCTAAACTTCTGATTTGATTCTTTAAAAATAAAGAAAGCAATGACCAAAAGTGCAAGAAAAGCCCCTCTGGACTGCGTTAAAATAAGCGCATAAAGGATCGGTGGCATTATCACCAGGTAAATCAATTTATACTTGAAGCCATTAGACCACAACAAATAGTGAAGAAAAGGAATCAAAGTAACAATAACAAAACCGAGTTCGTTTGGATTAATAACATCTGAAGGCGCACCGGCGAGTCTCTGCGAAAACTCGCCATGTCCGAGATGCGTTCTACTTCCCCAGTATCCTTCCGTAATATTTAGAAATAGCGGCTCAAAAACTCGAATAACTTGACAGCCCAAAAAAACCACAAGAAACAACTTAAGCCTACGCTCGCTGTCAATTAGTAAAGCGGCGAAGAAAAAAAAGACGACAGCTTTCACGAATTCAGAAAGATTGTTTCTGATAACGCTTCCGGGCCACTCCACCAAAGGCAATGAAATAAATATATAAAAAATTAACACCAAAACCGATGATGATATCGGGTCTTTGCTCCACCCAGAAACCTTTTCCCGCTGAAGAAAAATCGACAAAGAGATAATTAAAACAAGAAGTAAAGTAGGCCGAATTACGCCATAGCCGGGTATGCGAGCAGAAAGATGTAAAAAAAAGTCAATCAAAAAATATAAAAATATAACAAAAGTAATAGTATTTATTGACCGAGATCTGCCTGCAATTTTATGGTTACTAACTCCTAAAGCTGAAGCGCCGGTTCCACTAATCATAACAGGTCTCTACCAAGTGATGCCGAAGCCGCATACCTAAAAGCTCAACACCGGATATCGATTTCAAGAATTGAAACCGATCTTGAGAGCCCGTATGTCTTCGCATGGCATAACGCTGAGCATGGCCTTGGCAATCAGCAAATGCTACCGCTGCACAGGAAAAGCCAGCGTCTTTTATAAAACTAACCTGACCCCCAACGAAATCATCAACGGTACCATTCGGGTAACAAAAAGATCGGGGCGATTCTCCCAGCTTCTGCCTCAGAATCTCGGCGCAACCAAAGATTTCGCTCTTCGCCTCTTCCATAGATACCCTTGCCAAAGAAGGATGCGAAACCGTGTGACCGCCAACTTCCAAACCTTCGCTCTGCATTTCCTGTAACTGCTCCCAGGATACGGCACGATACTCCTCAGGTGGAATTTCAGGGAGATCAATATCCCACGCTGCAGCCATTTCATTCAAACAAAGTATTTTGTCTGCGTTATCGGCCTGAAGCATTAACTGATTGAGTCTCCAGTACTCGGATTCAAACTTTTCGTTCGGAATGGGCGTTTCAATTCGTGCAATATTGAAGTCGTGCCGACCAACGGAATCTGGTGAATGCTCCAAAAGAAATCTGAGTTGATCGGGCCACAACCAGATGTCACCCGAAACGAAACCCGTGGTGACATAAAAGGTGGCAGGCACCGAATACTTCTTTAGAATTGGCCAAGCGATTTCGTAGAAGTCTTCGTAACCATCGTCAATTGTGATAGCAATTCGGTTCCTTGGCCTACGCTGCTTGACGTACAAGTCCTCAGCCAACTCAGAGACGGTTACCGGGATGTAGTTCTTTGCTATGTGTTGGACTTGCCATTCAAACATTGCCGCGTCCAAATGTCCGGGTTCCACATTCCGCGAGAACCGGTGATACATCAGTATCCTGGGGTGCTTGGCTGTTATCAGCCTGGAAAGCTGATAACCTCCGAAGCTGCCGGCAAAACGGACAAGAGGAGATATATTCACTTCGCCTCCCGGGATGAAAACGCCCCGTCATAGCACCCGATATACGAGTCATACAAACGAACATGAGCTTCGATCATGGTGTTTAGAGCATGCCTTTTGCAGGCCAAATGAAAACCGGCCTGCCCCATTTCTGCAGAAATACCCCCTTCGTCAGAGAATAATTTGCCAAGATACGCAACGAGGCTGTCCACGTCTCCAGAAGGATAGACATACCCAGTTTTGCCATGAACAACCGCCTCGGCATTGCCACCGACATTTGATGCAACAACCGGCAATCGTGCCTGCATGTATTCTACGATGGCATTGGAATAGCCTTCGGACTCCGAGCAAGACAAACCAACATCCATCGCAGGCAAAATTTCTTTAACATCGGAGCGAGCTCCAAGAAAGTGGACGCGCTCACTCACGCCCATCCGTTGAGCTAGCTCCCTATATGTAGACTGCTCTCCGGCACCGACAAGTACCAAATGAGCATTGGACACAGAATCTGATAGAGCGCTTAGCGCTATGATCGCATCCCCTATCCTTTTTATTTCGCGCAGGTTGGCAACCAGTATCGCGAAACGTCCTTCGGCAGGGAGCCCTAACTGTTCTCTACGAGGCTTCTTTTCCGCCTCTGACAAGGGGTAACTTGGGGATTTGCCAGCGGGATAGCCATTGTAGATAACAGAAACTTCGTCTTGGCTAAAATGCTCTTTCTCAATAGTAATGCCTTTCACTGCTTCGCTATTGGCGATCACATGGCTCACAAAATGCCGAGTCTTTCGGAGCAGTCTCAGGTATCCCGGTGTGTACCAAAAGCCCATGTCACGACGTGAGATCAGAGTCGGAATACCCACAAACGCCATAATCGGCGGCAATAGAATTGAAGAATCGTTAAAGAAAACGTGGCATAGGCGATAGCCTTCCGCCCTTTTTCGTAACGCATATCGGAATAACGAAACCCATGTAACCGGACTCAATACTTTTGACCGGCCGAGAACAGTAAATGAACACGGCAACCCACCCTCGCTCACAAACTTCGAGTTCCGCAAAACCAGAACTTCTGGTTCAAAACGGTCTGGTGGCAGGTTCTTTATCAACTGCATAAGCTGCCCTTCGGTACCGGCATAAGGGCTCTCAAAGCAATCAATCACATAGAGGATCTTCTTTGGAATTCCGTTTTCCATCAAAACAACTTCCCGGGCTTAGGTGATCGCTTCACGACCCCGAATTACGTCGAGGGATCTTTTGGGATCCCCAATGCCAGCTCTCAAGAGATGCGCGATAGCAAGAAGAAAACGACCTTGCTTCCAACGCACTTGCGCCATCCGAAAGTGCAAAAGCGCCAATCGCTTCCTGAGGACAGATCTTCTATACGGATAGCGGGCCTTAGCGCGGTTCAAAATCTCAAACCCCGCTTTCCAACGTCTCTCCAGACCAGTTTTGCTGATTGATTCTTCATGCTTTCGATAGAAGAAGACGATCCCCTTCAAAAACTTATACGGTGCTATCTCGGCGATACGCAAAACCATATCGTGGTCTTGACCTGCCCTGAATCTCTCCTCAAAAAAACCGGCCTGCTGAAAAACCTTCGACCTCACCATCGCACCACCGGGCAATGCCATATAGCAATCCAAAAGAAGGTCATTAGGGTCGCCCGTTTCCTGGTGATCATCGGGTGGCAGCGGAAAAAGATGTTGCCCATTCTCCGACACAGCCATTGCCTGACCGTACACCATCCCAAACTCCGGGTGCGCCTCGAGATATGCTACCTGATCACGGATCTTGTCTTTGTGAAGATAGTCGTCACTATCCAGAATGACGATGTATTCACCTTTCGCAGCCCTCAATCCGAGATTCAAGGCAGATGATTGCCCTTTATTCTGACGATTGGCATGTGACAGCAATTCAAGCTTTTGTTCGGCCTCAAATTTTTGCAGAATTTCGAACGTACCATCGCTTGACCCATCATCAACCACGACTAACTGGACATGGGGATAGGACTGACTGAGGACAGACTCTACTGCTTCGGTGATATACTCAGCACGATTAAAAGCTGGAGTGATTACGGTTACTAAAGGGTTCAAAAATTCACCTGCTAACAGTTAAACGACTGCAAACCACCTAAAAGCAACATTCCGATCGTAATGATCTTTTGGAATGAATATCGTGTTTATAGGTGCTTTCTCCACTATCTAACTGGCTTATCCGTGGTGAGCATGATTTATTGGCTAGCTCTGAAGGCCCAACCGCCGATACCTTTTCGAAACATCAATTTACACAAAATTACAGAGAATAACCACCTGTTAGAGAGGCTCATTGATCAACAGAACATCAGCATCTCGCTCATCCAGCCCCACAGCATCGGACAGGGAAAACCGTGAACAGACGCCATGTATTTTTCACAGAATCAGCTAACATTATTAAAGAGCCACGTGCCAAATGAACACTGTTAAAACGCTTAAGCCTACGGGTGGCATTATGAAGCACACAAACACCGTCTCAATAGCAATGCCTTTTGTCCTGGCTGCAACGATTACATACGGAAATGGCGCTGTTGCTGCACCGCAAATCACCCAAGCAGACCTCTCTGACAGTACGATCACCATCTATGGCACCGGATTTGGCAAAAAGGATCAACCAGCTCCTGTTCTTTGGGCATTTGGTCAGGACATCAGAGAGAACGGCGTTCAGGTTGCCAAAGAGAGAGAGATAGGTTTAGGTCGGCCCGTGCCCGTTGCAAAGGATCCCAGCTTGAGTATTTGGTCGCGGGGCACGGGTGCAACTTTCAGTGATATCACCAGAACGACAGGCATAACACATACCTACCGAGCTACCAACGAAGGGTGGCTTGGCTGGCCACATGCATTTGGTGGAGAGAACACTCCATACTCAGACAAAGCCTACATTTCTTGGAGGATTAAACCAGCTGGCGACATTAACAGTTACAGAACTGTTCGCATATCAGATGTTGGTGGCGTTTTTGACTCCGGGAAAGACCGCTATTCGCCGGGGGAACCGGTTCGGATCCTAACCTCTACCGGAAGTGAAATAAGCGGAAGAATTGTACACTATGACGCCGCCAGCTCCCTGGTCCACCTCGAGGCAGGAACTCTCCAATCAACCGATAGTGTTGGGGCCAAAATTGTCGGTCTGAATAGTGGCGCCTACGGTTTACTGAAAGGCGACGAATTCTTCCAGTCATCGATCTCCGGAAAATATTTACGATCCTACGAAACCCTCAACCAGGGTGGCACTAACTCTGTTTTTTCGACTAATAGGTGGATTGCTGTCCAGTTCAATAGCAGTGGTAGCGAGTTGCGCCGAGGATTCGAAACACAATCTGATAGCGGTTACGGCGTACCCGACATATCGAACACAACCAACTGGAAATTGCTAGAAGCTTTCATAGATCTCTCTGGAGAGTATGGCTCAGGCTATATTTCCATGGATAGCAAAGATCAAAAATGGTTTAAAAACCTCTACATTGGTGACTCGAAACCGCAAGATGCGGGCCCCACCATTTCCAATATAGGTTGGGAACCGGCAGGTGGATCAGAGTCGGTGAACGTCGGCTTAAATTTTGGAGAAATTTATTTCGATACTACTCCACAAAGAGTTGTTTTGAGTGACCAGGGCCTGTTTTCTGATGTTCGGGGAAACCAAGAGTTTCAATACATAACTGAATGGACTGATCAAAAAATCTTGGTTGATATAAGACACGGAGCACTAGCCCCAAATGGTCCCCTCTTCGTCTATGTCTTTGACGAAAGCAACGTTGTTAATAAAACTGGCTTTTGTGTCGCTAACTGCGATGTGGATATGAGTCCTCCGAGTAAAATTAATCTCGGTATCAATTGATTACTGACCGGATGGGCTCGGACGACCTTGCTCCGAGCCTGTCAATACCTACCTCGAAAAACGCTACTCAAGAACCCTCCCCCTCTGCCCAAGTAATAGACAAATGAAAGAACTAGTGAGAAAAAAAGAGATTGTAAAGGCACACCTTTTAGGCCTTGCGACCTCACCTGATTTATAAAGAAAGCCAAGGGACATAAAACAATGAATACCGAGCCAATCAGCGCCAACGAAAATCCAGTAAACAAGTATGTAAAAAATGATACCGAAGACACCAAAAAAAGAATCACAGTCAGAAACATCTTATCTTTAAAACCGTAATTCGACTTCAAGTAACTTGATGCGTGCCAGAATTCACGCTGAAAAAAACCTCGCAGAGTAGACGGATAGCCAAGATGCACCACATAGCATTCTTCTGTAAACCAAAGCTCAAAACCCAGATCGGTAATATCCATCGATAACCTAGTATCCTCGCCAGCATTAATTAACTCATTAAAGCCACCAAGTTTTTCAAATAACGACCTTCCTACGATAAAACTGCCTCCGGCGAGAGCCTTGACCTTACGGGTTTCTTTGATCGAGTTAAGCTTCCACCCACGCTCAACCCAGGATGGCCGGTCTCGCAGAAGACATCCGCCACCGACACCGCCAACATTTTCATTGGCGAGGACCTCTACCGCTTTCGACAACCAATGCTCTCCCGCAACGCAATCGCCGTCGATAAACGCTAAGATTTCGCCTTTAGCCTGCTTAACACCATAGTTTCTCACGCCGCCAACTTTAACGTTTTCTTTAATGAAAACCTTGTCCGTAAACTCTTTAGCGATACTTACACTATCGTCCGTAGAACCATTATCAACAACTATCACTTCATAACGATTCTTTGGATAGTCCTGGCGCAACAAAGCACGAAGACAATCAGAAATATACTTAGACTCATTAAAGACAGGAACAACAACAGAAACAAAAGGGACATCAACAGAATCTTTCATAATATAAAAACGGTTAGGATTAATGTTTCCAGCTAACATTATAGCTTCTGGATAAAATAGGTGTGCTTGCCTTCACTGAATCTATCGTGGTTAACTAGGACTCGGATTTCTAAATGGTCAGTCAATGAAAGACCAGTTTTTAAGTTAGATTTCAAAAACAACCTCAAGTCTTCAAGACCCCGCATGGGGGTCTCGGAAACGTAGAGATCAAACTCACTATAGCCAACCTGAACAATCGTAAACTTGAAGCAGTCACCGGTCTGCTCCATGTAGGTATTGAGTGCTCGCCCAAATACGACAGCGTGGAACTTTTGCTCCGGATTGATATAGGCAAACTGCTGAGCTGTACGTCCTCGCAGCTCTTCGATCGAGCACCTCGAACCCAACTCACCACAATCACCCTTGGCAAGGCTAACTGAATCTCCCAGCTGATAACGAACGATACTTTGAGATTTGCGAGAGACATCCGTGATCAACACCGTGTCTTCTTCTTCCTCAACCCAAAGCCAGGGATTTACCAAGTGCAAATGCCCTTTTGAGCATTCAAAGGCGATGACATCAAACTCGGTGGACCCATATTCCTCAAAAACCGGAGCTCCAAACACCTCTGCGATAAACTTCTTCTGCGCGGGCAGGATCGACTCCGCCGTGCAAATCACGGCTTTTACGCCCCTTGGGTTAAGTCCCTTCTTTTGCGCAATCTGCGCGGCCTCAAGGATGAGCGACGTATATCCATACAAATACTCAGGGCTCCACTTGACCAGTTTTTCAACCGTTTCTTCTGCACCGTCTTCCGCCGGGTAGAACACCTTACGGTTCAACAAAAAATCGCGGATCTTTGCCGTTAGGGAATTGGCTGCCCTACCCCATACTCGCGCTTCTCGCTGACCCAGTTTCAGACCGTGCTTGTTATAGCAATACGCCCTGACGGCAAGCATCTGCGCCAGCTCAGTTCTGGACAGAGAAATATGTGTTGGCTCTCCGGTAGTGCCCGCAGTGTGCCGGGAAAAACCCGATGCCACAGCGCTGCTGGCAGCGGACATTGCTCTGAGATCAGCCTTGCTCATTGGCGGTCTATCCGGCAATTCCGACAGAGAATGCACTGCCACACCCTGGGCATCTTTAGGCTGATTCTTGTTGAGTATACAAGACAGCCGCTGCAGTCTTTCGTTTGGCTCTAATCCCCAAAGGTCCTCTACTTCAGCCTGAAACCTGGCAACAGGAAGCCGCAGAACCAGGTAGGTTAAGCGCGCCAAGACATACCGAAAAAAGAACAAAGCCTTCAAGATGCCACCACCCCGTTATATACGCGCAGATACTGTTCGGCCATTGATCTTGCAGACAACTCTCCGGAGACTTTATGAAAAGCTTGCTCAGTTTTCCGATGAATGGCCTCTGTCTCGTTGAGCACGAGTTCTATGGCATCAACCAACTCTGAAGCAGGATCCTTTACCAGAACGCCGCTATCCCCTTCATCCAGAACAAACGGGATCTCGCCAACGTCGGTAGATACAACGGGCAGGCGGACAGCCATCGCTTCGAGCAAGGTGATCGGCAAGCCCTCGGTAGACGAGGAAATAACCAAAGCAGACGAGCGCGCCATCAAAGCAGGCACATTGTCGTAATACCCGGGCAAGCAGACATCGCTGCCAAGACCGAGACGTGCAACCTGGTCTTCCAGATCCTTACGCAGCATTCCATCGCCAACAATCAGCAATCCAGCTTTAGGAGCAGATTGTTTGATCTCACGGAAGCTATCAATAAGATGACTGAAGCCCTTTTCCTTGGATAGACGACCAACACCCAGAATCACCGGCTCATGGGTGCTAAAAAACTCTTCCAACGCCTCTGCCAAGGGTTCAGATACCTTGCGCTGAGTGTCGTCTACCGCCAGTCCGTTTCTTATTGTCGTGAGGCGACGGGGGCGAATCAGGCCCGTTGATAGTTCCTTCTTCATCGCCGCGCCAACCATGACCACTCCATCCAACCGACTGACCGCCAGTCGATCAAGCAATTCATATACCCACATCCTGGAAAAGCGAGGCGCGTGAACGTACCCGTGCAAAGTACTCACAACGGGAACCTTCCGACTAAACCGACCAAAGAGAGACATCAGAATATTGAATTTGTACCCGTGAGAATGCACCAGTTCGACGCCCCAATGCTCGGCCCACTCACAGATTTTCCGAGTTTCCGAGTAATTCAAGCCCGGAGTCATTCGCCATACTACAAGCGGCAATCCCAGTTTCTCAGCCTCGATCTCAAGCGGCTTTTGGTGAATCCCTTGCTCACCGGCACTCAGAATCATGGGCTCCAGCCCCTGTTTGATTTGCTCTGCTACCAGAGTCAACAGCATTCGCTCTGCGCCGTACAGGCCGCCACTATCAATCAGGTGCAATACCTTCAACTGGAACGCTCCCTGGCCGCGAGGCTCTCCATTCCGGATGGATTACCCGCCTTCGGTGAGCGTCCAGGCTTTGTTCCCACTACCTCATAGCGGTGCTTTAATCGCAGGAATCGTTTTTCGAGAAAATGGTAAGACGCTGAGGCAAGCACACCACTGAGAATCACGCCAGCCAGGAGCTGTAACCACTCGGGGAGAAAATTCAGTTTGTCGCCGGCCTGAAGGCCCCATACATGCCAAAGATAGATCGGGTAGGATATAACTCCGAGATAGACCGACACAGGGTGGTTCAACCAGCCCCAGAAAGCCCCTGAGCTGAGCCTGATCAATTGCAACAATAGAATCGCGAGCAACAACGCATCAACCGTAAACGCCGGGCCGTAGGCATAATCGCCGCTGCCGTACTCTTTTGACAGGAACAACAGGCCCAAGGGGATAAAAGGCATCCAGAACCGGCTGCTGATGCTATTGAACACAGACAGCCAACGCGGTTTTTGCGCCAGAAACGCCAAAAGGCATCCCAGAGCCAGATTATCAAATCGCGTATCAAACGCGTTGTAGGCGTAGGATGGTCCGTAGTCGAGGTAGGTGTAGGAATAGGAGCGCCAGGCCAATACAACCAAACTGGCAATAATCAGGAAAGCAACCGCGTACTCCCGGCCGCGCCTCATCAGAAATACGAAAAGCATCGGCCAGATGAGATAGAACTGCTCTTCAATGGCCAGAGACCACACATGCGCAATCGACGACGACGAATGTCCCTCCAGCGCGTTGTGGTAGTTCATAAAATAGAACAAGCCGGGGACTATGGCTTCTTTGATGTCGTCATTTCCGCGGAACAAATCCCACGAAATCGATACCAGTAAGAAGGCGTAGTAAGCCGGGAAGATGCGAAGAGACCGGCGCATGTAGAACTTTCTGAATGAAACGGTTCCCGTTTTGGCATGTTCCTTTAGCAAGAGCCAGGTAATCAAAAACCCACTCAGAACGAAGAAGCCAGCCACGCCATGGCGTGCCGAAAAGAACAGCGTGCCTACCCCTGAGTGAGCCAGCACCACGGCCATCACGGCAACCATTCGAAATCCATCAAGCCCGGGGAGTTTTTTCTCCTCCAGCAAGGCTTCCAGGTTGGGCAATGCCATTATCCCTTCCTTGGGTTCCAGACAACCTTCTTCTCGCCCTTGGCGAAGGCGACAAATGCCTTAAAGGACGCAAGGTTTAACAACACGAAGTAGTAAGGCAGGGCATACACGGTAGAAAGCGATTGCCCCCGGCTCTCTTTTTGATAGCCCGCCCACGCGAAATAGAGAAACAGGCCGTACCCTATCGCGGCTAACGCATACAACCCTTTCACCGGCGCCAGGTAAAGGGCAGCAATCGCAAGGGTTATCATGGGTGCAAAGGCCGCGTAGCGCAGCAGCTTGTGGGAGATAAGCTGCCAGGCAAACACTGGATCGTTGGCCGGGCTCATGAGCTGTTTCATGTCTTTGAGCGCCCACAGTGCACGCAGGCTTACCCGCACCCGCATGCTGAATTCACTGCCCCCATCGCTTAACGCTTCTTCCTTGAGCAGCGCCCCAGGTTCATAAACAACGCGGTACCCCTGCTCAACCACTTTGAGTGGCTGAACAAAATCCGGCAACTGATCGGCATTCAGCTCGGAATGCAGTTCTTTACGCATGGCGTCAATGCCACCGTCAACGCCCACCACAGAGCCTACCAGAGTCTCCTGTGCCCTGAGCCAGTTCTCATACTTCATGTAAGCGCTGCAGCCGTCGCCAATCAGGGCGCCCTCCGGGTTCACGTAGACCATTTTTCCGGTTACGTATCCCACCGCTGGGTCGTTGAAGTTACTCACCAGTGCTTTAAGGGCTTGTTGATCCCATTCGGAGTTGGCATCCGAAAACGCCAGGATATCCCCCTCCGCATGCTGTTTGAGCATGTTGAGCCCTGCGGTTTTACCCTGACGGGGTACCTGACGAAACAGTTTGACCGGGAAAGGCGCATCCGCAGCAACCGCCTGGACAATCTCGTCGGTCCCATCCTCCGACTCATCTGAAACCACCAGGATTTCCAATTGCTCTTCGGGATAGTCCAACGCTAGCTTGTTCCTAAGCGTCGCCTCAATATCTTTAGCCTCGTTGTAGGCCGCTATCAGTATCGAGACTTTTGGTAGACAAGCACCGCTCTTGTCTATTGGCGAAGGGCGAACAGCCGCCAGCAGCTTGATGCAGACGGGATAGCCAAAGTATATGTAGAGCAACAACAGGAAAGATAACCAGAAAACCGCAACCATCATGCTATCCCTGCTACAGAGTCTGAACCCAGAGTGTTCAGTGATCGGTCAAGAACTCCCTCATTTTCCAAAACTTTACTCATGGTGGTAAACCGGAAATCTGACAACAACGTTGCTAATCGCTGCTCACACACATCCAGATTATTGTAATGACGGAATCGCGAGAACCATTTAACGTCAAGCCGTGGTTGTTCAGGGTCTACCTCCCAAGGATGGAGATAAAAGACAAAAGGTTTCCCTTGGCGGTTTATTGAGCCCAGCCCCATCCTGCTAAACCAATACGGGAATAAGCGAAAATATCCGCCACCCGCAATCGGTAAGTTATAACCGGGAAACTTCAGGGTGCTAAGTGGGAATTCCGCTAGCTCATAACCTTTATCGGTTGTTAGCCGGTGCGGCCATCGTGGGGTGCCGGGCATGCCGTATCGGTCGTGGTGCACCGGGAAGATTGATGAGTCCCAGGTGAAGCCTTGCTCGGCTAAAATATCCAGCGCCCATCGCGACTCATTCGTGATGGAGTAACTGGCTGCGCGGTAGCCTGTGACAGGCGCCTGAACAATGTCTTCCAGAATCTTTTTCGAACGGATGGTTTCTTCGCGGAATACGTCTGGGGTTTGATTATAAATCAACTGATGGCTGTAGCCGTGGCTCGCCACTTCATGGCCCGCCGCTGCTATACGCTTGACCATTTCCGGAGAACGCTCGGCCACCCAGCCTAGTGTGAAAAATGTACCCTTTACGCCGGCTTCGTCAAACAAACTGAGGATTCGGTCTGTATTGGCTTCAACCCGATACTCCATGCTGGCCCAATCGTCGTAATCCACGGCTTCCGCCAGCGCAGCAACCTGAAAGTAATCTTCCACGTCGATGGTCAATGCATTTTGAATTCGCTGCGTCATCGCTCAAGCCTCTCGCACATCCTGTGCGTGTTATCGGAATCGGTATTCCAACCCAACCAACACCCAGTTCTCGTCATATTCACTGGTGGGCGCATCACTGACTTTATTTTGATGACCGACTTTTGCGGTCAAGCTCAAATCTCTGGAGGCCTCATGTTCAGCCCCTACTTCAACCCGTGTAATTCGTTCATCCAGCTCGTCGCTGGCATAGGTCAGGTAGTCATACCCCAACCCAATATGTCCTGTGGTGCGCTCTGCAATCGGACGGCCGTATCTGAAGTTAACGCCACCGCCGTCTTCTCGTTCGGGGTCATCGATATAGTCCGACTGGCTGCCATAAAACTCGACATTCAGCGTTGCGCCGTTGGAGAAACGATTGTCAAAGCCCGTCGAAACGGTCGTCGTTTCGACGGTAATGGAATCTTCTAAACTGAACTGGAAGTTCTCTAAAACAAAATCCACGTTCGAACTTCTATCCGTCAATTGGTGAGCTGCACGTAGATACCAATCCGAGCTGGGTGTAAGCGCCCGTTGAATCGACAGTTCGCCCACCAGACCATCACTGGATTGCGTCGAACTACCGGCCTTGGTTTCAATTTCACTCACACCTATTGCGCCCGACACATCCATGGTCGGCCAGTTTCTGCTGAACGTCAGGTTGACTGTTTTGACGTCAACTTCAGCGCCGGTATCGTATTCAGTTCGGCTGTAGTTGGCGCTCACGCCACCATTAAAGGTTTTGCTGAAGGCATGATTCCAAGCGGCGGACCCTAAATAACGTTCCGTATCGCTGGTATCCCCCTCCGAAAACTCCGTGTTCTCGTAGCGTGTAGAAAGTGTCAGCCAATTCGTGTCGTTAATTCGCCAGTTGTATCTCGGCCCGGTGCTGAAGACATTCTTCCGAGTACGGTTATCAGGGGTATCACTTGAACGGCTGCTTTGGGTTACTTCGCGAAGGGTATTGGCAACGTCCCAGTACAACTGGTTGGCTAATTCGCAGTCGCCGAGAAAGTCCATCTCTCCATAGGCTTCGTCGTCAAAGGTGCCATCCAACCAATTCGAATAACCCAGTGTTCCGGAAAACGTTGCGTTGCAGCGCCCTGGGTCACTGGCGTAATCTGCTTTGAGGTAAACACGAGATTCGAGATCACTCTGTTCGTCTCGACTGGCCTTGCTTGCGTTATCGGTGAACCTTGAATCCAAGCCGCCCGTGAGCTCAACCTGGGCCTGCGCACTTGTACCCAGAGTGCTCGCTATTACGAACATCAGCCCTATTGGAGCTAAGGCAAAACGGCTTTCCACGCCTTGTTGCTTATCCATTGATCACCGCTCCCACGAATTTATCGGGATTAAATGCCAAAGCGGCATCTTCAGCAGTACTGCCCGTAATTTTTCCATGAGGAACCACTAACATGGCGTAATCACAGAGTTCCGTGAGAATCCGTGCGTCTGGCGATTCTGATATTGGTGCCGTATCCAGCACAATAAACCGATCCGGGTAACGCCGGCGAACCGCCTGCAAAAATTGCTTCATGCGAAACGAGGTAAAGAATTCGCCGGGAGTTTCTCGCCGGCTTCCGGCCGGAATCAAACGTAGGCGAGGGATACCAGTCGGATAGAGAATTCGGGCGATATCGAAGTCAGGGTCATCGAGAAAGTCGGTTAACCCCGTTTCCGGCATAACGTCCAAGGTGCTGTGCAACGAGGGATCCCGAAGGTTGCAATCGATAATCAAAGCGGTTTTTGACTGGTCGAATGCAAAGGCGGCCGCCAGGTTCAGGGCCACGAAGGAAGTACCAGCGCCTGGGCTGGCTCCACTAACCACTAACGTAAAGTTGTTGCCGCCTGAAAGCTCCAGTAGTTTGGTCCTTAGGTTACGGAATCGGTTGACCAAGGCCCGGTCACGAGATTCCGGATAAATTACCCGCCGTTCGTCTAGGTCATCCGGTGTTAACTTTCGGGGTTCCTGCATCCGGACGATCTGTTTGCTAATCACATATTTATCGACAGCGCCCGGCCCCAATTCAAGCGAACTGGGTACCAGCAAACGGGAATCTTCTTCGTCGCGCTTCTGCATCTCGGGCTGCAGGTTCCTTTGTTCAGGCATCAAACCACTCCCAGATAAGCAAGTACGACAACGGCAACATAAATAACAACGGCCACGAGTGCGAAGACACCCACAAGAAGCGTCACTTTACGATCGAGGCGCTTTTCATAAGGCGTTCGTACTTTAGGAATTTCGATGAGCACAGGAAGCCCAATATCATCTTCCAACTGCTTGGAAGCTCTTATGCGCGGATCAACCTGGAGAATCCCGGCCAGCGCTCCGAAAGGTGCAGCCATTCCCAAAAACAATCCGGCAATCGCGAACATTGAAAACTTAGGGCCTTTGGGTTCACGAGGGTACTGTGCGGGCTCGTTAATACGGTAATTAAGTCCTTGCCCTTCAATATCCAAATGCATAGAGACACGGGCTTTTTCCCGACGCTTCAGTAAGTCGTCGTATATCTCGCGGTTTACTTCCATATCCCGGGTTAGCTCGGAATAACGCGCTTTGTTAGCTTGGATCCGCTCCATTCTGAGCGTTTGTTCTTCCATCAGTTTTTCGAGGGAGGCAATACGGGTCTTTACCGTAGCCATGTCGGCCCGAGTGGTTGAGAGAGATGCGCTGAGCTCCTGGTAAAGCGGGTTTACCGCATCTTCACCGGACAAGCTCCTTCGAGTGCTCGGTCGCCGCGCCGCCGCTCTCCGTTGTTTTTTAAGCTCTGCAAGTTGCTCTTGCAAAATAACGATATCCGGGTAGGTATCATGGTATTGCAGCCTTAACGAGTCCAACCGTTCTTCAAGGATTCGAATTCTTTCGCTGTAGCTATCCTGGCTTCGGCCTTGCCTAATAGTTGGCCGAACGCCTTGTAATTGTTCTTCCAGTGAGGCGGTTCGAGTGATGAGCTCTTCTTGCTCAAGCTTGGCCAATTCCAACTGGTTGCGAAGCTGAGCCATACGAGCATTACCCTGCTCTTCTGTTCCGTCATTGTGTTCCGACAAAAACTGTTTCAGGCGATTCTCCGCATCGGCGAGTTGCTGCTCGTACCCCTTAACCTGTTTATCTATAAATTCGTACGCGCCGCGACTTTCAACGCGTTTTCTATTCTTTGTTTCTTCGATAAACAGCTGGGCTAATCGTTGAGCCGTTCGGAACGACTCCATTTGAGATGTAGATTTAAACCCAATACTAAAGTAGCTATCTCCTCGAGGTCGCACTGCGACACCTGAGCGCACGTATGCAATCCGTTTTTCGATAGATTCCTGATCAGCTGGTGCTTCACCAAAAATACTCGAGTCTGTAGCGACCTTTTCGATAACGGTACGGCTAAGGAGAAGTTCCTTAGCGGCCGATATGCGATCACTTATCTCCGTAGTGACAGCTCTCCCCTCCATGAGCGGAGTGATAATATTTTTATCATCGACGAAAATAACCACATCAGACTGGTACTTGTAGGGCCACAAAAAACCCGCACCAAGAATCGCAAAACTCACGAAAACGAATAGGAAGAACGCAAGCCATTTACGGTTGCGTACCTCCCGGATAACTTCCTGCGGTATCTGCGAGAGCGGTAATGCCATATCTAATTAACCTTGTGTGTTCCGAAGGAACCGTCCCTCAAAATCGCCGCTCGGGAATGGTCAGAATGTCGCCTGGGCGCATGGAGTAGTTTGTTGAAACTTCACCCTTGCTCAAGATGTCATCAACATTGACCGGAATGGCAATCACCTCACCGTCTAGTTTTCGGTAAAGCATTGCGTCATTCAAAGACGCGAACTCGTTCGCTCCGCCAGCGCTTAGAAAGACATCCAGAACCGTCATGCCACTGCGATGTGGCACGGATAGGGGCTGACGAACCGCGCCAGTTACCCGAACCCTGTCGGTGAATTCGTGGCTACCCATGGAAGTGACTACCACGCTGACTTGCGGTTCACGTATGTATTCTGCAAGTGATGCTTTGATATTACTGGCCAACTCCTCCGGTGTGCGCCCGCTGGCCTGCACATCACCAACCAAGGGAACCGAGATCTTGCCATCCGGCCGAACGGGAACGGCAATGCTCAGGTCATCGTTTCGCCATACCGACACCTGAACGACATCGGTCGCTCCAAGGATGTACTGATCAACGCTGTCTCGGGTTTCGACCGCGAGCGCGCGTTGAATTTTTTCAGGAGATGAGGCGGATGGGCCGGCACAGCCGGAAAACAACGCTACCGCCAACAAAGAGACAAAAAGCCCTTGGGTGAGATACTTCCGTGACATCTTATTTCCTCGCGTCTGAGGTCCGTGCTTCGCTCCATGTCCCGGGAACAGCTTTATCCCGAAACTACCTTGATCCTTTCTTGAACAACACTACTTCTACGGTTTGAATAATGACCAGAAGGTCAAGAAGCAGGCTTTGATTCTTGATGTAGTATAGGTCATACCTGAGCTTTTCTCGGGTATCTTCCTCGTTATCTGCGTAGGCAAAACACAATTGTGCCCACCCGGTCACACCGGGCTTAACGCGGTGTCGCTCCGAATAAAAGGGAATGCTCTCGGAGAGCTGCTCCACAAACACGGGCCGCTCTGGGCGTGGCCCTACGAAGGCCATGGTGCCGTTGAGAACATTAAAAATCTGGGGAAGCTCATCAATCCGAACTTTGCGGATAAATTCACCCACCCGCGTGACCCGGCTGTCGTTCTTTTTCGCCCATACCGCGCCATTTTTTTCAGCATCGGTGGTCATAGACCGGAACTTATAAACGCGAAACACCCGATTGTTCAGCCCTACTCTCTCCTGGCTATACAGAACGGGCGCTCTCAATCCGTCTTCTATTTTGATGGCAAGCGCAGTCAGCAACATGATCGGGAAAGTGGTCAGTAACAAAGCACAAGCTGTCAGAATATCCAGCCCGCGCTTCCCGACACCGTAAACAGACGAAACGGTGAAGCCATCCGAGAAGACGAGCCAGCCCCGTGTAATCATCTCCAGCGCGACTTTGCGGGACTCCCGTTCGTAGAAACTCGCACCATCAATGATCTGAACGCCTTCCATTTTGCATTCCAAAAGATCTTCCATTGGCAGTCCGCGCCGACGGTCATCCACTGCGACCACAATCTCTCTCACAGGATGGCGCAGCACATAGTCGTGGAGCGTAAAGGGGACATTGAGAAGATGCTCCTCGGAGACTTGCACTTGCTCATCCGGCATCGGCACAAAGCCGTCTAGCTTGAAGCCTTTCCGATTAAAGGGCGTGGTTAGGTCTTCAAGCATCTGTTTCGCCCTGCGCCCTGCGCCCAGCACCAGAACGCGTCGCTTGAACACATCACTGCCAACTATCGCGAAGAACAAAACACGAACAATACCGAGCGAAAAAATCGAAAGCACAGTAGCGGAAGTGAGCACACCAAAGTTACCGAGATACCAGAGCCAATCATCTGCGATGAAATAGGCGAACCCATGTACCGGAATGGCAAGAATCATGGCCATGATGGTTCGCAGCATCATTCCGGACATGCCCTCCTCAACGCTGGCTTCGTGCACACCGAGGGCGATCATGACAATCAGATTGGCTAATGCGAAAACAAGAATGGAAGGAAGAACGAAGAGAAAACTTTCCGCAAAGAAACCCACTTCCCCGAAAAAGCGGAAAAAGGCAGCCAGTGAAAATGCGAGGCTGATGACCACAAAGTCAATCAAGCCAAGAATAACAAAAGGCAGGTGGATATAGTGTCTGAACAACCTGACGTGGGCCACGTCATCTCCTTGTGCGGTTCATACTACACTGTACTGCTAGCGTCCTTTGCTACACACCGTAACAAACCGTAACAAGATTGTACGTCAATTAGTTGAAACTTCAATCATCCCATGAGTGAGATTTTAATGTGTTTTACAATCACGTTACAAAGCATAGGGGGCACCAAGCGCCACCTAAGCGCCACCTAAGCGCCAAATAAACCCACAAACTCATGCACCGGCATAACCTCCAATGCCCCTAAATCTTCGCAACTGGTCATAATCGCCTTGCACTTCCGCGGCACGAAACGAGTCTTTAAGCTGTTTTCGAATTTTTTCACCAACAACGGCATACCCTCCTCCCGCCTTCTCCGATGCCCAATCGGGTATTCCACCGCGATCTTTTCCGTACTGCTGCCATCGGTGAAAAACACCTGAATCGCGTTGGCGATAGAACGCTTGTCTGGCTCCAGATATTCCCGCGTGTAACGTTCATCCTCAATCACCTGCATTTTTTCGCGTAGGCGATCGATTTCGGGGTGGGCTTGGTGAAAGCTGTCTTCGTAGTGCTCGGCGGTAAGGCTGCCAAAAATCAGTGGCACGGCGGTCATGTATTGCAAGCAGTGATCCCGGTCGGCCGGGTTGGCCAACTCACCTTGTTTGGAGATGATGCGTATGGCGGATTCGTGGGTGGTCAATTCGATGCGGTCAATTTCATCGAGCCGGTCTTTCACTTCCGGGTGAAGTTTCACAGCGGCCTCGGCCGCGGTTTGGGCATGGAACTCCGCCGGGAACGAGATTTTGAACAGCACGTTCTCCATCACATAGGAGCCAAAGGGCTGCGGTAATGAGAGCTTCCGGAGTGCATCAGGCTTTAATGCCTGATCGCGGTTGGTTTTACTGAACAACACATCGTAAAACCCCCACTGATTTGCGGTCAGTGCTCCGGGTACACCCATCTCGCCGCGCATGGCGATATCAGCCAGACGAACACCCCGCGAGCTAGCGTCGCCCGCTGCCCAGGATTTGCGAGAGCCGGCGTTTGGAGCGTGGCGGTACGTGCGGAGGGATTGCCCGTCTACCCAGGCGTGGGACAAAGCCGAGAGCATCTGCTCCCTGTCCGCCCCCATCAATTTGGCGCTTACAGCGGTGGAGGCCACCTTTACCAGCACCACGTGATCCAGCCCGACCCGATTAAATGAGTTTTCCAACGCGAGAACGCCCTGAATCTCATGGGCCATGATCATGGCTTCCAGCACGGCTTTCATGGCTAGGGGCGCTTGCCCGTTGGCTACGCGTTTTTGGGAAAGGTGGTCGGCAACCGCGAGAATGGCGCCGAGGTTATCAGAGGGGTGGCCCCATTCGGCCGCCAGCCAGGTATCGTTGTAATCCAGCCAGCGCACGATGCAGCCGATATCCCAGGCCGCTTTAACCGGGTCTAACCGATATGGCGTGCCAGGCACCCTCGCCCCGTGAGGAACAACAGTGCCTTCCACATAGGGGCCAAGGTGTTTGGTGCATTCCGGAAACTTTAAGGCGAGAAGCCCGCAGCCAAGGGTGTCCATCAAACAGTAACGGGCAGCCTCCCATGCCTCGTCACTGTCGATTTGGTAATTGAGGACATAGTCCGCAATTTCCTGTAACACCTCATCGTAATCAGGACGTGTGTTCTGGTCTACGTTGGCTCCCATGGCAAAATCCTCCTATTTCCGGAATCGTCAGGGTATGCCTCAGCTTAGTTCAGAAACTGTCTTGAGGCACCCTCACCCAACCTTCCATGATAATCCGCGCACTGCGGCTCATGATGGCTTTGGTTGCAGTCCACTGGCCATTCACTTCTTTGGCTTCCGCGCCTACGCGCAAAGTTCCTGAAGGATGGCCAAAGGTAACTTCGGTACGGTCACCGCCGCCAGCCGCCAGGTTCACCAATGTGCCCGGGATAGCCGATGCCGTCGCGATAGCCACCGCCGCCGTGCCCATCATGGCGTGATGCAGCTTGCCCATAGACAGAGCGCGTACCAGCAAATCCACATCCGAGGCGTTAATTTGCTTGCCGCTGGACGATACGTAATCGACTGGTTTGGCGACAAAGGCCACTTTCGGGGTGTGCTGACGATTAGCTGCTTCGGCGATGTCTGTGATCAGGCCCATTTTCACCGCACCGTGGGCGCGAATGGTTTCGAACATGGCTAAAGCTTTCGGATCGCTGTTGATGTCGCCCTGAAGCTCACTGCCTTTGTAGCCAATGTCTTCGGCGTTCACGAAGATCGTGGGGATACCGGCGTTGATCATGGTCGCTTTGAGCGTGCCTACGCCCGGCACTTCAAGATCGTCTACCAGATTGCCGGTCGGGAACATGGAGCCTTCGCCGTCGGCTGGGTCCATGAATTCGATCTTCACTTCAGCGGCCGGGAAGGTCACACCATCCAACTCGAAATCGCCGGTTTCCTGCACCTCACCGTTGGTGATGGGTACGTGGGCAACGATGGTTTTCTTAATGTTCGCTTGCCAGATCCGAACGGTGCAGATGCCGTTTTCGGGGATGCGCTCTTTCGCAACAAAACCGCCATTGATGGCGAACGCTCCGACTGCCGCAGTCAGGTTGCCGCAGTTGCCACTCCAATCCACGAATGGCTTGTCGATGGACACCTGACCGAACAGGTAGTCCACGTCGTGGTCTGGCTGAGTCGGCGCCGCCAGAATCACGGTTTTACTGGTACTGGAGGTGGCGTTACCCAAACCGTCGATTTGTTTCTCGTAGGGATCGGGGCTTCCGATCACACGAAGCAACAGTTTGTCGCGGGCCTCACCGGGCACCTGACAGGCTTCAGGCAAATCTTGCAGGCGGAAAAACGCGCCTTTACTGGTGCCGCCACGCATGTAGGTAGCGGGTACTTTAATCTGTGGGAGGAAACTCATGAAATGCCTCTCTTTGAAAGCATTTGGGGTGGTCCGAAAGTTGGGTGTGGCTAGCTGGGTGGGGTCTGACCCCGAGGGGTCAGACCCCTTTGCCAGTTTGGCTTCGGAGTCAGAATTCAAACTCTACAAGCTGATTACGCTGCGCCTTCGGCTTCCAGGAAGTCCTGGGCGAAGCGCTGGAGTACACCGCCAGCTGAATAGATGTTCAGCTCAGCGAAGGTGTCCAGACGGCACGTCACAGGCACTTCGACGGATTCGCCGTTCTTGCGGTTGATCACCAGAGTGAGCTCCGCACCCGGGGCGATTTCGCCTTTCACATCGAAGGTTTCAGTACCGTCGATGTTATAGGTGTGGCGGGTTTCGCCTTCACGGAACTGAACCGGCAGTACGCCCATGCCAACCAGGTTGGTACGGTGAATACGCTCGAAGCCTTCCGCGACAATCACTTCCACACCCGCCAGACGAACGCCCTTGGCGGCCCAGTCACGGGAGGAGCCTTGGCCGTAGTCCGCTCCAGCCACGATGATCAGCGGCTGCTTGCGCTCCATGTAGGTTTCAATCGCTTCCCACATGCGAGTAACCTGCCCTTCCGGCTCGATGCGAGCGAGGGAGCCCTGCTTCACTTCGCCGTTTTCATCCCGAACCATTTCGTTCAACAGTTTCGGGTTGGCGAAGGTCGCGCGCTGCGCGGTCAGGTGGTCGCCACGGTGCGTTGCGTAGGAGTTGAAGTCTTCCTCTGGCACGCCCATTTTGTGCAGGTATTCACCGGCGGCCGAGTCCATCATGATGGCGTTAGACGGCGACAAGTGGTCTGTGGTGATGTTGTCACCCAGAACCGCCAGCGGACGCATGCCTGTCATGGTGCGCTCGGCAGCCAGTGCGCCCTCCCAGTATGGCGGGCGACGGATGTATGTAGACATCGGTCGCCAGTCGTACAGCGGGCTCTTGGCCTGCTCAACGGCATCCAGGTTGAACATCGGGATGTAGACTTCTTTGAACTGCGCTGGCTTCACGAATTCGCCGACGATGCGATCGATTTCTTCATCGGAAGGCCACAGGTCTTTCAGAGTGACCGGCTTGCCATCTTTGTCGTAACCCAAGGCATCCTGTTCGATGTCGAAGCGCACGGTACCGGCAATGGCGTAGGCCACAACCAGCGGCGGTGACGCCAGGAACGCTTGCTTCGCATACGGGTGAATACGACCGTCAAAGTTCCGGTTACCAGACAGCACGGCGGTTGAGTACAGGTCGCGGTCGATGATTTCCTGCTGGATTTTCGGGTCCAACGCGCCAGACATGCCGTTACAGGTGGTGCAGGCGTAGGCCACGATACCAAAGCCCAGCTTTTCCATTTCTGGCAGCAGGCCGGCTTCTTCCAGATACAGGCGAGCGACTTTGGAGCCCGGTGCGAAGGACGACTTCACCCACGGCTTACGAACCAAGCCTAACTCGTTGGCTTTTTTCGCCACCAAACCAGCCGCTACCACGTTGCGGGGGTTCGAGGTGTTGGTGCAAGACGTGATTGCAGCGATGATCACAGCGCCATCAGGCATCAGGCCTTTGCGCTCTTCTTCCAGCGCAGCTTCCAGATTCACGGCAATGCCGCGCTCTTCCAGCTCTGATGTTGCAACTCGACGATGCGGGTTAGATGGGCCAGCCACGTTGCGAACCACCGTAGAAAGATCAAATTCCAGCACACGCTCGTACTGGGCTTCGGTCATTTCAGTGGCCCACAGGCCAGTTTCTTTCGCGTACTTCTCAACCAGATCCACTTGCTCCGGCTCCCGGCCGGTCAACTTCAGGTAATCGATGGTCTGTTCGTCGATGTAGAACATACCCGCGGTGGCACCGTATTCCGGTGTCATGTTGGAGATGGTAGCCCGGTCGCCGATGGTCAGGCTGGAGGCACCTTCACCAAAGAACTCGAGATACGCGCCGACAACGCGTTCTTTGCGCAGGAATTCGGTAATGGCCAGAACGATGTCGGTTGCGGTGATGCCAGGCTGGCGTTTGCCGGTCAGTTTCACACCTACGATGTCCGGCAGGCGCATCATGGATGGCTGACCCAACATAACAGTTTCCGCTTCCAGACCACCCACACCAATCGCAATAACACCCAGCGCATCGATGTGCGGGGTGTGGCTGTCGGTGCCGACACAGGTATCCGGGAATGCAATCGGATGCCCGTCTTCATCTGGACGATTCTGGATCACCGGAGACATCTTCTCCAGATTGATCTGGTGCATGATGCCGTTACCAGCCGGAATCACGTCCACATTACGGAAAGCGGTGCGTGTCCAGTTGATGAAGTGGAAACGATCTTCGTTTCGGCGCTCTTCAATCGCACGGTTTTTCTCAAAAGCATCCGGATCACAACCCGCGGCTTCAACCGCCAGGGAATGGTCCACAATCAGCTGGGTCGGGACAACCGGGTTTACCTTGGCGGGGTCACCGCCCTTCTCGGCGATGGCATCACGCAGGCCGGCCAAGTCAACCAATGCTGTCTGGCCAAGAATATCGTGGCAAACCACACGCGCCGGATACCACGGGAAATCCAGATCGCTCTTACGCTCGATCAACTGCTTCAAGGAATCCGTAAGGGACTCAGCATCACAGCGACGAACCAATTGTTCGGCCAGAATTTTGGAGGTATACGGCAATTTCGCGTAGGAACCAGGCTGAATATCTTCAATGGCCTGACGAGTGTCGTAGTACTTCAGGTCAGTACCCGGAAGCGGCTTTCTATATTCGGTGTTCATCTCATGTCCTCTAATTCGGAGATCGGCTCGGGCAACATGGATGGGGTCTGACCCCGCGGGGTCAGACCCCAGCGGGGAGTCAACAATTCCCTAAGATTGCTTAGCCTTTAGCTGCGCTTATCAATCGGCAGCCATTCCTGATCTTCCGGGCCGGTGTAGTCCGCGCTTGGGCGGATGATACGGTTCTTGGCACGCTGCTCTTTTACGTGCGCTGTCCAGCCGGATACCCGCGACATCACGAAGATGGGCGTAAACAGTTCGGTCGGGATGCCCATGAAGTGATAAGCCGAGGCATGGAAGAAATCCGCGTTGCAGAACAACTTCTTCTCGCGCCACATAACTTCTTCACAACGTACCGAAACCGGATACAGAACGGTATCGCCCACTTCTTGCGCCAATGTCTCAGACCACTTCTTGATGATGCCGTTACGGGGATCGGAGTCTGTGTAGATCGCGTGGCCGAAGCCCATGATCTTTTCTTTACGCTCAAGCATACCCATCAGGCCAGCTTCGGCTTCATCCGGAGTCTGGAAGCGCTGAATCAGTTCCATGGCAGCTTCGTTGGCGCCGCCGTGCAGAGGTCCGCGCAGAGAACCGATGGCACCGGTCACGCAGCTGTGGATGTCCGACAGCGTCGAGGCACACACGCGAGCGGTAAAGGTAGACGCGTTGAATTCGTGCTCGGCGTACAGAATCAGAGACACGTTCATTACACGCTCATGCAGCTCGCTCGGTTTCTTACCGTGCAGCAGCTCCAGAAACAGGCCACCGATAGAATCGGATTCGCTGTTCGCGGTATCGATACGCACACCTTCGTGGGCGAAACGGTACCAATAGGTGATGATCGCGGGGAACGCCGCCAGCATGCGATCAATTTTGTCGTCCTGCTCACTGAAATCGTTTTCAGTTTCCAGGTTACCCAACATGGAGCAACCGGTACGCATCACGTCCATCGGGTGAGCGTTGCTCGGGATCTGCTCCAGAACGGTTTTCAGGGCATCCGGCAGTGTACGCAGGCTCTTGAGCTTGGCTTTGTAAGCATCCAGCTCCTGCTGGTTGGGCAGTTTGCCACGCAGCAGCAGGTACGCCACTTCTTCAAACTGGGCATGTTCCGCCAGGTCTTTTACGTCGTAGCCACGATAGGTGAGGCCCGCACCGGTTTTACCCACAGTACACAACGCTGTTTCACCAGCCACCTGGCCACGCAGGCCTGCTCCGCCTAGTTTCTTTGCTTCAGCCATGTTGGTCTCCCTCAATGTTCCGTTTTTAGATTTGTAACAATTCAGTCTTTTTTCTGAGTAAACAATTCGTCCAGCTTCTGCTCGAAGTCGTGGTAGTTCAGGAAATCGTAGAGTTCCATGCGAGTTTGCATCAGATCCACTACGTCTTTCTGGTCACCTTTTTCCAGGATGTTCTGATACACCGTCAGCGCCGCCTTGTTCATCGCGCGGAAGGCACTGAGAGGGTACAGAACCATAGCGGCACCGGCTTCAGCCAGCTCGGCCTTGTTGTATAGCGGCGTAGCACCAAACTCGGTGATGTTCGCCAGAATCGGCGCATCGATGGCTTCAGCAAACGCTTTGTAGTCCGACAGTTCGTGTACCGCTTCAGCGAAGATGCCATCAGCACCGGCTTCGATGCAGGCCTTCGCTCGATCAATCGCAGCTTCCAGACCTTCTTTCTGGAAGGCATCGGTACGGGCCATGATGAAGAAGTCTTTGTCTTCACGGGCATCGGCCGCCGCACGAATACGATCTACCATTTCTTCTTTGGACACAATTTCTTTGTTCGGACGGTGGCCACAGCGCTTCTGGGCAACCTGGTCTTCGATGTGAACAGCAGCTGCGCCTGCACGTTCCATTTCGCGAATGGTGCGAGCAATGTTGAAAGCGCCGCCCCAGCCCGTATCGATATCAACCAACAGCGGCACGTCGGTAGCGGCGGTAATGCGGCGAACGTCTTCGACAACGTCGTTCATGCTGGTCATACCCAGATCCGGCAGACCGTAGGACGCGTTAGCAACACCACCACCTGACAGGTAAATGGCCTGATGCCCTACCCGCTCGGCCATCATGGCCGCATAGGCATTGATGGTCCCGACAATCTGCAGCGGTTGGTTTTCTTTCAGAGCTTTACGGAAACGAGCACCTGCGGAAAGCTTAGCCATAATAATTACCTCTTATTCAGATGGTTAACACGCCTTCTTCAATCTTTTTCTCGATATTCTGGCGTGCGGCGTTGATGTGTCTTTTCATTAGAAATTCGGCGAGTTCACCATCACGCTGGGCAATGGCTTCGACGATACTGCGGTGTTCGCCCAGCGCCATATGAGGGCGCCCGGCGGATGTGCTTAATCGGTAACGGTACATTCGCACCATGTAATAAAGGTCACCCAGAAGCATCTGGGCCAACTTGGTGTTTCGGCTCCCGGTGGCAATACGGTGATGGAAATCGTAATCGCCCTCGGCCTGATAATAGGCCTGACCGCGAGCTTCTTCGATCATGGTTTCATGGCTATCGAGAGTGGCCCGCAGATCCCGAATCTCTTCATCGGTCATTCGTTCGGCTGCTTGCCGCGCGGCCAGACCTTCCATCACTTCACGGATTCGATACAGTTCAATCAATTCCGCGGCGCTGACAGAGACCACCTTCACTCCGGCGTGCGGACGGCGCACCAGCAATCCACGAGACTCCAAACGGCCCAACGCTTCTCGCAGCGGCCCTCGGGTCAGATTAAATCGAGAACAGAGCTCTACTTCGCCGATTTTCTCGCCCGGTGCCAAATCGCCTTTTACGATTGCGGTTTGCAAACAATCGAATGCTTCGTCGGCGCGGGTTTGAGTTTGTAACTGAACTTCAGCCATGTTTTGTTAACAATCCAAGGTTTGATGATTCGAAAGCTACGCCTCAACACACGGATTGTCAACAATTCGCGTTGCGGCGAAAGTCTAATTGTTAGCAGATAACCCGCCGAAACCTTTCTTCTCTTCCTTTCTGCCCACGAAACCCTCCATTTAGACCTGCAACTTCGCTACACTTAGCGCACTTTGTGGGAAGGCTCCCAACAAGCTCGAATCGAATGAAGGATGAACCCTATGATCAAGAAGTGTCTCTTCCCCGTTGCCGGTTATGGCACGCGCTTCCTCCCGGCCACCAAGGCCATGCCCAAAGAAATCCTGCCGGTTGTTAACAAGCCGCTGGTTCAGTATGGCGTCGAAGAAGCGTCAGACGCCGGTATACACGAATTCGGGTTCGTGACGGGTCGCGGTAAGCGCGCCATCGAAGACCACTTTGACATCAGTTACGAGCTGGAACATCAGATTGCTGGTTCAGGTAAAGAAGGCCTGCTGACCTCTATTCGCGATCTGATTGATAACAACACCTTCGCGTTTACCCGCCAGAGCGAAATGAAAGGTTTGGGGCACGCTATTCTAACGGGCCGTAACCTGGTCGGTGACAACCCGTTCGCGGTGGTTCTGGCTGACGACTTCTGCGTGGGCCCGGAAGACGACGACGGCGTATTGAGCCAGATGGTGAAACTGTACAACCAGTTTCGCTGTTCAATTGTCGCCATTGAAGAAGTGCCTATGGATGAGACCCATAAGTACGGCGTGATTGCCGGTGAGTCCATGAAAGACGGCCTATACCGCATCACCGACATGGTAGAGAAACCAGCGCCCGAGAATGCACCGAGCAATCTCGCGATTATTGGCCGCTACATTCTGACGCCGGATATCTTCGAGATCCTGGAGCGCACCCCCCCGGGCAAAAACGGCGAAGTGCAAATCACAGACGCCCTGCTGGAGCAAGCCAAGAACGGCTGCGTTCTGGCGTATCAGTTCAAAGGCAAACGTTTCGACTGCGGCAGCATTGATGGTTTTGTGGAAGCCACCAACTACGTGTATGAAAACATCTACAAGAAAGGCAAGTAAGGACTTAGCCCCCTAACAGCTGCAACACCATGCGCCGGTTATCCGTTGAGGCTTTGCGGAACCGGCGCAGAATTTCCATTTCCTCGTTTGACAGCTTCACGCGCTCTATCTCCTGCTCCAACTCTTTAAGCGCTTCTGCCAGACCATCACCGTTACTGACGACCAAACCCGGTAACTCCAGCTGGTCTGCGTCGCTGTCTTCGTTCATGTCCAGCATTTGTTCGAGCGGCGTTTCTGTTTTCACACACAAATCCAGCAGCTCGGCCACACCCGGGTAACTCCGCTGCTTGAGCTCCGGCGCCTCCCAGCGCTGAACCTCCGCCTCTTCTACGCCGCACATGGCGGCAATGTCGGAACAGGATAACTGGCCCGCTTCGCGCAAATAACGTAAACGACGATGAAATGATTGCAGGTACCGCATCCTGTTGCCTCTGACCCGTTCGCGGTGGCCTTTAAAAACCACCAAGCGTTGTACGTAATGAAGTGCGTTATACGGAAATGTATCGTATATGTCGCTTTAGGCACAACGTGCGAGTTCGTATAACCCGCTCCCCTCGGTTTTCGCTGCTTTCTTTTTTAGCGACCTAACGATAAATTGAGCGACCTTTTTATCGATGCAGGCTCTTATTAATCATGTCTGACGCTCATAAATCCGACCTTCTTCTGGTCGTCGTCACTCTTCTTGCGGCAGTCGGCTGGATGTTTTCAAAAGAAGCGGTTTTGATGATGCCGCCTTTGCTGTTTATGGCTGTTCGGTTTCTAATTGCCGGTGGTGTTCTGATTCTTTTGGCCCTGCCCTCTTTGCGCCGCTTGAGCGCGGACCAGATTCGGCGAAGCATCGGCGTTGGCGCAGTGTTCGGAATTGCCATGACCTGCTGGATTATGGGGCTTTTCCACGGTGAGAGCATGGGAGAAGGCGCCTTTCTCACCAGCCTGGGCGTGGTTATTGTGCCAATACTGGCACGACTGGTGTTTGGTGAAGCCCAGCCCATCAGTACTTGGATAGCGATACCCATCGCGATATCGGGCCTCGCCCTGCTCTCATTGGAAAACGGGTTCCGGCCAGACCCCGGCCAACTCTACTTCGTGATGGCCGCGTTTATCTTTGCGCTTTATTTCACACTGAACACCCGAACTGCCAATCAACGGACGGTGGTGAACAAACACGGTGAGACCATCGAAAAAAAGAAAGTCCCCGCCCTGCCACTCACCGCCATGGCACTTCTGACCGTAGGTTTCGTAACCCTTGCTGAATCGGCCATCAGCGAACCCTGGGCAGCCACTTTCACCAACCCGCCACCCATCCTGTACGCGTGGGTGCTGGCCAGCGCCATCATTGCCACAGCGGGTCGTTTCCTACTGCAGACCTTTGCTCAAAGCCTGTCTGCACACAGTCACGGGGTGGTAATTCTGATACTGGAACCTGTGTGGGTCGCGCTGTTCGCCGCGGTATGGTTTGGCGAGAGCATGACAACCCTGCAAATAAGCGGATGTGGTCTGATTTTCGCTGCTTTATTAGTCAATCGCTGGAATGCTTTGAGCCGCGCCATCAAAGGCTTCATGAAAGTAAAAAATACGCCTCAAAGTAGTTGACCAACAAAAGGATAATCAGTATATTTCGTCCCCGTTGCAGGACATAGGACCATAGCTCAGTTGGTTAGAGCGCTACCTTGACATGGTAGAGGTCCCCAGTTCGAATCTGGGTGGTCCTACCATTCCCTGCAAGCAGAAAAGTCACTTAGGCGTAAGCCAAGTGGCTTTTTTCGTTTCTGGCGCACACCTTTCTCAAAACCAGCTATTCCACCCACTCTTAACGCCCCCATCCACACCTTCATTGCGGTGCGGTGTAATAAAAACACTAAAAACTGGTGACTCGCCAAACGTCGACTATTCTTGTCGTAAGTACTCTGTAATATGTAGCCAACGAACACACGTTTTAGAATAAAAAGCGTGCCGCTTAGAAGGAGTTAAGCGTGGGAACTGGAAAAAAGTGTACTTTTGCAGCGGGAATCATGGCCTTGGCAGTGGTCGCAGACCACCCCGAGTTGCTTGAAACCAAATACCTGGATCCGTATTACTATTACGACTGGGCGTTCTATTTCGCCCAGGATTACGTGTTGCTGGCTGGGTTCTAAATTTACCCCTCCCGCTTTTCCTCTTCTCGCTCTTCTTTCTCGAGCTGAGCTTTTCGGGCGCGGATCTTTTCCAGTTTCTCTTCCGGAATTTTCATATTCGCGCTGTCTCTGAGAAATAACAGGCTGCCAACCACCAACGCGATTGCGGCCAAAATAAACAACCATCCTATGAGCGGCATCTTTATTCTCCTTCTCGGCGTTTCTACTCAGTGTACACCCTCCCCATTGAATGGTTAACTCAGCGCGAAAGCACTTGTCCGGCGCCCTGCCGGTTCGTACCATTGCTCCGACAACCGCCCCCTTCAGGACACCCGATGCGCAAACAGATTGATATCACCGTTAATGCCACCCAAACCGCCGTGGATGCTCTGGCGCAGGCGTCAGATTTACCCAAACAGCGGATCAAGGATGCCATGGCGAAAGGGGCTTGCTGGTGGTTGCAGAAGGGCAAACGGGTACGGCTGAGAAAAGCAAAACGGGAATTAAAACCGGGAACCCGCATTGAGCTGTTCTATGATGACGCCGTGTTGGCCCGTGAGCCAGAAGCCCCAACGCTCATTGAAGACAAAGGTCGTTACAGTGTCTGGAATAAACCCCATGGGCTACTATCTCAAGGCTCTCAATGGGGAGATCATTGCAGCTTGCTGCGCCTCGCAGAAATTCAATTGAACCGCTCTTGCTTTCTGGTGCACCGCCTGGATGCGGACGCCGCAGGATTAATGCTTGTTGCCCACGATGGTAGGGCGGCAGCGGCCCTCTCTACCCTGTTTTCAAGCCGGGCCATGACCAAAATCTATTGGGCACGGGTTACCGGACAACTGACCGCCCAAGACACCAAAATTGACGCCCCTATTGATGGCAAAGCATCGGTAAGCCACGTCACGACCATTAAAGCCGATTCGGAAACGAACACAACGCTCGTGGAAGTCAAAATAGACACTGGCAGAAAACACCAGATACGGCGTCATCTCGCATCGATTGGACATCCGATCGTGGGGGATCGGATTTATGGTGCCAAAGCTCCTTCAGGACTCCAGCTGGTGGCCAAACACCTGGCCTTTGATTGCCCGCTACAAAAGCACCCGGCTCGCTACACCCTTGAATGCGAGCCGCCGGCCAACAATTGAGGGCGAGAAGACGGCCCTCAGCTTGTCAGCTTTTTATACAGTTATTCTCGCCGCCCGCACCAAAGACTTTGTAACAGACTGTTTTAAAAGAACAATATTAAACCTAAAAACATGGCACGCGGCATGCTGGTATTCCCTTACGCTCAAACTTATAACGGGCGATTTCGAATAAAATGGAACGAGGGATCCAACCATGAACCTAAAAAAACTATTCTCAGGGCTCCTGCTGGGAGCGTCCATAGCACTATCGCCGGCGCATGCGGCCCCCATTCTCAGTGACATCGTGTTTGTTGTCGATGAGTCTGGCTCCATGGGTAGTGTTCAAACCAACCTCCGGAACAACATCGGGCTGTTTGCCAGCATACTGACGGGAACCGGCCAGGTTGATGCGCAGTATGGTTTAGTAGGGTACGGAAGCGCATCGCCTGCCCCCAGAATGATCACCGATTTCACCGATGCCACGAACTTCTCGACCGCAGCGCAAGGGCTATTGACCAACGGTGGATCAGAACCAGGCTACACCGCAACCGCCTTTGCGCTAAATGCGCTGGACGGCCAGACCGACCTTTTCTCTTTCCGCGGTAATGCAGTCAAAAACATCATCATACTGACAGATGAACCCTCCAATGGCGACTTCGTCTCACGCGGAGCTGTCGGTGGTCAGGCGGTCTCAGAAACCATCCTCGACGGGCTTCTGACCAACAACAACGCGCTGTACAACGGCGTGCTCAGAAGGTCCAGCACCATTACCTCCTACCAGCAACTGATTACCGATCATGGTGGCACCGTGTTCGACCTGAACGGGTTTAACACCAGTGACCAGAACGTTGTTCAGCAGTTCGTGACCGACTTCGCAAACAAGAAACTGCAGGAAACTCTGGATTTCTGCCAACTCAACCCAACCGATCCTGCATGTCAGCCATCCGCCTCAGTGCCGGAACCATCATCTTTGGCTCTCATCGGCTTGGGTCTATTGGGGCTCGGGCTCCGGGCGCGCCGTAAAGCAATTACTGCTTAAATAAAACTGGAAGCCAAACAAAAACGGCCGACATATTTGTCGGCCGTTTTTTTTTCACGCATAACACGTGTTGTGATCAGACCTTATAAAAATCCCGGTACCAATCCACGAAGTTAGCGATACCCTCTTCAACCGGCGTTGCCGGCTTGTAGTCCACATCGTTGATCAGGTCATCGACATTGGCGTAGGTGGCGGGCACGTCACCTGGCTGCAACGGTAGCAGGTTCTTCTGCGCTTTCTTGCCCACTCGCTCCTCGATGATCTCGATAAACCTGGACAGCTCTACCGGATTATTGCTGCCGATATTGTAGATGCGATACGGCGCCTTGCTGGTGCCTGGGTCTGGCTGGGCGCCTGACCATTCGGGGTTCGATTCGGCCACGTGGTCCAGCGTGCGGATTACGCCTTCAACAATGTCATCGATGTAGGTGAAATCGCGGCGGTGTTGGCCGTGGTTGAATACATCAATGGGCTCACCCGCCAGAATTTTCTTGGTGAAGATAAACAACGCCATGTCCGGGCGACCCCAGGGGCCGTATACGGTAAAGAATCGCAATCCGGTGGTCGGCATGTTGTACAGATGACTGTAGGTGTGAGCCATCAGCTCGTTAGCTTTCTTGGATGCTGCGTAGAGACTCAATGGATGGTCCACGTTGTCATGCACCGAGAACGGCATGGTTTCGTTGGCACCATAAACCGAGCTGCTAGAGGCATAGACCAGATGCTTCACGTCGTTGTGACGACAGCCTTCCAAGATATTGGTGAAGCCCACCAGATTCGCGTCGATATAGGCATGAGGGTTTTCCAGTGAATAGCGAACACCGGCTTGCGCTGCCAAGTGCACCACTCGCTCAGGCTTGTGCTTCTGGAAAAGCGCTTCCATCGCCTCACGATTGGCCACGTCTTCCCGCACTTCAGTGAAGCCCGGCTTATCCAGCAACCGTGCCAGCCGCGCCTCTTTCAGGTTGACGTCGTAATAGTCGTTAACGTTGTCCACACCGATCACTTCGTCGCCACGTTCCAGCAGTCGATGAGCAAGGTGTGAGCCGATGAACCCGGCGGTGCCCGTTACGAGGATTTTCAAAATCTGTTCTCCAACAAAAAGGCGCCCGGAGGCGCCTGGATAGTCTGCTTAGAAGTCCACGCCGATACTTGCAAACGGACCGGACAGCTTCACGTCCAGTCGATCGTCGTCGTCTTCGTAATCAATGGCCATCTCGCGGTAGCCGGCGCGCAGGCGCAGTACAGCCACATCGAACTGTCCGTATACGTTAACGTCGTACAGGGAATCACCGCTGTAGGAAATCACGTTGCCTTCGCCACCAACGGATACGCCGGTGAACGGCAGGTCGAAGCGAACGGAGGCGTAACCCATGGGCAATACTGCATCGACCTCGGTTTTACTGACCTTCGCCGAACCAGTTTGGTCGCGAACGATCAACTCAGCATCCATCTTCCTAGCCGTCAGACCCAGATCCAGATTCACCCAGTTGTCCAGCACTTCGTAGTAGAAGGTGGCATCAAGCTGTTCGATATCGAGGTCGGATTTAACATCGGCCCCCGGCAGAATACCGTCAAAAGCCGCTGCACCAATCTTACCACTGCCACTCTGGGATATACCGGTATAGTTCAAGCGAACGTTCGGCAGTACCGGAATCGGGTGCTCAAAGCTTGCAGTAAAGTTGGCGTTGCCGTCGCTGCTCATGTTGAGATCATTCTCGATATCAACTGCGGAGTTCTTGTTAACCACTTCCCCGGAAAAATCCGACTTCCAGTAGCTAACGCTTGCACCCGCACCAACTACATCCGCGCTGGCCAACGGAGCGGCAAGCACCAAGGAGCCACCCACAGCAATCATCAATTTACGCATAAAACACCCTATCGATTGGTTATTTATTATAGTGATCAGTCAAAACTGATGCCGAGACGACGACCTACTTCTTCGTAGGTTTCAATCACGCTGCCAAGCCCCTGACGGAACCGGTCTTTATCCATCTTCTTGCGGGTTTCCTTATCCCAGATACGACAGCCATCCGGGCTGAATTCGTCACCCAGAACAATCGTTCCTTCACTGCGGCCAAATTCCAGTTTGTAGTCAACCAGCAGCATACCGGCCTCATCAAACAGAGCCTTAAGTACATCGTTTACCTTGTAGGTCAGCTCTTTCATCTGCGCCAGCTCGGCTTCTGAGGCCCAGCCGAAGCTCACCGCCAACGACTCGTTCACCATGGGGTCGTGCAGGGCATCGTCTTTGAGGAACAGCTCGTAAGTGGGCGGATTCAGCTCAACGCCCTCTTCCACGCCAATTCTACGGCACAGGCTGCCGGCAGAAATGTTGCGCACAACGCATTCAACCGGAATCATGTCGAGCTTTTTCACTAAAGATTCGGTGCCGGACAGCAGCCCTTCAAAGTGAGTCGGCACGCCGGCCGCTTCCAGCTTCTCCATGATGAAGGCGTTGAACTTGTTGTTCACCATGCCTTTGCGGTTCAACTGCTCTTTCTTTTCGCCGTCGAAGGCGGAAGTGTCGTCCCGGAATACCAGAACGAAACGATTAGGGTCATCAGTGCGGAAAACAGATTTTGCCTTGCCCGCGTATAGCTCTTCGCGCTTTTCCATTAAGGTCTCCAAACGGTCGACGGCCTGCCCGGCCGCCCCGTTAATCAGTACAAATGTTCAAACAATTTGGTAAGCAGGTCGGCACTGGTATGTTCACCATTATAGGCGTCAACGCGTTCTGCCGTAACCACCATGGCAGGGGCTGCCTGGCTGATTGTTACCGTGTGAGTGTGTGTGAGCGTGTCATCATCGCTAAACCAGGAGAACCAGCCCGGTGAACGTTCGTCTTCGGTGCGGAAATCCACCTGAACCCAACCGGCACTGCGGTCGATATCGACAATGCTTGCACCAATCTCTTCCAGTGACCGGTTAACTTCCGCCCAGGTGCGGCCATAATCGAGTTCTACTTCAACAGCTTTCGCCTGTTCATCTTCCGACACCAAACGAACCAACGGCTTAGCGACCATTCCTGAAGCCGCACGAGAGAACGATTTGCTATCTTCCCTCTGCTTCAGAAACTCTGCCAATTCGCCGAGCAGCTTTTTCTGAAGCGCCTGAGACGGCTCATTGTCGGCTGCATCCCCGTTCCAGGCCACCAAGCCCTCGGGCTTTTCAGCGAACTCCAGCACCTGGGCGCGAATTTCTGTGGTTTTCCGACGAATGCCGGGGGCCAGCCTCAGCTGCACCAGCACCTTGGGTTCAGAAGCTGATGGCGCGTTGTCCAGTTCAAGTAACGTGCGGGCCGCCATACTGAAATTGGCCAGTTCGCTTTGCAGAACACCCAATTGGGGGCTGTCGTGCGCAACACCCAATCCGGACTCGTTCATCCAGGCACTCGCCGCAGGCCACAAGCGACCCGGCACATCGTTCACCAGCAACCACAGCCGTCCATCCAGCTCCTCGATCACGTAGTTCTCGTCGAGAATCTCAGACGTCATATCGGGGGGCCGAGGGATAGAAGACGGGTACATCCGGCGAGAATCATCCGTGCGAATGCTGCGAATTGGCATAGCTTCGCCCAAACGAGAACTGTCATAGCCGGCAGGCACCTGAATGGGCGTGCCTTCCGGGGCGTTCACATAGTCTTCAGAACGATCGTGCAGAAAACCACAACCTGCCAGGGTGCCAGCAAACACAAACCCGGCAACAGGCCGGGCTAGGGATACAAGTTTGTTACGGGTTCTTCCAGGAACCTGCATCGGGTTACTCCGGTTGAAGAGAAAAGAGGTTGGCTTCAGAGAACGCCTGAAGCCTTGAGTGCGTCTTCCACTTCGCCGTGGAACTTGTCACTGAGCGGCGTCAGCGGCAGACGAATCCCTTCACCAATCATGCCCATATGCTGCAGAGCCCACTTCACCGGAATCGGGTTTGCTTCCAGGAAAAGTTTGTGGTTCAACGGCATAAGCTGTTCGTTAAGACGACGCGTCTCCTCTTCGTTCCCGGCGATCGCGGCTTCACACAACTGAGCCATGCCTTTCGGCGCGACATTCGCGGTCACTGAAACATTGCCTTTGGCGCCCGCGAGCATCAGCTCTGCCGCCGTCGCATCGTCACCGGAGTACACCGCCAAGCGCCCAGCCAAGCCTTGAATGAGCTCGGTTCCGCGCGGGATATTACCGGTGGCATCTTTAATGCCCACGATGTTGGGAATGTCAGCAAGGCGTAACACCGTTTCATTCAACATGTCACAGGCAGTACGCCCCGGCACGTTGTATACGATCTGGCTCATGCCCGGAACCGCTTCCGCAATGGCTTTGAAGTGCTGGTACAAGCCCTCTTGGGTGGGCTTGTTATAGTAAGGCACAACCAGCAAAC